>NZ_JBHVWN010000007.1:70317-205511 GCF_042882275.1 Streptomyces sp. NPDC058231 | reverse complement strand
CTTCGCCTGACCCCCGGACCCCGGGGGGGGGGGGGGGGGGTTTTGGTTGGGGGGGGCCCCCCCATCCGCGCCCCCCCCCCCGTCCCTAGGCTATCGAAGCGCTACTGGCCCTGTTCGTCGCGGCGTCGCTGCCACCGCTGTTCGATTCGGTTCATCACCGTCCGGCGTTGCCTGGGATGCCGGCGCTCGCTCCTGCCCCCGGCCGCCTGTTGCTCGCCGGGCTTGGACGCCTTGCGCCAACCGGTGACCGCTAGGCCCGCGCACCCCAGCATGACGAGGAAGCCCACCACGCTGATCCAGATCTGCTTGGCGACCATTCCGGCCATGAGGAGCGCGATACCCACCAGGAAGCCTGCGACCGCCTGGTAGACCCGTCGCCGGGTGTACGTACGCAGCCCGCTTCCCTCAAGCGCTGTCGCGAACTTGGGATCTTCGGCGTACAGCGCTCGCTCCATCTGCTCGAGCATTCGCTGCTCGTGCTCCGAGAGCGGCACGGAGTCCTCCTCGTCGTCGGCCGCGGGGGGCGGCCGGTATGCGGCCCTTCCAGGATAGGCAGGGAATCGCCCCCGTGAAACCCGCCCTCTTCGCCAATCAGCCAGTCCGGGCCGCCACGGCGGCTCAGCTGCTGAGGCGTTGATTCCCCAACCTCCGATCCGTCATGCCGGATGGTGTCCCCCGATCATACGTGGAGAGACCCCCGATCGGGGGTCCTGGGGCGTACTCCATCTGCAGCTGCGTTGCTGATCAGCCGCACTGCGGCGGTGGCTCAGGCGCGCTTGGTGCCCAGAACGTGCAGCTGGGTCGCGACCGAGTGGAAGGCGGGCAGTTCCGCCACGGCGCTCTCCAGCCTGAGCAGCGCCTCCATCGCACCCGGTTCGGTGTCCACCAGGACTCCGGGCACCAGGTCGGCGAAGACCCGTACTCCGTGTACGGCGCCGATCTCGACGTCGGCCGCGGAGACCAGTTCGGTGAGCTGCTCGGCGGTGTACCGACGGGGCATCGGGTCACCCTCGCCCCAGCGGCCCGAAGGGTCGCTCAGCGCCTGCCGCGCCTCGGTGAAGTGACCGGCGAGCGCCCTGGCCAGAACGGCGCCTCCGAGTCCGGCGGCGAGCAGGCTGAGGTCGCCGGACGGGCGGAGGGCGTCGACCGCGTTCCGTACACCTTCGGCGGGGTCGTCGACGTACTCCAGGACTCCGTGGCAGAGCACCGCGTCGTACCCACCGCGCTCGACGACCTCGAACAGGCCGAGGATGTCGCCCTGGACTCCGCGGACCCGGTCGGCGACGCCGGCCTCGGCGGCGCGGCGCTCCAGCGCGAAGAGCGCGTTGGGGCTGGGGTCGACGACGGTGACCCGATGGCCGAGCCGGGCGACCGGCACCGCGAAGTTCCCGGTGCCGCCGCCGGTGTCCAGGACGTCCAGGGCGTCCCTGCCGGTCGCCTTGACCTGACGGTCGAGGGCGTCCTTCAGGACCTCCCACACCACAGCGGTACGGAGGGAGGCGCGGGGGCGCAGCTGGTCCGACACGGCAGATGACTCCTCGTCGCGGTGCCGCCGCAGACGGCGGAGCGTGGACAGTGCGGGTGATGCACGTGCTGTCCACCCTATTGCCTCGGACCGTCGTCACCCGCCCCGGACCACGACCGCCCTCATCCCGCGTCCGCCCCCTCCTTCCGGGCCTGTGGAAGTACCGGCCGGAGGGCCAGCAACCGCTCGACCAGGCGCAGGAACATGGCCGCGTCACGCAGCAGGTCGTCGGCGTCGCGGCTGCCTGCGGCGCCGGGTATGCCCGCCTCCGCCCGGGCCCTGCGACGGGCGCCCGAGGCGAACAGGGCGCTCCATTCGGTGAGCTCCGGAGCGATCTCCGGGAGGACGTCCCAGGCGCTGCGGATCCTCTCCCGCCGCCGCCTGGTGGTTTCGGGCCGGCCGCGGGCCGCCAGCACCGCGGCGGCGGTACGCAGCGCGGCGAGATGGGCGGTGGCATAGCGCTCGTTCGGCACGTCGAGCACAGCGGCCTCGGCGAGGCCGCTGTGGGCCTGCGCCAGCAGATCGAGGGCGGCCGGCGGCGCCGTGGTGCGGCGCAGCACGGGGTGGACGTCGGCGGCCGGACCGCCCGATGACGAGGAAGAAGAAGGGGACGAGGAAGGGATGGGGCCGGTCGGTGAGGGGGCAGGGCCGTCTGCGCGGCGCCGCGGGGCGGCTGCTGCGGACGAGTTCACCATGACGAACCTCCTGTCGTCGTGTGACGGCTTCGTGGCCGTATGTATCCATCGTGCGGGGCGCCACTGACAATCACGCCGAATCAGGCCCTGACCTCGACTTTTGTTCTTTCTCCACGAGGGTGGCGAGAGGGGCGTCCGCCGAGCCGGGGTTCGCCGTGATCAGCGAGCTTCGCGGGGTCGCCGTCTCGGTGAGCAGAGCTCCGGCACCGAGAAGATCACCAAGCAGCGGCCGGCGTGACGGGGGTGTGTCGGCGAACAGCCCGGCAGATGAAATCCGGTTGCTGCGGGACGTGTGAGCCCGGTGAGGTACCTCCATGGACGGTGCCGAGCAGGCGGCGAGGTCGGGAAGAGACCGTGGAGTCACGGCACAACCGTCCACATGGCACGGATCGGCAGTGCTTGTGGCCCTGATGCTGGCCGCCTTCACCTTCAACACCGCAGAGAACCTGCCGGTCGGCCTCCTGGAGCTCATCTCCGAAAGCCTGCGGGTGTCAGTGTCAGCGGTCGGCCTCCTGGTCACCGGCTACGGCGTGACGGTCGCGGTGGCGTCTCTGCCGCTCGCCCACGTCATGCGGGCCGTGCCCCGGCGTCATGTGCTCACAGGACTGCTGGCAACGCAGCAACGCTGGTCGTGTCGAGTCTGGTTGCGGCGCTGGCGACCTCTTACTGGCTGCTTCTCGTGGCACGGCTGCTGACCGCGCTCGCCCAGGCACTGTTCTGGGCCGTGATGGGGCCGGTCGCGGTGGGCCTGTTCGCGCCCGAGGTCCGCGGGCGCGTGGTCGGGGCGCTGTCCGTCGCCGGTTCGCTCGCCCTCGTGCTCGGTGTTCCCGCCGGGACCTGGCTGGGGCGGCCTTCCGCCGGGGGGGGGGGGGGGGGGGTGCCCCCGGGGGGGGGGGGGGGCGGGGGGCGCCCCCCGCCACCGGGTTGCGCGGAGTCAGCTCCGGGAGGAGGAGCCGCTCTGGCTGCCGGGACCGTCGTAGTCCTCGCCGTAGGCGCCCTTGGCGGGGCGGCGGCGGCGCAGCGGGGCCTCCACACCGTCGGCGAGGCGCCGGGCGGTGACGAGGAAGCCGGTGTGGCCGATCATGCGGTGGTCCGGGCGGACCGCCAGGCCCTCGACGTGCCAGTTGCGGATCATCGACTCCCAGGGCTGCGGCTCGGCGAAGCAGCCGATCTCACGGATCGACTCGACAGTCCGGGCGAGCTGGGTGGTGGTCGCGACGTAGGCACAGAGGATGCCGCCGGGGACGAGTGCCTTGGAGACGGCCTCCAGGCATTCCCACGGGGCGAGCATGTCGAGGATGACCCGGTCGACGTCGGTGTCGGAGAGGTTGTCCTGGAGGTCTCCGACGGTGAGCTGCCACGCGGGGTGCGGCTCGCCGAAGTAGCGCTCGACGTTCTGCTGGGCGATCTCGGCGAAGTCCTCGCGGCGTTCGTACGAGTGCAGCATGCCCTGGTCGCCGACGGCGCGGAGCAGGAAGGTGGAGAGCGAGCCGGAGCCGACGCCGGCTTCCACGACGCGGGCGCCGGGGAAGATGTCGGCGAACGCCAGGATCTGCCCCGCGTCCTTGGGGTAGACCACGGCGGCGCCGCGGGGCATGGACAGGACATAGTCGGGGAGCAGGGGGCGCAGCGCCAGGTAGGCGACGTTTCCTGTGGTTCGGACCACACTGCCCTCGGGAGCGCCGATCAGCTCGTCGTGCGGGAAAGAACCCTTGTGGGTGTGGAAGTTCTTTCCGGCTTCGAGCGTGAAGGTGTAGTGGCGTCCCTTGGGGTCGGTGAGCTGGACCTGGTCCCCGACCTTGAAGGGCCCGCGTCGGCGGGCGGCACCGGTCGGTTCAGACATGTGACCAGCGTACCGGTGTTTCCCGGGGCTCCGACCGCCCGCCCGTCCCGCTCCGCGACCACGGTGCGAGCGGCCGGGTGTTCCCTCAGGGGGTGCGCGCCATCGCGGCGACGAAGGCGCGTTCGACATCGGCGGTGGAGAGGACTCCGTAGATCTCGCCGGTCTCCTCCAGCACGAGGTACTCGGTGGCGGGGCTGGTCCTGAGGGTGTCGAGGAGCTCCTCGCCGGTGAGTTCGGCGGAGATCCTCATGCCGTCGGTGAGGTCCTGGGCGAGGGTGCTGACGGCGACCCAGGGGCGACGGTGTTCGGGGACGGAGACGATGGCGGCCTCGCGGACGACGGCCTTGGGCTGGCCGTGCCCGTCGACCACGACGAGGGCGCGGGCGCCCGCCTCGTTGGCCCTGCGGAGCGCCTCGGAGAGCGGGGTGGCGGCTTCGACGGGGACGGCACGGCGGGTGAGAGCGCGGGCGCGCAGGTCCGGGAGGTGTTCGCGCAGGCGTGCCATGCGCAGGCTGTTCCCCGCTCCGGTCCAGATGATGGCGGCGAGGATCGCGGCGAGCAGGGCGTCGGTGACGGTGTCCATGCCGCTGATGTCGTCGGGGTTGTTCCCGAGGCCGCCGGTGTGGGTGAGCAGCGGGAGACCGATGAGGACGGTGACGGCGAGGGCGCGGCCGACCCAGGCGGCGGCGACGGTGCCGCTCATGGGACGGCCGGTGATCTTCCAGACGACGGCGCGCAGCATGCGGCCGCCGTCGAGCGGCAGGCCGGGCAGCAGGTTGAAGGCCGCGACGATGAGGTTGGAGATCATCAGCCCGGCGAGCAGGACACCGGGGACGGTGCCGGGTTCGACGAACTGCATGCCGAGGTAGAAGAGGCCGGCGAGCACCAGGGAGAGCAGGGGGCCGACGAAGGCGAGGACGAACTCGCGGCCGGGGGTCTCGGTCTCCTTCTCGATCTCGGAGACGCCGCCGAAGAACTGCAGCTGGATGCGGCGCACGGGGAGCCGGTAGCGGAGTGCGGCGACGGTGTGGGCGAGTTCGTGGACGAGCACCGAGGCGTAGAAGGCGATCGCGAAGAAGAGCGAGACCAGGTAGCGGGCCGCGCCGAGTTCCGGCAGCACGCGGTCCAGCTGGCCGCCGAAGACCCAGGTGATGAGCGCCGCGACGAGGAACCAGCTGGGCGCGACGTACACGGGCACCCCGAAAGGGCGGCCCATCAGGAGGCCGCCGCCCGGCTCCCGGGGGCGTCGCGGTTTCCCGTTCCCGTTCCCGGGCGCGGCCGGGCCGGTCCCGCCGGGCTGCGGCCGGCCGCTGTCGCCGCTCTCGTCCACGGGGTCCCTTCGGTCGGTGCCGTCCGGCACTGTCATGCGGTGTGGGAGGGTCTGTCGTCGATGGTATGCCGCTGAGTGTCAGTGGCGGGCCGTAGGGTCTTCGTCATGAGTTCCGTGCCCCGGCCGCCGCAGCCGCCTTCGTCCCTGTCGCCGTCGCGGGCGAACGATTTCATGCAGTGCCCCCTGCTGTACCGGTTCCGGGTCATCGACAGGCTGCCGGAGAAGCCCAGTGAAGCCGCTACCCGGGGCACGCTGGTCCATGCGGTACTGGAGAAGCTGTTCGACGATCCGGCGGTGGAGCGTACGGCCGATCGGGCCACGGCCCTGGTCCCCGGCCAGTGGAACCGGCTGCTGGAGACGAAGCCGGAGCTGTCGGAGCTGTTCACGGAGGACGCGGACGGCGAGCGGCTCTCACGCTGGCTGTCCGAGGCCGAGCGGCTGGTGGAACGGTGGTTCTCGCTGGAGGACCCGACCCGTCTGGAGCCGGCCGAGCGGGAGCTCTCCGTCGAGACGGAGCTGGAGTCGGGGCTGCGGCTGCGCGGGGTGATCGACCGGATCGATGTGGCGCCGACCGGCGAGGTCCGGATCGTCGACTACAAGACGGGGAAGGCGCCGCGGCCGGAGTACGCGGAGGGTGCGCTGTTCCAGATGAAGTTCTACGCCCTCGTGATCTGGCGGCTGAAGGGCGTGGTCCCGCGCCGTCTGCAGCTGGTCTACCTGGGCAGCGGTGACGTCGTGACGTACGACCCGGTCGTGGCCGATCTGGAGCGGGTCGAACGAAGGCTGCTGGCGCTGTGGGAGGCCATCCGGCTGGCGACGGAGACGGGCGAATGGCGGCCGCGGCCGACGAAGCTGTGCGGCTGGTGCGACCACCAGGCGGTCTGTCCGGAATTCGGCGGGACTCCCCCGGTCTATCCGCTGTCGGTTCGCCCGGCGGAGCCCCGGCAGGGTGAGCAGGACACAATGGCCTCGGCCCGTGCCGGGGACGGCCGGCCCGTGGCCGCCGACGGAGCTTGAGGAGATCTGGTGGCAATCCGCGTCCTGCTGGTCGACGACCAGCCGCTGCTGCGCACCGGCTTCCGGATGATTCTGGAGGCGGAGGGGGATCTGGCGGTGGTGGGTGAGGCCGGTGACGGCCTCCAGGCCCTCGACCAGGTGCGGGCGCTGCAGCCCGATGTGGTGCTGATGGACATCCGTATGCCGCGGATGGACGGGGTCGAGGCGACCCGGCAGATCACGGGTCCGGGCCGGGACGGTCCGGCGAAGGTGCTGGTGCTCACCACGTTCGACCTCGACGAGTACGTGGTGGAGGCGCTGCGCGCCGGCGCCAGCGGTTTCCTGCTGAAGGATGCCCCGGCCAACGAGCTGGTGCAGGCGATCCGGGTGGTCGCGGCGGGCGAGGCCATGCTGGCCCCGTCCATCACGCGCAGGCTGTTGGACAAGTACGCCGACCATCTGCCGTCCGGCGAGGACCCCCTGCCGGGCACCCTGCACACGCTGACGGAGCGCGAGGTGGAGGTGCTGAAGCTGGTGGCGCGGGGTCTGTCGAACGCCGAGATCGCCGCCGATCTGTTCGTCAGCGAGACGACCGTCAAGACCCATGTGGGCCACGTGCTGACCAAGCTGGGGCTGCGTGACCGGGTGCAGGCGGCGGTGTACGCGTACGAGAGCGGACTGGTGCGCCCCGGCGCCCAGTGATCCGGCCGGCGCCCGGGTGCCGGGCTGAACCCGGGCGCCGGTCGGCGCCCGGGTTCAGCTCGCGTTCCGCCCGAGCTCCCAGAGCTGGAGGTCGGCGGAGGAGTTGACCGCCCACTCGACACCGGTGAGGTCGTCGCGGGAGGCGACGTACTGCTTGCCCTGCCAGATCGGGAGTACCGGGACGTCGGTGGCGACGATGTCCTGCAACTTCTGGAACGTCCTGGAGGCGGCGGCGCGGTCGGCCTCACGGCGGGACTGAGGGATCAGGGTGTCCTGGGCGACCTTGGACGTGTACGGCGAGTTGAGGAAGTTGTTCTTGTCGAGGAACGGGGCCGTGTAGTTGTCCGGGTCCGGGAAGTCCGGGAACCAGCCCAGTCCGTAGACGGCGTAGTCGCCGCGCCTCTGCGCGGGACGGTACTTCGCCCACGGGGTGCCCTGGGTGGTGACGTCGAACAGGCCGGTGGCGTTGAGCTGCTTGGCCAGCGTCTTGAACTCGGCGCCGGTGGCGGGCCCGTAGTGGTCGGTCGTGTAGTGCAGGGTGAACTTCACCGGGGTGTCGATGCCGGCGTCCCGCAGAATGGCCGCTGCCTTGCGGGCGCTGGGCTCGCCGTACGTGTTGTAGAACGAGTTCGTGTGTCCCGTGATGCTGGACGGGATCAGCGAGTAGAGCGGCTCGGCCGTGGTGCCGTAGACCTGGCCGGCGATCTGGCCGCGGTCGATGACCTGGGCCACGGCCTGGCGGACCGCCTTGTCCTTCACCGCGGGATCGGTGGTGTCGAAGCCGAGGTAGCTGATGGCGAGACCGGGCATCTCGGTGAGCTTGATGCCGTCCTTCGGCTTCTCCAGCATCTGCTGGGCCTGCTCGGGCGACATGGTGCGGGTCATCATGTCGATCTTCTGGTCGTCGAGGGCCTTGCCCATCGCCGCCGCGTCGGGGAAGAGGTCGAGTTCGACCTTGTCGTTGACGACCCGCAGATCGCCCTTGTACTTCGGGTTCTTGGTGAAGACGATCTTGGAGACCTGGTGGTCCACGATTTCCGGCTTCATCGTGTACGGACCGGAGCCGTCGACCTGGAAGCCTTCCCGCGGGGAGTCGGCCGGGTACTCGCTCCTCGGCACGATGCCGGCCGCCGGGGTGGCGAGCTTGTACGGGAAGGTCGCGTCGGGCGTCTTCAGGTGGAAGACGACCTCGTCGTCGCCGCGGGTCTCGATCGTGTCGATGTTGGCGAGCAGGCCGACGGGTCCGTTGTCGGACTTGATGCCGATGACCCGGTTGATGGAGTACTTGACGTCCTCGGCGGTGACGGGCGAGCCGTCGGCGAAGGTCAGACCGCTGCGCAGCCTGCAGCGGTAGCTCTCGTTCTGCCGGTCGGTGAAGATGCAGCTCCTGGCGGCCTCGGGGACGGGCGCGCCGCCTCCGCGCGGGATGTGGGTGAGGGTCTGCACGGTCTGCCGCAGGACGTTCCAGACACCCGCTTCGTAGCCGATGGCGGGATCGAGCGGCGCGGGATTGTCCTCCGTGGCGACGAACTGGTCCGTGGTGCCGACAACGATGGCGGCGCTGCCATCGCTCCCGCCGTCCGTCGCGCCGCAGGCGGCGAGTACGGGCGCGAGCAGGCCGACGACGGCCGGCAGCACCAGAGTCTTACGGTTCATCTTCGACGTTCTCCCTCATCCGGCTCATCCGGCCATTGAGAAAACGACATTAGTAGGCGCCGTCTGCAATTCCCGACCGGTGCCGTCCCGAGCACAAGCGAATGGTGCGGGCATTTGTCGGCGGGCCGATTTCCCGGGCGCGGAATGTTCCGTACAGGACTCCATGAATCGGGACACACGGGAGGGTCAGAACGGACAGGTGGGTGGATCTTGTGAAGTCTCGGAAGCCTTCGAGGTGACAGAACTCACCTCGGATGCACACCTCCACATTGGCATGCACCCGACTTTCCGCTACGTATGAGCGAGGAATTCGCACATCGCGACGGCGAGAGCTTCTCCGTTCATTCACAGAAATACTCTCGGTGTGCGATCAATTCGTTCCCGTGACCAGGCCCCGGAGAAATGCGAGATCGACTTCTTCGAGAGAACCCACGACGACCCGGCCGGATGCGGGCGCGATCGGCGCGACGGACGGTACGGCGACGACCCAGCAGCCGGCGGCCTCCGCGGCGGCGACCCCGGTCGCGGTGTCCTCGATGACCGCGCAGCGCTCAGGGGCCGCCCCGAAGCCGGAGGCCGCGGTGAGATACGGCTCCGGGTGCGGCTTCGTACGGGAGACCTCGTCGCCCGCCACCGTGAGGGCGAAGTGGTGGTGGCCGACCGAGTCCAGCACCCGGTCGATGATGCGCCGGTGCGAGGCGGAGACCAGTGCGGTCGGCACCTCGTGGGCCACCAGTTCGGCGAGCAGCCGTGCCGCGCCGGGCATCAGCGGCACACCGCGGTCGATGCGCGCCTCGAAGCGGTCGTTGAGCAGCACGGTGAGCTCCGGGAGGGTGATGTCCGCACCGGTGACCTCGATCAGATAGCCGGCGCTGCGGGTCATCGGCCCGCCGACGACCACGTCCCGCCACGACTCGTCCAGCCGGTGTCCGAGGTCCGCGAAGACCGCCACCTCGGCGTCCCACCAGAAACCCTCGGTATCGACCAGGGTGCCGTCCATGTCGAGAAAGACGGCCTGCAGGGCGGCGCCTTCGGCCGTGCGGGTCAAGGACGCGGAGACCGTACTGGTCATGCGGCACACCTTCCACGAGGGACGAGAAGGCCGGCCACCCATTTCCGGAGGAAAGGGCGACCGGCCTGCACTGGACCGACCAGTGTACGACTTGTCCCGCTCACACGCGTCGGACATGCGCCCACCGCGCGTCGACGGGCTCAGCGCGCGTTGAAGTACTTCGCCTCCGGGTGATGGATGACGATCGCGTCCGTCGACTGCTCCGGGTGCAGCTGGAACTCCTCGGAGAGGTGCACGCCGATCCGCTCCGGCTGCAGCAGGTCGGCGATCTTCGCACGGTCCTCCAGGTCGGGACAGGCGCCGTAGCCCAGGGAGAAGCGCGCGCCACGGTACTTCAGCGCGAACATGTCCTCGACCTCGGCCGGGTCCTCGCCGCCGAAGCCGAGCTCGGAGCGGACCCGGGCGTGCCAGTACTCGGCGAGCGCCTCGGCGAGCTGGACGGAGAGGCCGTGCAGCTCCAGGTAGTCGCGGTAGGAGTTGGACTCGAAGAGCTTGGCGGTCTCGCCACCGATCTTCGAGCCGACGGTGACGACCTGGAGGCCGATCACATCCGTCTCGCCCGACTCCTCCGGACGGAAGAAGTCCGCGAGGCACAGGCGACGGCCGCGGCGCTGGCGCGGGAAGGTGAAGCGGGTCCGCTCGGAGCCGTCCTCGTGGAGCAGGATCAGGTCGTCGCCCTTGGAGACGCACGGGAAGTAGCCGTAGACCACCGCCGCTTCCAGCAGGTTCTCGGTGTGCAGCTTGTCGAGCCAGCCGCGCAGGTGCGGGCGGCCCTCGGTCTCCACGAGCTCCTCGTACGTCGGCCCGTCGCCGGTCCGGGCCTGCTTGAGGCCCCACTGCCCCTTGAAGAGCGCACCCTCGTCGAGCCAGGAGGCGTACTCCTTGAGCTGGATGCCCTTGACGACACGGGTGCCCCAGAACGGCGGTTCGGGGACCGGGTTGTCGGTGGCCACGTCGGAACGGACGCCTTCCGCCGGCTCCTCGACCTCCAGTACGGCGGTCTCCCGCTTGGGCACACGGCGCTGCTTGAGCTCGGGGAGACTGGCTCCTGGGACACCGCGCTTGACCGCGATCAGGGCGTCCATCAGGCGCAGGCCCTCGAACGCGTCGCGGGCGTAGCGGACCTCGCCCTCGTAGATCTCGTGCAGGTCCTGCTCGACATAGGCCCTGGTGAGAGCCGCTCCGCCGAGGATCACCGGGTATTCGGCGGCCAGCTTGCGCTGGTTCAGCTCCTCCAGGTTCTCCTTCATGATCACGGTGGACTTCACCAGGAGACCGGACATGCCGATGACGTCGGCGCGGTGCTCCTCGGCGGCCTCCAGGATCGCGGAGACCGGCTGCTTGATGCCGATGTTGACGACGTTGTAGCCGTTGTTGGACAGGATGATGTCGACGAGGTTCTTGCCGATGTCGTGGACGTCGCCGCGGACGGTGGCCAGCACGATGGTGCCCTTGCCCTCCGCGTCGGACTTCTCCATGTGCGGTTCCAGGTACGCCACCGCGGACTTCATGACCTCGGCGGACTGGAGCACGAACGGCAGCTGCATCTGGCCGGAACCGAAGAGCTCGCCGACGACCTTCATGCCCTCGAGCAGGGTGTCGTTGACGATGTCGAGCGCCGGACGGGTCTGCAGTGCCTCGTCGAGGTCGGCCTCCAGGCCGTTCTTCTCGCCGTCGATGATGCGGCGCTGGAGGCGCTCGTCGAGCGGAAGGGCGAGCAGCTCCTCGGCCTTGCCCGCCTTCATGGACTTCGTGCTGACGCCCTCGAAGAGCTCCATGAGCTTCTGCAGCGGGTCGTAACCCTCGGCGCGGCGGTCGTGGATGAGGTCGAGTGCGACCTTGACCTGCTCCTCCTCCAGGCGCGCGATCGGCAGGATCTTGGAGGCGTGCACGATGGCGGAGTCGAGTCCGGCCTTGACACACTCGTCGAGGAAGACGGAGTTGAGCACCACCCGGGCGGCCGGGTTGAGGCCGAAGGAGATGTTCGACAGGCCGAGCGTGGTCTGGACGTCGGGGTGCCGCCGCTTCAGTTCGCGGATCGCCTCGATGGTGGCGACGCCGTCCTTGCGGGACTCCTCCTGACCGGTGCAGATCGTGAAGGTCAGGGTGTCGATGAGGATGTCCGACTCGTGGATTCCCCAGTTGCCGGTCAGATCCTCGATCAGCCGCTCGGCGATGGCGACCTTGTGCTCGACGGTGCGGGCCTGGCCCTCCTCGTCGATGGTGAGGGCGATCAGCGCGGCGCCGTGCTCGGCTGCCAGCGCGGTGACCTTGGCGAAGCGGGACTCGGGACCGTCGCCGTCCTCGTAGTTGACGGAGTTGAGAACGGCCCGCCCGCCGAGCTTCTCCAGGCCGGCCCGCAGCACGGGCAGCTCGGTGGAGTCGAGCACGATCGGGAGGGTGGAGGCGGTGGCGAAGCGGCCGGCCAGCTCCTCCATGTCCGCGACTCCGTCTCGGCCGACGTAGTCGACGCAGAGGTCGAGCATGTGGGCGCCCTCGCGGATCTGGTCGCGGGCCATCTCCACGCAGTCGTCCCAGCGGGCCTCCAGCATGGCCTCGCGGAACTTCTTGGATCCGTTGGCGTTCGTGCGCTCGCCGATCGCGAGGTACGAGGTGTCCTGGCGGAACGGGATGGTCTGGTAGAGGGACGCGGCGCCGGGCTCGGGGTGCGGCGTGCGGGGGGTGACGGCGAGGCCGCGCACCCGCTCGACGACCTGGCGCAGGTGCTCCGGGGTCGTACCGCAACAGCCGCCGACCAGGGAGAGCCCGTACTCGCGGACGAAGGTCTCCTGGGCGTCGGCCAGCTCGGCCGGGGACAGCGGGTAGTGCGCACCGTCCTTGCCTAGGACAGGGAGGCCGGCGTTGGGCATGCAGGAGAGCGGGATGCGCGAGTGACGGGCGAGGTAGCGCAGGTGCTCGCTCATCTCGGCGGGGCCGGTGGCGCAGTTCAGACCGATCAGGTCGATGCCGAGGGGTTCCAGGGCGGTGAGCGCCGCGCCGATCTCGGAGCCGAGCAGCATCGTGCCGGTCGTCTCGACGGTGACGGAGCAGATCACCGGCAGGTTCGTACCGGTGGCCTCCAGGGCGCGGCGGGCGCCGATGATCGAGGCCTTGGTCTGGAGCAGGTCCTGAGTGGTCTCCACCAGGAGGGCGTCGGCGCCTCCGGCGATCATGCCCTCGGCGTTCTGCTGGTAGGCGTCGCGGAGCTTGTCGTACGGGGCGTGGCCCAGTGTCGGCAGCTTCGTACCGGGGCCCATGGAGCCGAGCACCCAGCGCTGCTGCCCGGTGGAGGCGGTGAACTCGTCGGCGACCTCACGGGCGATGCGCGCGCCGGCCTCGGAGAGTTCGTGGACCCGCTCGGGAATGTCGTACTCGCCCAGAGCGGCGAGGTTGGCGCCGAAGGTGTTCGTCTCGACGCAGTCCACGCCGACCGCGAAGTACTCCTCGTGCACGGACCGCACGATGTCCGGGCGGGTGACGTTGAGGATCTCGTTGCAGCCTTCGAGGTTCTGGAAGTCCTCCAGGGTGGGGTCCTGCGCCTGGAGCATGGTGCCCATGGCACCGTCGGCCACCACCACACGGGTGGCGAGCGCCTCACGGAGCGCTTCGGCTCGGTTCCGGCTGTCGGCGGAAGGGGTCGGCGACGAGGCCATGGATGTACTCCCAGGGATGCGACGGCTGTCGGCTTTGCGGCTTCGGTGGAGGCCGCACCTCGTCAGGGTAGCCGGGCGGCGCCTTCGACCGTCACTGTGTCCCACGGAACGGACTGCATGCTGTGCGGGGGACGTACCGGGTGATGCGACGGATCACGCTCCCCACAACATCGAGCATGGGTCGGCATCGGCCGATAGTGTTCAGCATTGTCGAACCATAGTGGAGGAGTACGGCGCCATGGCCAAGAACATCCAGTCGCTCGAACGGGCGGCGGCGATGCTGCGCCTGCTGGCGGGCGGCGAGCGGCGGCTGGGGCTGTCCGACATCGCCTCCTCCCTGGGCCTGGCCAAGGGCACCGCGCACGGCATCCTCCGCACACTGCAGCACGAGGGCTTCGTGGAGCAGGACTCGGCGTCCGGGCGCTACCAGCTGGGCGCCGAGCTGCTGCGGCTGGGCAACAGCTACCTGGACGTGCACGAGCTGCGGGCGCGCGCCCTGGTCTGGACGGACGACCTGGCCCGGTCCAGCGGCGAGAGCACCCACCTGGGCGTCCTGCACCAGCAGGGCGTCCTGATCGTGCACCACGTCTTCCGCCCCGACGACAGCCGACAGGTCCTGGAGGTCGGCGCGATGCAGCCGCTGCACTCCACGGCGCTGGGCAAGGTGCTCGCGGCCTACGACCCGGTGGCGCACACCGAGGCGATCGAGGCCGAACGGGAGCCCTTCACCTCGCGCACCGTCACCGACCTGGAGGATTTCGAGTCGGCACTCGCACTGACCCGGGCACGCGGCTGGGCTGCCGACGTGGAGGAGACCTGGGAGGGGGTGGCCGCGGTGGCCGCCCCGATCCACGACCGGCGCCGGATGCCGGTCGGGGCGGTGGCCGTGACCGGCGCGGTGGAACGGGTGTGCTCCGGCGGCGAGCTCCGCCCGGAGCTGATCGCGGCGGTGCGTGACTGCGCCCGGGCGGTCTCCCGGGATCTCGGCGCCGGGCGCTTCTGACCGTTCTGGCGGATCATCGGTAACGATCGGGTCAAAGACCCAGGAACTCTTGACGCTTCATTCAACAGGGAGAAACACTGCCGTTCATCGGTCGACATTGTCGAACGCCTAACGGCAATACGCGCTAGGGTGTGACAGTGCCAAGGGCCGGTCAAGCCCTCAGCTGAGGGTGCGGACCACCGGAGGGACCCGGGGTTCGGCTTCCCTGGACGAAGGACAAAGGAGTCGCGGGTGTCCAGCTCCGACATCTTCATCGGCGAGACCATCGGTACCGCCGTACTCATCCTGCTCGGCGGCGGTGTCTGTGCCGCCGTCACTCTCAAGCACTCCAAGGCTCAGAACGCCGGCTGGCTCGCCATCACCTTCGGCTGGGGTTTCGCGGTGCTCACCGCCGCGTATCTGGCCGGGGGCGTGTCGGGCGCGCATCTCAACCCGGCGGTCACCATCGGCCTCGCGATCAAGGGGGGCACCCCGTGGAGCGACGTTCCGCTGTACCTCGGTTCGCAGCTGCTCGGCGCGATGATCGGCGCGGTGCTGGTCTGGCTGACGTACTACGGACAGTTCCGGGCCCATCTGACCGATCCGGCGACCCTGTACAGCCGGCCGAGTGAAGAGGGCATGGTCGACCAGGCCGCCGCTCCGAAGGCCGGCCCGGTCCTGGGCATCTTCTCCACGGGCCCGGAGATCCGTAACGCCGTGCAGAACGTCGTCACCGAGGTCATCGCCACGGTCGTGCTGGTCCTGGCGATCCTCACGCAGGGCCTGAACAACGACGGCAACGGCCTGGGCACGCTCGGCGCGCTGATCACCTCCCTGGTCGTCGTCTCCATCGGTCTCTCGCTCGGCGGCCCGACCGGTTACGCGATCAACCCGGTTCGCGACCTCGGTCCGCGTATCGTGCACGCGCTGCTGCCGCTGCCGAACAAGGGCGGTTCCGACTGGGGCTACGCGTGGATCCCGGTCGTCGGCCCCCTCATCGGCGGTGCGATCGCGGGCGGGCTCTACAACATCGCCTTCGCGTGAGCCGTAGAAGCCGGAGCCGTAACCCCTCAGATCTCACAGACCTCCAGGAGCACACCGTGACCGACGCACACACCACCGGCCCGTTCATCGCGGCCATCGACCAGGGCACCACCTCCAGCCGCTGCATCGTCTTCGACAAGGACGGCCGGATCGTCTCCGTCGATCAGAAGGAGCACGAGCAGATCTTCCCCAAGCCGGGCTGGGTCGAGCACAACGCGACCGAGATCTGGGAGAACGTGCAGGAGGTCGTCGCCGGAGCCGTCGTCAAGGCGGGCATCACCGCCGCCGACGTCAAGGCGATCGGGATCACCAACCAGCGCGAGACCACGCTGCTCTGGGACAAGAACACCGGTGAGCCCGTCCACAACGCGATCGTCTGGCAGGACACCCGGACCGACGCGCTCTGCAAGGAGCTCGGCCGCAACGTCGGCCAGGACCGCTTCCGCCGCGAGACCGGGCTGCCGCTCGCCTCGTACTTCGCCGGGCCCAAGATCCGCTGGCTGCTCGACAACGTCGAGGGACTGCGCGAGCGCGCCGAGCGCGGCGACATCCTCTTCGGCACCATGGACTCCTGGGTCATCTGGAACCTCACCGGCGGCGTCGAGGGCGGCGTGCACGTCACCGACGTGACCAACGCCTCGCGCACCCTCCTGATGAACCTGCACGAGATGAAGTGGGACCGGCGGATCCTCCAGTCGATGGACATCCCCGCCGCCGTGCTGCCGGAGATCCGCTCCTCCGCCGAGGTGTACGGCACCGCCGAGCACGGCGTGCTGGCCGGTGTCCCGGTCGCCTCCGCCCTCGGTGACCAGCAGGCGGCCCTGTTCGGCCAGACCTGCTTCTCCGAGGGAGAGGCCAAGTCCACGTACGGCACCGGCACCTTCATGCTGATGAACACCGGCGAGACGCCCGTCAACTCGTACAACGGACTGCTGACGACCGTCGGCTACCGGATCGGCGACCAGAAGCCGGTCTACGCCCTGGAGGGTTCCATCGCCGTCACCGGTTCGCTGGTGCAGTGGATGCGCGACCAGATGGGCCTGATCAATTCCGCGGCCGAGATCGAGACCCTCGCCTCGTCGGTCGAGGACAACGGCGGCGCGTACTTCGTGCCCGCGTTCTCCGGTCTGTTCGCCCCGTACTGGCGCTCCGACGCTCGCGGTGTCATCGCCGGACTGACCAGGTACGTCACCAAGGCGCACATCGCCCGTGCCGTCCTGGAGGCGACCGCCTGGCAGACCCGTGAGATCACCGACGCCATGACCAAGGACTCCGGCGTCGAGCTGACCGCGCTGAAGGTCGACGGCGGCATGACCTCCAACAACTTGCTGATGCAGACCCTCGCCGACTTCCTCGACGCGCCCGTGGTGCGTCCCATGGTCGCCGAGACGACCTGCCTCGGCGCCGCCTACGCCGCCGGTCTCGCCGTCGGCTTCTGGCCGGACACCGACGCGCTGCGGGCCAACTGGCGCCGGGCCGCCGAGTGGACCCCCCGCATGGACGCGGAGACCCGCGACCGCGAGTACAAGAGCTGGCTCAAGGCCGTGCAGCGTTCCATGGGCTGGCTCGACGACAACACTGCCGAGGAGTAATCGACATGACCACCCTGCAGAGCGTCCCCGCACTGGGGACGCACCCGGCCGCCGGCTCCCTTCCGAGCCGCGCCGAAACTCGGGAGCAGCTCTCCAAGGCGACGTACGACCTCCTGGTGATCGGTGGTGGCATCCTGGGCATCTCCACCGCCTGGCACGCCGCGCAGTCCGGGCTGCGGGTGGCCCTGGTGGACGCCGGCGACTTCGCCGGCGCCACCTCATCGGCCTCCTCCAAGCTGCTCCACGGCGGTCTGCGCTACCTGCAGACCGGCGCGGTGAAGCTGGTCGCGGAGAACCACTTCGAGCGCCGTGCGGTGTCCCGTCAGGTGGCACCGCACCTGGCCAATCCGCTCACCTTCTACCTGCCGGTCTACAAGGGCGGCCCGCACGGCGCGGCCAAGCTCGGCGCGGGCGTGTTCGCGTACTCGGCGCTCTCCGCGTTCGGTGACGGCGTCGGCCATGTGATCAGCCCGGCGAAGGCGCAGCGCGATGTGCCGGAGCTGCGTACGGACAACCTGAAGGCCGTCGCGGTCTACGGCGACGATCAGATGAACGACGCCCGGATGGCGCTGATGACGGTCCGCGCGGCGGTCGACGCGGGCGCGGTCGTCCTCAACCACGCCGCGGTGACCGGGCTGCGGTTCACCCGGGGCCGGGTGACGGGCGCGGATCTGGAGGACCGCACGGACGGTACGGAGTTCGGCGTCGACGCCCGGCTGGTGCTCAACGCCACCGGGCCGTGGGTCGACCACCTGCGGAAGATGGAGGACCCGAACGCGGCGCCTTCGATACGCCTGTCCAAGGGCGCGCACCTCGTGCTGAAGCGCACCCGCCCCTGGAAGGCCGCGCTGGCCACGCCGATCGACAAGTACCGCATCACGTTCGCCCTGCCCTGGGAGGACATGCTGCTGCTCGGTACGACGGACGAGGAGTACGAGGGCGATCCGGCGGACGTCGCGGTCACCGAGAAGGACACCGCGCAGATCCTGGACGAGGCGGCGTTCTCGGTCAGGGATCAGCAGCTGTCGCGCGATCTGATCACCTACTCCTTCGCAGGCCTGCGGGTGCTGCCGGGCGGCCCCGGCGACACCTCCAAGGCCAAGCGCGAGACGGTCGTGACGGAGGGCCGCGGCGGCATGCTGTCGGTCGCGGGCGGCAAGTGGACGACCTTCCGCCACATCGGCCGTACGGTGATGAACAAGCTGGCCGCGCTCCCCGGGCACCCCCTCGCAGAGGACATGGAGCCGATGGCGCGGCTGCCGAAGAAACTCCCACTGCCCGGTATCGCCAACCCGAACGCGGTCGCGCACCGGCTGCTGGTCGACGGCGGCACGCCCGGACCGAGGATGTCTGCCGACACCGCGCGGCATCTCGCCACCCACTACGGGTCGCTCTCCTTCGACATCGCGCGGCTGGCGAACGAGAACCCGGCGCTGGCCGAGCGCATCCACCCGGAGGCGCCCGAGATCTGGGCGCAGGTCGCCTACGCGCGCGACCACGAGTGGGCCGAGACCGCCGACGACGTGCTGCGCCGCCGCACGACTCTGACCGTCCGGGGACTCGCGACGGACGAGATCCGGGCCGGGGTCGAGGGCATGCTGGCCGCCCGGGGCTGACGGCGGGCCGGCCCGCGGACGTGCGGGCGGGGGCGGTCCCACGGGGGGAGCCGCCCCCGCCCGCACGTCGCGGGGCGCCGAGCGGCGGCCGGTGCACGTGCCACACGGCCGCCATACGCGCGCAATGTCACGCGGGGACAGTGGACGTCATGAAGTTCTCCGTGCTCTCCCTCATCGGCCACGCCCCTCATCCGCTGACCGGCGAACTCCCGTCCGCCGCCGACCGGATCGCGGAGGTGATCGAGACCGGTTCGGTGGCGGAGCGGCTCGGCTTCGACGCGTACGCGGTCGGCGAACGCCATGCCGGCCCGTTCCTCTCGTCCAGCCCGGGCGTGGTGCTCGGCGCGCTGGCGGCCCGTACCCGGACGATCCGGCTGCTGACCGGGGTCACGGTCGTCGCGATCCTCGACCCGGTCCGGGTGGCCGAGGACTTCGCGACCCTCGACCAGATCTCCCGGGGCCGGATCGAGCTGGTCGTCGGGAAGGGAGCGGAAGCCGGGCACTTCAGCCTCTTCGGACTCGACGAGGCGCGGCAGTGGGACCTCCAGAAGGAGAAGTACGAGCTGCTGCGGCGCCTGTGGACGGAGGAAGGCGTCGACTGGCAGGGCGAGTTCCGGCCTGCGCTGAAGGGGGTGACCACGGTGCCGCGTCCGTACGCCGGGCTGCCGCGCGTCTGGCACGGCTCCGCGACCAGTCTCAACTCCCCCGAGCTCGCCGCGTTCCACGGCGATCCGCTGTTCACGGCCAACGCCGTCCAGCCGAAGGCCGCGTACGCGCGGCTGATCGGCCACTACCGGGAGCGTTTCGCGGCCTACGGACACGATCCGGCGACGGCCCATGTGGCGGCGGGTTCGGGCGGGCTGCTGATCGCGGACGGTTCGCAGCAGGCCGTGGCGCGTTACAAGGAGCTGTACGAGGCGAAGGTCCGGCAGTCCTTCCGGCCGCACCTGGAGGGGAGGGCGGGATACAACACGCCGTTCCGGACGATCGAGGAGGCCATCGCGGACGGGCCCCAGCTGATCGGCAGCCCGCAGCAGATCATCGACAAGATCCTCGGCTGGCACGAGGTGTACGGGCACGACCTCCAGTCGGTCTCCGTGGACGGCTTCGGGCTGAGCCACGCGGAGCAGACCGAGACGCTGCAGCGCTTCGCGGAGGAGGTCGCTCCGGTGGTGCGGCGCGAGGCGCCGTCGACGCTCTGGGAGTGAGCGATAGATCACGAGCTCCGGCAGACCCGGTTCTTCCCTGTGATCCGGCCCCATAATGAAACGGAGACATCGGATGTCTTGTTCCGGAGTCTGATCCCGTCCCAATCCAGGAGGACCGTCATGGCTGTCACCGACGAGGCGATCGAGAAGATCAAGGGAATGATCGTCTCGGGTGCGCTACGGCCCGGCGACCGGCTGCCCAAGGAGAGCGAACTCGCCGCGGAGCTCGGGCTGTCCCGCAATTCGCTGCGGGAGGCGGTCCGAGCTCTGTCGCTGATCCGCATCCTCGATGTCCGGCAGGGCGACGGCACGTACGTCACCAGCCTCGACCCGCAGCTGCTGCTGGAGGCACTGAGTTTCGTGGTGGATTTCCACCGCGACGACACGGTGCTGGAGTTCCTGGCGGTCCGCCGGATCCTGGAACCCGCCGCGACAGCGATGGCGGCGACCCGGATCAGCGAGGCGCAGCTCGACGCGCTGAGCTCCCAGCTCGACGCGCTCGGCGCCCAGCCGTCGGTGGAGGAGCTGGTCGCCTGCGACCTGGAGTTCCACCGCGGCATCGTGCAGTCGTCGGGGAATTCGGTGCTCTGCTCACTGCTCGACGGTCTCTCCGGGCCGACGACACGGGCCCGTGTCTGGCGCGGCCTGACCCAGGAGGACGCGGTCAGCCGCACGCTGCACGAGCACCGGGCGATCCTCTCGGCGCTGCGGGACCAGGACGCGGAGGCGGCCCGCGCGTGGGCGACGGTGCATGTGGCGAGCGTGGAGCAGTGGCTGCGGTCGACGCTGTGACAGACGTACGGGCCGGTGCGCGGAGAGCTCCGCGCACCGGCCCGTGGCCGCCGGTTCAGTCCTGCTTCTCACCGCTGGCGAAGCGTGAGATGACCAGGGCGACGATGATGATCGCACCGTTGAGGAACTGGTTCCACAGCGCCGGGACCCCGCCGAGGGTCATCACGTTGACCACCAGCTGCAGCGTCAGCACACCGGTCAGCGCACCGAACAGCGTGCCGCGCCCGCCCTTCAGGCTGATGCCGCCGATGACCGCCGCGGCGAACACCTGGAAGATCCAGCCGTTGCCCTGCGTCGCGGCGACCGCGCCGTAGTGCCCGGTGTAGAGGATGCCGGCGAAGGCCGCCAGCAGCCCGCCGACGGCGAGCACGATCCAGGTGATCCGGTCGACCCGGATGCCCGCGGCACGCGCCGCCTCCGGGTTGCCGCCGATCGCGTACAGCGCACGACCGTGGCGCAGCCAGGCCAGCGCCGCGCCACCGGCCGCGAAGAGCACCAGGCAGATCCAGACCGCGGCCGGTACGCCGAGCCATTCGCTCTTGCCGAGGTAGCGGAAGGACTCCGGGACGTCGGTGATGGACTTGCCCTCGGTGATGCCGATGTGGAGACCGCGCAGCATGGTGAGCATGCCGAGCGTGGCGATGAAGCCGTTGACCCGCAGCTTCAGCATCAGGAAGCCGTTGACCGCGCCGATGGCGAGACCCACCAGCAGGCAGAGCGGGATCGCCGTCCAGGAGGGCAGCAGCCCCAGGCCCGCGAAGCGGCCGCCCTCGGCGGGCAGCACCAGCCACATCGCGACGACGGGCGCGATGCCGATCGTCGACTCCAGCGACAGGTCCATCCGTCCACAGATCAGGATCAGCGCCTGTCCGAGGACCAGCAGGCTGAGCTCGGAGGACTGCTGGACGACGCTGATCAGGTTGTCGGAGGTGAGGAAGACCGGCGAGACGATGAAGCCGATCACCATCAGCACCAGGATCACCGGCACCAGGGAGAAGTCGCTCCACCGGATCAGCTTGAGCCGGCTCAGCGGGCTGCCGTCGACGGGCCCGCCCTTCGGTCCCGTGTCGATGCCGTCGGCCGCCGACGGCCGTATCGTGCCGGTCATTCCCTTTCCCCCACACCTTCCATGGCGGCGACGAGTTCCCCGTCGGTCCACCCGCTTGCGAACGTGGCGACCACGCGCCCGTGGAACAGGACGAGCACCCGGTCGCAGACCCGCAGGTCGTCCAGCTCGTCCGAGACGACCACCGCGGCGCTGCCTTCGTCGGCGACCCGTCGCACGACTCCGAGCAGCGAGTCCTTGGACTTGACGTCCACACCGGCGGTGGGCCGGACCGCGACCAGCACGCTCGGCCTGCGGGCCAGCGCGCGGGCGACCACCACCTTCTGCTGGTTGCCGCCCGACAGCCCCGCGACGGGCTGCTCGGGACCCTGTGTCTTGATGTCCAGCGACTCGATCATCGACCGCGCGAACTCCCTTGTACGGGAGGGCAGTACGGTCCCCCACGGCCCGAGCTGATCGGTGACCGTGAGCGTGGCGTTCTCCGCGACGCTGCGGCCCAGGACGAGGCCCTGGTCGTGCCGGTCCTCGGGGATGTAGCCGATCCCGGCGTCCAGCGCGTGCGGCACGCTGCCGGTCCGCACGGCCTTCCCGTGTACGGAGACCGTGCCGCCGCCGGCCTTGCGCATCCCGGCGAGCACCTCACCGAGCGCGGTGTTGCCGCTCGCCGCGGATCCGGCGAGGCCGAGCACCTCACCTGGGTGCACCTCCAGGTCCAGCGGCTCGAACTGCCCCTCCAGAGCCAGCCCGACGGTGCGCAGTACGGGCTCAGCCGGCTCCTGCCGCGCCGCCGCGCGGCCACCGTCCGCGTGCCAGGCGGCGGGGCCGCCGCCCCTCTCGCCGGTCATGGCCGTGACCAGTTCGGTCTTGGTGAGGCCGTCGACCGGGGCGGTCAGGACGTGGCGGGCGTCGCGGTAGACGGTGACCGCCGTGCACAGCTCGTACACCTCCTGCAGATGGTGGGAGATGAACAGGAACGCCACTCCCTGGCTCTGCAGTTCCCTGAGCCTGTCGAAGAGCCGCCCGATGCCGCGGGCGTCGAGCTGGGCGGTGGGCTCGTCGAGGATGATCAGCCGGGCGCCGAAGGACAGCGCCCGGGCGATCTCGACGAACTGCCGCTGCTCGACGGCGAGATCCCTCGCCCGGGTGTTGGGGTCGACCTCGACCCCGTACTCGGCGAGGAGTTGCTCCGCACGCCTGCGGAGCCTCCCCCAGCCGATCCACCGGGACTCGTCGTCCAGCCGGCCGAGGAAGAGGTTCTCCGCGACGGTCAGATCGGGAACGACCATGGATTTCTGGTAGACGCAGGCGACCTTGGACTGCCAGGCCGTGATGTCCCCGAAGGCGGGCGCGGGCTCCCCGCCGAACCGGACCGTGCCCGCGTCCGCCTTGTGCAGTCCGGTCAACACGCTGACCAGGGTCGATTTGCCCGCGCCGTTGCGTCCGACGAGGGCATGGGACTCGCCGGGCTGCACGGTGAGCTGCACACCGTCGAGCGCCACGGTGGGCCCGAAGCGTTTGACGACGCCTTCCGCCTGTACGGCAGGTGGTGGTGCCTGGTCCATGACTAGCTCTTCTTCTCCAGCTGGTTGGCCCACAGCTTCGGGTCGTCCACGTTGTCCTTGGTCACCAGCGGCGCGGGAAGCTGGTCCTCGAAGCCGTTCGGGATCTTGATGATGGTGGAGTCGTGGTCGGTCGGGCCCGCCTTGAAAGTCTTGCCGTCCAGCGCCGCCTTGGCGTAGTACAGCGCGTACTTGGCATACAGGTCGGCGGGCTGGGAGATCGTCGCGTCGATCTTCCCGGCCTTGATGGCGTCGAACTCCTCCGGGATGCCGTCGTTGGAGATGATCGTGATGTGGCCCGGCGAACCGGCCGGCTTCAGCAGCTTCTTCTGCTCCAGGAGCGCGAGGGTCGGCTGCAGGAAGACCCCGCCGGCCTGCATGTAGATGCCGTTGATGTCGGGGTGCGCGGCGAGCGTGGACTGGAGCTTGGCGGACGCGACGTCGCCCTTCCAGTCGGTGGCCAGCTCGAAGACCTTGATGCCCGGGTAGTCCTTGTCCATGCAGGCCTTGAACGCCTCGGACCGGTCGCGGCCGTTGATCGAGGACAGGTCGCCCTGGAACTCGACGACCTTGCCCTTGCCCTTCAGCTGCTCGCCGAGGTACTTGCAGGCGTTGGTGCCGTACGCCTTGTTGTCGGCCCGGACGACCATGTAGACGTTGCCCTTGTCGGGGCGGGTGTCGACGCTGATGACCGGGATCTTCTTGTCGTTCAGCGTGTTCAGCGACTCGGCTATGGCGCCGGTGTCCTGAGGGGCCATCACGACGGCCTTGGCACCCTGGTCGGTGAAGGTCTGGACGTTGGCGACGAGCTTGCCGATGTCGTTCTGCGAGTTGGTCAGCGGCAGCGCCTTGACCTCGCCCGCCTTGACGCCCTTCTGAATGTAGTTCTGGTACGAGTTCCAGAAGTCGCTGTCGCTGCGCGGCAGGTCGATGCCGACCTTGCCGGCGCCAGCGCCGTCGTCGGTCGACTCGCGGTTGCAGCCCGCGAGGGCAGTGACGGCCAGCAGTACGGCGCAGGCTGCCGCACTCGTCGTACGCACTCTCATTGGTGTCCCGTCCTTCGTGGAGTACTGGCTCGGTGGGGTGGTGCTCGGTCGGATGGTGCGGCTCGGGTCGGGGGGTGGATCAGTCGTCGGCGGGCCGCAGCCGCAGGCCCTGCATTCCGCCGTCGACGGCCAGTGCCGTGCCCGTGACGGAGGCGGCGGCGGGGCTGGCGAGATAGACGATCGCGGCTGCCACCTCGTCGGCCGAGACGAGCCGTCCCAGCGGCTGGCGGGCGTTGAGCGCGGCGCGTTCGGCGGCCGGGTCGTCGGCCTGGCCGAGAAGCCGGCCGATCCACGGGGTGTCCGCGGTACCGGGGTTGACGCAGTTGACCCGGATGCCCTCGCGGACGTGGTCGGCGGCCATGGCGAGGGTCAGCGACAGGACCGCGCCCTTGCTGGCGCTGTACAGGGCGCGCTGCGGCAGTCCCGCGGTCGCCGCGATGGAGCACGTCTGGGTGATCGAGACGGCGCCGGGCCGGTCGGCCGCCGCGCGCCGCAGATGGGGCAGGGCGTGCCGGGCGACGCGGACCATGCCGAGCACGTTGACGTCCAGGACCCGGGTCCATTCGTCGTCGCCGTTGTCCTCGACGGTGCCGATGGAGCCGATGCCCGCGTTGGAGACCACGGTGTGCAGGGAGCCCAGTTCGGCCGCGGCCCGGCCGACCGCCTCGCGCACGGCGTCGTCATCGGTGACGTCCGCCTTCACGGCGAACGCGCCCGCCGGGGCGCCCGCCGTCTCCCGGTCGAGTACGGCCACGCGCGCGCCGCGTTCCAGCAGCATCGTCGCGACGGCGGCCCCGATACCGGAGGCACCACCCGTCACCAGGGCGGACATTCCGTCGAAGTCGCTTGTGCCGGTCATCAGTTGGCCTCCTCGGGCGTGCGGCGGGCCTGCCATACGGGGCCCTCCGGGTAGCGGTGTGCGGCGATCGAGCCGGGAAGCATACGGGCGGAGAAGCCCGGGGCGCTCGGGGCGACGTAGCGCCCCCCTTCGATCACGGTGGGGTCGGCGAAGTGTTCGTGGAGGTGGTCGACGTACTCGATCACCCGGTTGTCCCAGCTGCCGGAGACCGCCACATAGTCGAACATCGACAGGTGCTGGACCAGTTCGCACAGTCCGACGCCGCCCGCGTGCGGGCAGACCGGAACGCCGAACTTGGCGGCGAGCAGCAGGATCGCCAGGTTCTCGTTGACGCCGGCGACCCGGGCCGCGTCGATCTGGACGAAGTCGACGGCGCCTGCCTGCAGCAGCTGCTTGAACACGACGCGGTTGGCGACGTGTTCGCCGGTGGCGACCTTGACCGGCTGCCCGGACCGTACGGCCGCGTGGCCGAGGATGTCGTCGGGGCTGGTCGGTTCCTCGATCCAGTGCGGGTCGTACGGCGCGAGCGCGTTCATCCACTCCACCGCGTCGGCGACGTCCCAGCGCTGGTTGGCGTCGACAGCGATCCTGACGGCCGGTCCGACCGCCTCGCGGGCCAGGGCCAGCCTGCGGACGTCGTCCCCGAGGTCTCCGCCGACCTTCAGCTTGATCTGGGTGAAGCCGTCGGCGACGGCCTCCTTCGCCAGTCGGACCAGCTTGTCGTCGGAGTAGCCGAGCCAGCCCGGCGAGGTGGTGTAAGCGGGGTAGCCCTCGGCGCGCAGCCTTTCGGCGCGCCCCGCCCGCCCCGGTTCGGCGGCCCGCAGGATCTCCAGGGCCTCGTCGGGGGTGAGGGCGTCGGTGAGGTAACGGAAGTCGACGAGGGAGACGATCTCCTCGGGCGTCATCTCGGCGAGGAACTGCCAGACGGGCCGGCCCGCCAGCTTCGCGGCCAGGTCCCAGGCGGCGTTGATCACCGCGCCGGCCGCCATGTGCATCACGCCCTTCTCCGGGCCGAGCCAGCGCAGTTGCGAGTCATGGGTGAGATCGCGGTAGAGCGCGCCGAGTGCGGCGGCGGTACGGGGCACCGGGCGCCCGATCACGTACGGCCGCATCGCCTCGATGGCAGCCGCCATCACCTCGTTGCCGCGCCCGATGGTGAAGCAGAACCCGTGGCCCTCGTCGGCGGCCGCGCCGCCGTCCGGCCCGCCCGGGGTACCGGTACGCAGCACGACGTAGGCGGCGGAGTAGTCGGGATCGGGGTTCATGGCGTCCGAGCCGTCCAGTTGTTCCGAGGTCGGAAAACGGATGTCGTGGACCTCGAAGTCCGTGACGGTCTGACTCATGTGCGCCCCCAGGGGAAATAACATCGGACCTCTGTTCCGGTCATCCGATGTATAGCGGCCCGGAGGATCCAACGTCCAGGGTTGAGACGAAATTGGATGGGTACAGCTCGGATGAATCCGGAGAATGATGCCCCGGTTGGGCAGTTGATGTACCCATAGGACCTGGTTCACCCGGCCGCGCAAGGGTTGCGGCGGGCGAAGCCGCATGACGGAGGAGGCGGCGCGGAGCGCGGTGACCGACGGCAACGCCGCGAGCGGGGCCCGGTGGCATCGGAGCCCACTCCCCGTCACGGGGGAGGCCGTAAGGTTGGTGCGTACGCAAGGGAACTTCGGAAGGAGGCCTGGTGATCGAGCTCGACGGGGTTCCCGAGCTGATCGACCCGGTCATGGTGGCCGCGTTCGAGGGATGGAACGACGCAGGTGACGCCGCCTCCACGGCGGTCGCGCACCTGGACCGGGAGTGGAAGGGCGAGGTGTTCGCGGCGCTCGATGCCGAGGACTACTACGACTTCCAGGTCAACCGGCCGACGGTCTGGCTGGACAACGGGGTACGCAAGATCACCTGGCCCACCACCCGGCTCTCCGTGGTCCGCATCGGCGGCGACAAGCCCCGCGACCTCGTCCTGGTCCGCGGAATCGAACCGTCCATGCGCTGGCGCTCGTTCTGCAACGAGCTCCTGGGCTTCGCCCATGAGCTGGGCGTGGAGATGGTGGTGGTGCTGGGCGCGCTGCTCGGCGACACCCCGCACACCCGCCCGGTACCGGTCAGCGGAGTCACCTCCGACCCGGACCTGGCGCGGACCATGGACCTGGAGGAGACCCGGTACGAGGGCCCGACGGGCATCGTCGGCATCCTCCAGGAGGCCTGCACGCACGCGGGCGTGCCGGCGGTGAGCCTGTGGGCGGCGGTGCCGCACTACGTGTCGCAGCCGCCCAACCCGAAGGCGACGCTGGCCCTGCTCAACCGTCTGGAGGACCTGATCGGGCTGCGCATCCCGCTCGGCGAACTGCCCGAGGACGCGCGGGCCTGGCAGCTGGGGGTCGATCAACTGGCCGCCGAGGACAGCGAGGTGGCGGAGTACGTGCAGACGCTGGAGGAGGCCCGGGACACCGCTGAGCTTCCCGAGGCGACCGGCGAGGCCATCGCCCGCGAGTTCGAGCGGTATCTGCGGCGCCGGGACATCGGCCCCGGCCAGACGCCGGGCGGTCACGCGACGGACGGCAGCGACTCCTCGTCCTACCTGCGGGACACGTCGAGCGGCCGTACCAGGCCTCCGAAGCCGCCGAAGCCGGGGCCCCCACCGGGGTCCACCGGCGACTCGCCCAAGGAGCGCCCCTCCTCCGACGAGGACACCGGCACCGACGATTCATCGGAGGACTGAGGAATACGGCGTGTGGGGCGCCGGGCAGCGGAACCGCCCGGCGCCCCACCGGTCACCGGGGGCGGTCAGGAGCAGCTGAACCGCGCTGCGCCCCAGTCGCCGTGGTCACCCGTCTTGGAGTTGTTGGTGTCGGTGACCTTCAGATGCACATGGCGCGCACCCTCGACATTCACCTCGACCGGTACGGTCGCCGATGCCCCGGTCACCTTCTCCGACGTCCACAGCACCTTGCCGTCCGCCTCGACGGAGAACGCCACTTCGCCGTAGCCGTTGATCTCGTCGTCGATCCCGGCGTCCGCGGTGAACGTGGTGCAGCGTCCCCCCAGGTAGACCTCGATGTCGGAGTCGGCGTGGCTGCCGATTCCCTTCTCGTACGTCTTCCCTGCGAGGGTGAGGGTGTGTCCGTCGGCCGCGCCGGACTCGCCGTTGCTGCGGTCGCGCTCCGGCGGTCCGTAGCCGTTCGTCGACGTCAGCCACACCAGGTCGCTCGCCCAGGTGTCGGCGGTCGGCGGCTGGGGCATCACCGCGGCCGCGAACCGCTGGACGGTGGTCCGGGCTTCGCCCGCCGACCGGTAGCGGGCGAGCGCCGTGATCCGGGCCTCCCCCGCCGTGGCGTCCTTCGCCGGGGTGACCGCCACCTCGACCCGCCGGGTGGTGCCCGCCGGGATCCGGTCCACGGTCTTCGCCGGGGTGACCTGCCACCCCTCGGGGACGTCCAGGGTGACGGCGGCGTCCGTGACGTCGGCGGCGCCCGCGGTGACGTCGACGGCCACGGTGCCCGTGACGCCCGCCCCCGCCTCCTGCCCGTCCGGTGCGGAGACGACGGCCGTGGCGTCCGCCTTCCGGCCGCCGACGGCGCTGGCGTTCTTCAGCGTCACGCTGAACTTCCTGCCGGTGGAGAGCGGGGCGGTCTTGATCTTCACCACACCGCCGCGGTCGTCCTGGTCGTACCACCAGCCCTGCTTCGCCGCCTTGTACGCGGCCGCCGAACCCAGCCGGGGCAGTGTGCCGTTCAGCTTGACTTCGCCAGGCGCGGACCCGGTGTGCACGGTGAACTCGTACGGGCGGCTGTGCTGCTTGCCCGTGAAGTTCCCCTTGCTCTCCCCGATCCTCAGGGTGACGTCGCCCGCCCCCCGGACCGGCGCCCGGACCTCGGCGCGCTGGGTGGCGTACTTGCCGTCACGGTGCTGCCTGGTGACGCCGTCGTCCTCGTACAGCGTGAAGGAGGAACTGCCCTGCGGGTAGACGTCCCAGGCCAGCGGGGAGTCGGCCGTGCGGTCCTTGTACGAGCGGATGCCCGGCCACATCGGCACGGCGGCGCCGGCCTTCACGAAGAGCGGCAGGGTGTCCAGCGGGGCGCTGTAGTGGTCGACGGTGGTCGGTCCCTGGTAGGTGCGGCCGCTCCAGTAGTCGGTCCAGGTGCCCTTCGGCAGATAGATACCGTCGCGCCGGGTGCTGTCCTGGTAGACGGGTGCGACGAGGAAGTCCTCACCGGACATGAACTCGTACTTCGCCGCGTCCGTCGCCGCCTTGGGGTCGTCCGGGTATTCGAGGACGAGCGGGCGGACCATGCCGACGCCGGTCTCGGTCGCCTCGTGCGCGTACGAGTACTGGTACGGCAGCAGCGACTCCTTCAGCTTGAGGTAGTCGCGGTTGATGGTGGTGTACGGCTCGCCGTATTGGTAGGGCTGCTTGTCGGCGGCCGCCCAGCCGTCCATGGTCATCGTGGTGCCCAGGAACATCTTCCACTGGAGATCACGCGTGTACGTCTTGGCGCTGCCGCCGAAGATGCCGTCGACGTCGCCCGTCGTGTAGGCCAGTCCCGACATCGTGGCGCCGGCGTAGGTCGGGATCTGCCAGCGGATGTAGTCCCAGGTGCCGTACTGGTCGCCGGACCACTGGACACCGCAGCGCTGCGCGCCGGCCCAGCTCTCGGGGGCGTACGTGAAGCCGCGGGCGTCGCTGTTGTCCTCGATGCCCCGGTAGGCGTCCTTGCAGCCGTCGAGGGCGAACTTGTAACCCGGGCCGACCCAGGCGACATCCAGCTTGGCGACCCGCTGGCCCGCCTTCACCTGGTCGGCGATCTTGTCGATGCCGTCCTCGGTCCACAGGCCGAGCTGCATGTCACGGTCCTGGAGGCCCTTGGCCGCCTCGGTGAGGTCCTCGTAACCGCAGCCGTAGCCGTCGTTGACGAGCATCCAGCCGTTCGGCATGTCGTTCTCGACGTAGCCGTCGGCCACCTTCAGGGAGTCCAGGGTGCGGCGCTCGCCGCGGTTGGCGTTGTGCAGGTAGCAGTCGGAGTCGCCGATCTCCATCCCGTACACGGGTGGCAGGAAGGGCTTTCCGGTGAGCTTCGTGTACTGGCCGATGACGTCCTTGGCGTCGTCGCCGGCGAAGTAGTAGGCGTCGAAGCGCTGTTCCTGCGCACTGGTGGTCACCGGGTCGGTGAACGCGTAGGTGTTGGGTGCGTAGGTGTTGCGGAAGACGCCGTACCCGGCCGAGGAGAGGTAGAACGGCACGGAGTTGGGGTGGCCCCCGTCGTCCCAGTCGTAGTCGACGCCCACCTCGACGGTCTGGTCGCGGTGCGAGGTGTTGCCGCTCCCGTTCTGCATCCCGGCGCCGTAGAACTGCTCGTCGGCGCCGCGGGCCAGCGTCTGGGTGGTCCGCTCCCCGTCCCAGCTCAGCCCCTTGGCCTCGGACCAGACGAGACTGCCGTCGGACCGGTGGAGCTCGAAGCGCAGCGGCGCCTTGTAGGCGCGCAGCGTGACGCTGTCGGTGGACAGCTCGTAGCGGTCTCCCTTCTCCTTCCACCGGGTGTGCGGCGGCTTGCCCTGCGGCAGGACGATGTCGTCGCCGGTCGGGTCGGAGAACGTGCCGTCCGGGGCGAGTTCGATGCGGAAGGTCTCGTCGGAGACGAAGCTGACCCGGGCCTCGGCTGAGCCCGCCCTGAGGTGGTAGACGGAGCCGTCGGCGGAGAAACCGCTCAGGTCACCGACCGTCGTGGCCTCGGGCGCCGCGGTTTCGGCCTGGGCGCTGCCGGGCCCCGCGAACACGGCGGCCAGTCCCAGCAGAGCTGCAACTGCCGCCACTCTTATGCGCGTTGTTGATTGCATAGAGAGCTTTTAGCGCAGTCGCGAGCATATGACCATGGACAAAACAGGACCGGCCCTGAACTTCGTGGAGAAGTCCAAGGCCGATCAACAGACAGAAGCGAGCAGGTTGTTACAGTGCGACGCCCAGCAGCGCGTCGACGGTGCGGGAGACGAGACCGGGTGCCCCGTCGTCCGTACCGCCCTCGGCGTTCTGGCGCTCGGCCCAGCGGTCCACGGCGGCCAGGGCGGCCGGCGCGTCCAGGTCGTCGGCGAGGGCCTCACGGACCTCCTCGACGAGGGCGTCGGCGGAGAGCCCGTCGGGCCGGGAGACGGCGGAACGCCACCGGGCGAGCCGCTCGACCGCGTCGGCGAGCACCTGGTCGGTCCACTCCCAGTCGGACCGGTAGTGGTGCGCGAGCAGGGCCAGCCGGATCGCGGCCGGGTCCACGCCGTCGCGGCGCAGCGCCGAGACGAAGACCAGGTTGCCCCGGGACTTGGACATCTTCTCGCCGTCCAGGGCGACCATTCCGGCGTGCACGTACGTCTGGGCGAACGGGTGCTCGCCGGTCAGCACCTGGGCGTGCGAGGCGCCCATCTCGTGGTGCGGGAAGGCGAGGTCGGAGCCGCCCCCCTGGACGTCGAACCCCATGCCGAGGTGGTCCAGGGCGATGGCCACGCACTCGATGTGCCAGCCGGGCCGGCCGGGTCCGAGCGAGGCGCCGTCCCAGCTCGGCTCGCCCTCACGGGCGGCCATCCAGAGCATCGGGTCGAGCGGGTTCTTCTTGCCCGGGCGTTCCGGGTCGCCGCCGCGCTCGGCGGAGAGCAGCCGCATCGCCTCGGAGTCCAGGCCCGACACCTCGCCGAAGTGCGGGTCGGCCTCGACGGAGAAGTACACATCACCGTCGAGCTCGTAGGCGGCGCCGGCGTCCCGGAGCCGTTCGACGAGCGGGACGATGCCGGGTATCGCCTCCACCGCGCCGATGTAGTGCTTCGGAGGAAGCATGCGCAGGGCCGTCATGTCCTCGCGGAAGAGGGCCGTCTCACGCTCGGCGAGTTCGGTCCAGTCCTGACCGTCGCGCACGGCCCGCTCCAGCAGCGGATCGTCCACGTCGGTCACATTCTGGACGTAGTGAACCTGCCGCTTGGTGTCGAGCCACACGCGCTGAACGAGGTCGAACGCGTTGTAGGTCGCCGCATGACCCATGTGGGTCGCGTCGTACGGCGTGATGCCGCAGACGTAGATACGGGCGACGGGACCGGGGTCAAGAGTGATCCGTCCGCCGGTCGCGGTGTCGTGGATCCGAAGGTCGCGGCCCTTGCCAGGCAGGGCGGGGACCTCAGAAGCGGGCCAGGCATGCATGTCATGAGCGTAACCGGACGTTGCTTCCGGATACGAACCGGATGCGTGATCTGGGCCGGAGAGGCGGTCTTGCGCCTTTGCGGTGCACTCGCCCCGCCCGCCCCTTTCTGCAGCACGGACGCCCCTCGCGGGCCCTCTCGCGGCCCGGGCCGCCCCGGAGGCCCCGGGGGTCGGATCCGGGGCCGCGAGGGCCGGAAAGGCGTCTTCTCGCCACAGCGCGCCGGAATCGAGCCACCGGCCGGACCCGTCAGGCCGGTGCGGTGCGTGCTCCGTGAGGCGGGTGGGTCTCAGGCCGGGGCTGTGACGCCCGATGCCGGGCCGTCCCTCACCGTCACACCGGCGGCCACGGTATCGCCGGCCACGCCCCGCTCGGCCCCGGATGCAGTCCCGCCGACCGCAGCCCTTCCACCCGCCCCCGCAACGCGTCGATCTCCGCCGCGGTGATCAGCTCCGCCAGTCGGGTGACCAGCGCCGTTCCCGGCTCCAGCGCCAGCTCCAGACGGTCCAGCGCCTCGACGGCCTCGGTCGTCAGCGGCTCCCCCGCCCATCCCCACAGCAGGGTGCGCAGCTTGTCGTCCGCGTTGAAGGTCACACCGTGGTCGATGCCGTAGAGCCGTCCGTCCGGCGCGGGCAGCAGATGGCCGCCCTTGCGGTCGGCGTTGTTGATCACCGCGTCCAGCACCGCCAGCCGTCTCAGCCGTGGATCGTCCGCGTGCACCAGGAGCGCGGTCCTGCCCTCGTCCACCTCGGCCCGGACCACGGCCTTCCACCCGTCCCCCGGATCCTCGTCCTCGACGAGCGCCAGGAGCGGAGGTTCACCGTCCGCCGACCGGCCGGACGGCGGATCGATCCACAACTGGCACATGCCCTCCCCGTACGGCCCGTCCCGCAGCACGGTCGGCGGAACCAGCCCCCACCCCGTCACCTCCGAGATCTCGTAGGCGGCGACCTCACGCCCGGCGAGCGTGCCGTCGGGGAAGTCCCACAGGGGCTGCTCCCCGGCGACCGGCTTGTAGACGCAGCTCCGCTCCTCGCCCTCGTACGCGACCGTGCAGAAGAGCACCGCGTTGGACGCGTCACGGACCTGACCGCGGACGGTGAGCTCCCCCTTGGTGAGCAGGGTGATCAGCTCGGTGCCCGTCAGGCCCCCCGGCGGTATCCGTTCTGGCGCGGGCATACGTGTCCTTCCGGATCGAGCGGCAGGCTGCACAGCGGGCAGGGCGGGCGGCCGGCGTTCACGACGTCCAGGGCGCGCTTGGCGAACGCCCGGGCCTGCGCGCCGCTGAGCCGCACCCGGAGCATCGGCGGACCGTTCTCCTCGTCCTGCAGCATCCGCTCCTCGGCCTCCGCGAGATCGTCGTCGGAGTCCGCGTCCAGCTCGACCAGGGCCTGCGCCTCCACGATCATGCGCTGTTCCTCGCCGTCCCAGGCAAGGGCCATCGTGCCGACCCGGAACTCCTCGTCGACGGGAACGTCGAGCGGAGCGGTGTCGGTGACGTCCATCGGGGCCACGGCGGGCACCGGCGAGTTGCCGCCGGTCCGCCGCACGACCTCGTCGAGCAGTTCGTCGATCCGCTCGGCGAGCGCGGCGACCTGGGTCTTCTCCAGGGCCACACTGGTGACACGTCCGCCTGAGGATGCCTGCAGGAAGAACGTACGGCGTCCAGGCAGCCCGACCGTACCGGCCACGAAACGGTCCGGGGGGTCGTAGAGGAACACCTGACGGGACACGTCCTGTCTCCCTTGAGAATTGACGGCAGATGAGGGGCAGCCGGTGTCCGGGGGTGTCCCGGAGGAATGGCGCCTACGGCGCGTCCACCCTACTGCGCGGAGCGATCACGGCGCCCCAGCGCCGCCGCCGACCACCGCATCCGTATCCGCTTCCGTGTCCGGGCCGGCACCGGCGCCGCGTTCGCGGGGCTCCAGCGAGGCGAAGTCCCCGGTGTCTCCCAGCCGCAGCAGGAAGGGCCGCAACCGGGTGTAGCGGATCGCGGTGACCGAGCAGGGTTCGGCGTGGATCCGCTGGAAGAGGTCGAGATGCATCCCGAGCGCGTCGGCGACCACGGACTTGATGATGTCGCCGTGCGAGCACATGACGTACACCGCGTCGTCGCCGTGCTCGGCCTCGATCCGGGCGTTCCAGTCCCGTACGGCGTCGACGGCGCGCGCCTGCATCGCCCGCATGGACTCGCCGCCGGGGAAGGCCGCGGCCGAGGGGTGCTGCTGCACCACGGACATCAGCGGGTCGTCGGTCAGCTCCGCGAGCTTGCGCCCCGCCCAGTCCCCGTAGTCGCACTCATTGATCCGCTCCTCGGTGTGCAGCGGCAGTCCCGGCCTGGCCGCGAGCAGCGGCTGCAGGGTCTCACGGCAGCGCTGCAGCGGGCTGCTGACGGCGGCGGCGAGCGGCAGTGCGGCGAGCCGCCCGGGCAGCGCGGCGGCCTGGGCGGCGCCGCGCTCGTCGAGCGCGACACCGGGGGTGCGGCCCGCGAGCACCCCGGCGGTGTTGGCGGTGGAGCGTCCGTGGCGGACGAGAATCAGGGTGGGCATACGGGCCAGCGTAGGCCGACGCACCCCGGGAGGTGCGTCCGCGGCCGGAGCAGGGAAGAATGCGCGCCGTGATTGTGGACTGTGCGATTTACCGGGACGGGCGTCGGACCGACGGACCCGCCGATTTCTCCGATGCCCTGGACGAGGCACGGGCCACCGGGGACGCGTTCCTCTGGATCGGGCTGCACGAGCCCACGGAGAAGGAGTTCGAACTCGTCAGCAGCGAGTTCGGGCTGCACCGGCTGGCCGTGGAGGATGCCCTGACCGCGCACCAGCGGCCGAAGCTGGAGGTCTACGACGACTCCCTCTTCGCGGTCATCAAGCCGGTGGTGTACGACGCGGAGAGCGACACGGTCACCACCGACGAGCTGATGCTCTTCATAGGCGACTCGTTCGTCGTGACGGTCCGGCACGGGGAGGGCGCCCCGCTCGCCGCGGTGCGCCGCCGGCTGGAGGCCGAACCGGACGTGCTCAAGCACGGCCCGACGTCGGTGCTCTACGCGGTCAGCGACGCGGTCGTCGACCACTACATCGAGGTGGCCGGCGAACTCCAGGTCGACCTGGAGGAGCTGGAGACCGAGGTGTTCGCGCCGAGCGGCGTCGGTGACGCCAAGAACACCGCCTCCCGCATCTACACCTTCAAGCGGCAGGTCCTGGAGTTCCGCCGGGCCACGGGCCCGTTGAGCGGCCCCGTGCTCCGGCTGGCGAGCGCGAGTGTGCCGTTCGTGGACGAGCACTCGATGCCGTTCTTCCGGGACGTCAGCGACCATCTGACGCGTGCCAACGAGTACGTGGAGGGGCTCGACCGGCTGCTCTCCGACATCCTGTCCGCGCACCTGGCGCAGATGGGCGTGCGGCAGAACGACGACATGCGGAAGATCTCGGCCTGGGCGGCCATGGCGGCCGTCCCGACGATGGTGGCGGGGATCTACGGCATGAACTTCGACCACATGCCGGAGCTGCACTGGGTGTGGACCTACCCCACGGTCATCGTGCTGATGGGCTGCGCGGTCGTCGGCCTGCACCGCATGTTCAAGCGGCGCGGCTGGCTCTGAGGCCGGACCCGGCTCCGGCCTCAGGCGTACTCGGGCGCCGGTGTCGCGGGACCGCCCAGCGGGTCGCGCCGCTCGGGGAGTTCGAGGCTGACCATGCGCCGCCACCCGGCCAGGCGTTCGTACGCGTAGACGCCGAGGATCCCGGCGGCGAGCACCGCCGCCTTGGTCCTGGGCCAGCCCAGGATCCGGCCCATGTGGTACATCACGGCGAGACTGACGTCGCGGTAGACACGGATCTCCGTGAGGGCGCATTCGCGCAGGATGCGCTGGATGGTGCGGCCGTGCCCGGACCGGGCGAAGCGCAGCAGTTCCTCGTGGCAGTAGGCGAGGTGGTTGTCCTCGTCCTGGGAGATCATCTTCACCGCGCGGCCCAGGTCGGGGTGGTCGGCGAAGTGCCGCAGGAGCAGTTCCATCTGCTCGGAGGCGCGCTGCTCGGTGACCCGGCTGTGCGCCAGGTAGGTGATGATGTCGAGCTCGGTGAGCTGCTCGTCGCGCTTCAGCTGCTCGTGGGAGAGGCCGATGCCGTGCTTCTCCAGCAGCATCGTGTAGTCGGTCTCGTGCGGGACCTCGGCGGGTCGCAGCCCCCGCCTCTTCAGCAGGGCGTGGAAGATCCGGCCGTGCTTGTCCTCGTCGGCACCGTGCCGGGCGATCTTGGGCGCCAGGGCGCGCTGGCTCCAGGGAGCGAGGGCCGCGATCCGGCCGTTCTCCCAGCCGCCCTGGGACTCGCCGCCGGCGGCGATGGAGCAGAAGAGCCGGAACGACTCGTCGTTGTCGAGAATCTCCTGGAACAGGTTCCTTGCCGAGAGCATCGCTGCTGCCTCCCTACCGGTGTCCGCAGAAGGAAAGTCAAATGCGGTACGGCGAAGTAGGCAACAGGAACCCCACGGGTCGGAGCCGCACGGGCGCACCGTAACCGATGGCAGGCCCGGCGCGTTGTGCTGCGTAACGGCCGTGGCGGGGAAGACCCCCGAGCCCCCACCACGGCCGTAGTGCTGCCCCTTTTCAGCGCCGGCGGGCCTCGCCCCTCCGGAGCCTTCCGTCCGGTCCGGACCGGTGCCGGGGCACGCGGGGCCCGCATGATCCGAGCGAGCGGTCCTACGGGACAGCCCTCAGGCGAGGCCGGAGCGCTCCAGGGCGTCCGAACCGGCCCGCAGGGCGGTGAGCCGCTCGTCGAGCGTGAAACCGGCCGGGGCGAGGGTCAGCGTGGTGACACCCGCGGCGGCGTACGCCTGCATGCGCTCGGCGATCCGCTCGACGGAGCCGAGCAGCGTGGTCTGGTCGATCAGCTGGTGCGGTACGGCGGCGGCGGCGCCGCTCTTGTCGCCGGCCAGGTACTTGTCCTGGATCTCGGCGGCCTCCTTCTCGTATCCCATGCGCTGGGCCAGCTGGTTGTAGAAGTTCTGCTTGCGGCTGCCCATGCCTCCCACGTACAGCGCGGTGTAGGGGCGGAACATGTCGGCGAGACCGTTGACGTCGTCGCCGACGGCGAGCGGCAGCGTCGGGCAGACGTCGAACCCCTCCATGGTCTTCCCGGCCTTCTCCCGGCCCGCCCGCAGGTGCTTCACCGCGGTGTCCTCGAGGTGCTCGGCGGACGGGAAGATCAGCAGCGCGCCGTCGGCGATCTCGCCGGTCTGCTCCAGGTTCTTCGGGCCGATCGCGGCGATGTAGAGCGGAATGTGTTCGCGCTGCGGATGGACGGTGAGCTTGATGGGCTTGCCCGGGCCGTCCGGCAGCGGGAGCGTCCAGTGCTCGCCCTCGTACGAGAGCCGCTCGCGGGACATCGCCCTGCGGACGATCTCGACGTACTCACGGGTGCGGGCCAGCGGCTTGTCGAACTTGACGCCATACCAGCCCTCGGAGACCTGCGGTCCCGACACGCCGAGGCCGAGACGGAACCGGCCGCCGGAGAGCGAGTCGAGGGTGGCGGCGGTCATCGCCGTCATGGCGGGCTGACGGGCCGGGATCTGCATGATCGCGGAGCCGACATCGATGGACTCGGTCCGGGCGGCGACCCAGGCGAGCACGGTCGGCGCGTCGGATCCGTACGCCTCGGCCGCCCAGCAGACGTCGTAGCCGAGCCGGTCGGCCTCCTGGGCGACGGCGAGGTTGTCGCCGTCCATCCCCGCGCCCCAGTAACCGAGATTGATGCCGAGCCGCATAGCCGCTCCCCTTACCGATCAGTAACGTCCCTGTGGTCCGGACTCTAGCGCGCGGCAACGGGATCCGGCAGGGGCGACTTGACGCCGGGTTGTCCACAGGCCTCCGCCGAGTGGGGCTCTGGCCAGTAATCTCAGCGCCCATGGAGCAGAGGCATCTCGGCCGCACCGGCCTTCGAGTGTCCCGGATCGGGCTCGGCACCCTCACCTGGGGCAGGGACACCGACGCGCACGACGCCGCCGAACAGCTGAAGGCCTTCTGGGAGGTGGGCGGCACGCTGGTCGACACGGCCGATGTGTACGGCGGCGGGGAGGCCGAATACCTGCTGGGGCGGCTCGTCGAGGGGCTGGTGCCACGGCGTGACCTGGTCATCGCCACGAAGGCCGGCAGCGTGGCGGACCCCTACCGGCGCTTCAACGGCTCGCGCGGACATCTGCTGGCCGCGCTGGACGCCTCGCTGGAACGGCTGGGCACGGACTACGTGGACCTCTGGCAGATCCACGCCTTCGACCCGGTGACACCGCTGGACGAGACCCTGCAGGCGCTGGACCTGGCGGTGTCCACCGGACGGGCCAGGTACGCGGGGGTGTCGAACTTCTGCGGCTGGCAGCTGGCCAAGGCGGCGACCTGGCAGCTCGCCTCGTCCGGGGTACGCACCCGGATCGCCAGTACGCAGATGGAGTACTCGCTGCTCCAGCGGGGCGTGGAGCGTGAGGTGCTGCCGGCCGCGCTCGATCTGGGCGTGGGGCTGCTGCCTTCGTCGCCGCTGGGCCGGGGGGTGCTGACCGGCAAGTACCGCACAGGTACGCCGGTGGACTCGCGCGGCGCCTCCGAGCTGCTGGCCCCGTTCGTCGAGCCGTATCTCGACGACCCGGCGAGCCGCATCGTGGACGCGGTGGCGACGGCGGCCGACGGCCTGGCCACGACGGCGCTGCAGGTCGCGCTGGCATGGGTGCGGGACCGGCCGGGAGTGGTGGCCCCGATCGTCGGCGCGCGCAACGCACGGCAGCTGACGGAGGCGTTGTCAGTGGAGGCGCTTAGTCTTCCTGACGAGATCTGCCAGGCGCTCGACGACGTGTCGGCGCCCGTGCACCGCTATCCCGACCAGGACTGGAGCACGCTGTGACTGCGCTTCCCCGGGGGGAATCCCCCGGCCCCTCGGCTGCCGTCGGCGACGACGTCGCCGACCCCGCTGCCGCCGTACCCGCCCCGTCCGCGCAGGACGCGGGAGCCGACGCCGGCGAGGCGGAAGTGACGGGGGAGGCGGCCGAGACGGCCGTGGCATCGGACGGGGCGGCGGAGGCCGCCGCGCTCTCCGAGGCCGAGGCCGAGCTGGCCGCACAGCGCGAGCTGCGGGAGCGGATCGAGAAGCGCAAGGCGGAGAAGGACGGGCCGATCGCAGCCGGCACCAAGCTGAGCGGGCAGGCCGCCGATCTGCTGGCGGCGGTGCGTGCCGTGGAGAGCGGCGAGAAGTCCGGCGCCGCGTTCTTCGACTCGCCCGCACCGGCACCCCGCCGGGCCGCCCCCGTCCCCGCACCCGCCCTGCGGCGCGTGCCCGAACCGGTGCTCGCGCCGCAGGGCGCGTCCGCGGAGGCCGTGGCCGCGGTGACGGCCGTGCTCGCCGAGGGCGGGGCACCCGGAAACCTGGCCGTCCCGGCGGCGGAGACACTCGGCGCGCAGGCGGCCGACCTGCTGCGCGAGGACCCGTGGCAGCTGCTGGCCGTACCGGCGGTCCTGCCGGAGCAGGCGGACGGCTTCGCCCGGGCCCTGCTGGGCGCCGCGTGCGGCCCTGACGACGAGCGCCGGACTGCGGCGCTGGTCGGCTGGGTGCTGGAAAGCGCCGCGCTGCGGGGTCACACCGCGCTGGACGCGTCGGCGGTACGGGCGGCGCTCGCCGAGCGTGCGGTGACCGACCCCGAAGCCGCCGTGCAGCACGCCGTCGAGGAAGGCGTCGTGCTGGTCTTCCAGGACGGTCTTGACGATCAGGAGGCGGCAGCGGACCCGGAGGACTCCGGCGACGGGGCGACGGACGGGACCGTGGAGGAGCCGGTACAGGTGCTGCTCGGTCTCGACCGCTACGCGCTGGCCGAGGAGAGCCTCGCCGACGGCCTGGCCCGGCTGGTCAACGCCTGCGAGAAGGACGCCGACTGGTCGGAGGCGGCAGCGGCCGCCGGTTCGCCCTCGGCGGCCGAACTGATCCGTGCCGTCGCGGCCGGCGGCCTCGTCACGCACACCGGCGGCGAGGCGGCCCGGGCCGAACCCGCCGCGCTGATCACCGCGGCCCGCTCCCTCGGGCTGCGGGCCTTCGGTGCCACCCACAGCGTGGACGGCAGACACCGGCTGGCCGGGGCGCTGGACGACCCGGCCGCGGCCGTCACCCTCGCCGGACTGCTCTCCGGCGCGGAGGGACCTGGCCGGGAGGCGGACGGTGCGCTCGCCGCCGATCTGCTGGTCGTGCTGGACGCCCCGCAGCTGGACGTGGAGACCGCAGCGGCCCTCGTCGAGTCACTCGCCGACGGCGCCCGGCTGGTGCTCAGCGGCGACCCGGGCGTACTGGGCTCGGCGGGTGCGGGCCGGGTGTTCGCGGATGTGCTCGCCGCCCACGCATGCCCGCAGACCGTCTCCCGTACACCGGATCCCGGCCCGATCGGCGAGCTGGTCTCCGGCATCGGCATCGGTGAGCTGAACCAGGTGGCGGCCCCCGGCAAGGAGGTGGTGATCGTCCCCGTGCACGACGCGGGCGAGGCGGTGCACCGCACCGTGCAGCTGGTCGCCGACTCGGTGCCGCGCGCCATCGGCGTGCCGTCGGCCGACACCCAGGTGATCACCGTCGGGCACGGCGGTTCGGCGGGGACCCGCGCGCTCAACGCGGCGCTCAAGCAACGGCTCAATCCCGGTCCCGGACGGTTCGGCGGCTTCGACCCCGGCGACCGGATCGTCCATGTCCCGGCTCCGGGCCGGGCCGTGCCGGGGACGGTCGTATCGGCCGATGCGGAAGGTCTGCACCTCGACTGCGCGGGGACGCCGGTCGTCGTGCCGCAGGAGCGGGTGGAACCGTCGGTACGTCACGGCTGGGCGCTCAGCGCCCATCAGGCGGCCGGGATGCGGTGGCCCGCGGTGGTCGTCGTACTGCCCGGTGACGCGGCGCAGGGGCTGAGCCGGAGCTGGGTGTACACCGCGTTCAGCCGAGGCGAGCGGCATCTCTCCGTGGTGCACGGGGTGGATCAGGCGCTGCCGCGTGCGGTGGCTCAGCCGGCCTCGCAGGAGCGCACGACGCGGCTGCGCGCCCTGCTGGAAGCACTGCCGACCGCCGCCGTCTGAGAGCGCCCCGGACCACCGCACCGTCCTGGTCCGGCTGTCCGGCTGTCCGGCTGTCCGGCTGTCCGGCTGGAAACCGTGGCCGCGCCCCGGAACGGACCGCCGGTGCCGTGCGGGTGGGCACCGGTCCCGTCCTGTCGGCCGCGGATGCCACGCGGCCGACAGGACCGGGTCAGGAACTGCCGGCCGCCAGGTCGTCCAGCTCCTCTTCGAGCTCGTCCTCGTCGAAGACCGAGCTGACGTCGAAGCGGCAGACCACCAGTTGCGGATCCGCGTCGTCGAAGGGTGCGCCGAGCCACTCCCCCGCTTCGGGAAGCTCCTCCGCAGCCGCGACCCAGAGCGTGGAATCGCCCTCCTCCAGGCCGAATTCCTGGTGCCGGGAGGCGATCTCGTCCGGTTCGTACTCACCGAAGAGCACACCGAGCGCGGCATGGACACTGGCCCCGACCACGGCGCCGGTCCCGGCGCCGCGGTCGTCCGGGTCCAGATCGGCGATCCGCTGCGCCTGGGCCAGCAGCCGCGGCGGCTCGACCACCGCGTAGTCGCGCCGGATCAGCACGCTGAGCGCGTTCGGCTCCTCGGGGCCGGTGTACGGCGCCAGGGAGCCGTCGGCACCGGGGATCTCGAACGGGGTGACCTCGTCGTAGCGGTCGTAGAGGAGTTCGTCGTACACCTCGGCCGCGGCGGCCAAGGCGTTGAACGCGTCATAGACGGCGGGGTCGTCGTCCCCGGACCGGCGCTCGACCGCCGCGAGGTGATGGTCGAGCGCGGCTTTGACCGCATCGGCGGCGGCGCGTACCTCGGCAGCGGTGGGCTGAGCAGCATCAGACATAGTGCAGACGCTATCCGTACACGGCCTCTGCCCGCACAATAGATGCGATGCCGGAATACGAATTTGTCGATGTGTACGTGCCGCGCGGGGTGTCCCGGAAGGACACGGCCCGCCTGCTGACCGACCATGCCGAGTACGGGCACTGGGAGCTGGACCGGCTGACGCTGCGCCGTGACGGCAGCCGCAGGGTGCGGCTGCGCCGCCGGATCATCCGCCAGCTGCGGGCCACCTGGTGAAACGGAACGGGCCCCGCAGCTGCGGGGCCCGTCCGTGTGTCCTGCCTGTTCCGGTACTTCCTCCGCGCTTATGCGGACATGCGGGAGCGGCGGTAGAGCACGGTGCCCACACCCGCCAGCAGCAGACCGGCGCCCGCCGGGGCCAGCAGGTCGAGCCCGCCCGCTCCGGTGTGGGCGAGCTGGGGCACGGGGGCGTTCGGCACCTCGCGCGGCCCGGGTACCACGGGCTTCTCGGGGGTGACCGGAGGCGTGACCGGGGTGACCGGGGTGACCGGAACCGGGGGCGTACTCACGTCGGTGTCGTTCTCACAGCTGTTGCCGGCGGTCGGGTTGAGCAGTCCGCCGATGGTGATGCTGTTCCCGCAGGCGTTCACGGGGATGTCGACGGGGGCCTGGACGTCGTTGCCCGAAAGGATGCCGGGCGACCCGTGCGTGTACCCCTCCGCCGTCGCCCCGCCGCCACCGGCCCGGTGCTTGCCGCCACCGTGCCTGCCCGCTCCGTCGCCGTGCTCGTGGCCCAGGTCGCCCCGGGCGTCGCCGACCCCGGCGTGACGGCCCGTTCCCCGGTCGACCGGCGACGTCCGGGTGTCCGAGCCGTGACGGCCCGACACAGAGCTTCCCGAACCGTTTCGGCAAGCGTTTCCGGCCGTCGGGTTGAGCAGTCCGACCACGCTCACGGAGTTACCGCACACATTGACCGGTACATCGACCGGGATCTGGACCGAATTCCCTGACAGCACCCCCGGGGAATCCGATGCGCTGCCGGCCGCTCCCGCGTCGGCGTGCGCGTAACCGCCACTCAGCGCGAGCACTCCGCCCGCTGCCGCCATGGTGATCAGGCCTTTACGCGTGACCTGTCGCATACGTTTTTCCTGCCTTCTACCTTCCGGAATACCCCCGGACGTGACCGTGCGGAGGCGGAGTACCCAGCGGCCCCGGAGCGCATGGCGCGCACTCCGGGGCCGGCCGGGCTCAAACCCTTACGGGTTGACGCACACCGTCAGCGGTTGACGCAGGCGTTGCCGAAGGCGGGGTTCAGCAGCCCGATCACCGAGATGCTGTTGCCACACACGTTCACCGGCACATTCACGGGAACCTGGATGACGTTGCCCGAGATGACGCCGGGGCTGCCGAGAGCGGCACCCTGCGCGCCCGAGTCGGCGACAGCCATGCCCGCTCCCGCGAGCACGAGACCACTGGTGACAGCCGCAGCGGCGACGATCTTCTTGATCATTATTCCTCCTAGTTGGCAATGCGGTCCCAGCCGCGGACCGCACCACCTGTAACGAGGAAGAAGTAATCGGGCTACGAGCGCATGGCCCCTTTCACTCGTTCCGGTCATGTACGCACACGCTGGCGATTACCGGCGCGTAATTCAGCAGTTGTCGATGAAACGGTCGAGCACGCGTGCGCCGAATTTCAGGCCGTCGACCGGCACCCGCTCGTCCACGCCGTGGAACATGCCCGCGAAGTCGAGCTCCGGCGGCAGCTTCAGCGGGGCGAATCCGAAGCAGCGGATGCCGAGGTCGTCGAACGACTTGGCGTCGGTACCGCCGGAGAGCATGTACGGGACGGCCCGGGCGATCGGGTCCTCCGCCTTCAGTGCGACCTGCATCGCATCGACCAGCGAGCCGTCGAAGCTGGTCTCCACCGCCTTGTCGCCGTGCACGTCCTCGCGCCTGACCCGCGGGCCGAGGATCCGGTCCAGGTCGGCCAGGAACTCGTCCTCGTAGCCGGGCAGGAAGCGCCCGTCGACATGGGCGACCGCCTGGCCGGGGATCACGTTCACCTTGTAGCCGGCGCCCAGCATCGTGGGGGCGGCGGAGTTGCGCAGGGTGGCGCCGATCATCTTGGCGATGCCGCCCAGTTTGGCGAGCGTGGCGTCCATGTCCTCCGGGTCGAGCGGGGTGCCCAGCGCGTCGGACAGCTCGTCGAGGAAGGACCGTACGGTCTTGGTGACCCTGACCGGCCACTTGTGCCGGCCCAGCCGCCCGACCGCCTCACAGAGCTCGGTGATCGCGTTGTCGTCGTTGGTCATCGAGCCGTGCCCGGCGGTGCCGTCCACGGTGAGCCGCATCCAGTGCATGCCCTTCTCGGCGGTCTCGACGAGATAGAGCCGCAGCTTCTCGTTGACGGTGAACGAGAAGCCGCCGACCTCGCCGATCGCCTCGGTGACACCGTCGAAGAGGTCGGGGTGCTTGTCGACGAGATACCGCGCGCCGTACGTACCGCCCGCCTCCTCGTCGGCGAGGAAGGCGAGCACGATGTCGCGCGGCGGCTTGCGGCCGCTGCGCATCCGGTCACGGACGACCGCGAGGGTCATCGCGTCCATGTCCTTCATGTCGACGGCGCCGCGACCCCAGACACAGCCGTCCGCGAGCTCGCCCGAGAACGGGTGGTGCGTCCAGTCGTGGGCGTTGGCCGGAACGACGTCGGTATGGCCGTGGATGAGCAGCGCGGGCCTGGACGGGTCCTCGCCCTCGATCCTGGCCACCGTCGAGGCACGGCCCTTGTGGGATTCGAAGATCTTCGGTTCGAGCCCGACCTCGGCGAGTTTCTCGGCGACGTACTCGGCGGCCACCCGCTCGCCCGGACCCGAGTGGTCCCCGTAGTTGCTGGTGTCGATCCGGATCAGCTCGCGGCAGAGGTCCACCACCTCGTCCTCGCCCGACAGACTGCCGGCCTTCTGGGTCTCGCTCACTCTGCTTCCTTCCGCTGTCACCCTGGTGCTCCCCGTCATCCTCCCGCGCCCGGCCCGCTCCCCCAAGGCCGCCCACCCCTCGTCACGCACCGTTCACACCGCCAGTGGCGTGATCGAGCACCCCCGAATGTTTGCTATTGTTTTCCACGTCGGAACGGGCACGGCCCGCGAGACAGACACCTTGTCCGGGTGGCGGAATGGCAGACGCGCTAGCTTGAGGTGCTAGTGCCCTTTATCGGGCGTGGGGGTTCAAGTCCCCCCTCGGACACCAGAAGGTCTCCCGCTGTTGATGGGGAGACGGAGCGGATGCGGGTCGAGGATCATCTCGGCCCGCATCCGCTTTTCTGTGCGGAATCCGCGGCCTCATGCCCCCGCTGCCGGGGCGGCCGGCGCGGCCGGGTGGGCGCCGGCGGGGGCCAGCAGCACGGCGACATCACCGGGCCCGGGCAGCGGGCGGTCCGTCTCGGTGACCGGATCGAGCCGGCCGTCGGCCCTGACCAGGAACAGCGTGTCCCAGCCGGCCGGTGCGACCGGATCAGCGGGCCGGGTCACGATGGCCGCCCCGCCCTCGTACCGGCGGGCCAGCGCGACCCCGGTCAGCTCGGGGCCGAACAGGACCTCGCCGCCGATGAACGGGGCGACCACGCCGACGCTCTCGCGCGGAGAGCCGACGCGGTGCACCGCCCCCTCGACGCTCCCGCGCAGGATGGTGGCGGCCAGTGCGTTGAAGTCGTCCTCGGAGGTCAGGAGGAACACCGCCGTGATGCCCTCCAGCTCGGCGCCCTCACCCGTGGCGGCGGCCAGCAGATCTCCCGGGGCCAGTTCGAGGCCGGCCTGCACGATGCGCTCGCGCTGCCACTCCAGCCCGGCCCACATCAGGACCGGCAGCCCCGCCGCTCTCAGTGCCAGCCCGAGGCCCACCACCCACTGCTCGCCGCCGACCAGCAGCGGACGCGAGCGGGACGACCGGACGACGCCCAGCCGCCGGGCTACGGCTGACGCCGTCACTCCGTACAGCGTCACCGTGGCCACGATGACGACGAACGTGGCCGGCAGGATCTTCGAGGCGCCGCCGATCCCCTTCGCCACCAGGGTCGCGGAGAAGGTCGAGGCGGTCGCCGCGGCGACGATCCCACGGGGTGCCATCCAGCCGATGAAGCCGCGCTCGCCCCGGGACAGGTCCGTGCGGAGCGTCGACACCGCCGCGACCAGCGGCCTGACGACGAGCACCAGCACAGCGGCCAGGCCCAGCGCCGGGAGCACCACGTGGCGCAGCGACTGCGGGGTGACGGTGGCGGAGATCGAGACGAAGAGCAGGCCGAGGATCAGGCTGACCAGCGTCTCGAAGAAGAGCCGGCGTACCGGGGCGTCGAACCCCGGGAGGTTGGCGACCGCCAGGCCCATCACCACGGCGGCGATGAGTCCGGAGTCCTCACGGACGACGTCGCAGAAGGCCGCCACCGCGATCACCGCGGCCAGCTGGGCCGTGGTCCCGAGGATCTCGCCGAGCCGGAGTCGCCGGAACAGCACCCACAGCAGCGCGGCCCCGACGACGCCTCCGGCCAGGCCGGTTGCGACGCTGCCGATGAACTTCATCGCTCCGCCGCCGACGTGAGGGTCGGTGCTCGCGTCGACGAGGTGGAAGACGAGCGCGCCCAGGATGCCGCCGACCGGGTCGATGAGGGAACCCTCCCAGACCAGGATGTGCTGCAGCCGTTCCCTCGGCCGGACGAAGCCGAGCAGCGGCCCGACCACGGTCGGCCCGGAAACCACCAGGATCGCGCCGAGCATGACGGCGGCCCGCCGGTCCATGCCCAGCAGCGGCATGGCCACGAGCGTTCCGATCACCCAGCTGATCAGGACACCGATCCAGATCAGCCGGAGGACGACCGCGCGGGTGTGGCCGGTCAGCTTCCCGAGATCGAGCCCGAGGCCCGCGTCGTAGAGGATCACCGCGACGGCGAGCGACACCAGGGGCGAGAACGCCGGTCCCAGCACGAGTTGCGGATTCAGACTGTCCACCAGCGCCCCGGCGGCGAACCCGACCGGCAGCAGCACGATGAGTGCCGGAATGCGCAGCCGGCCGGCCAGGATCTGCGAACCGACGGCGAGCAGCAGGGTCAGTCCCACACCGCTCAGGACCTGATCCGCCGTCATGCAGCTCCCCCTGCGGCGGGCCGGTCGGCGACGGGGCAGCGGCCGGACGGAAGCGGCGCGGCGCTCCGATCCGCGCGCGGCCGACGCTCCGACGGCCGCCGGTCCGGATGTCTCACCGGAGCCGTCATCCCTGCCACGGGGTGATTCCCCAGCGGACCGTGTGCTCCTCACCCGGCGCCAGGGCGACGAGCCCCGTACCGCTGCGGAACGCGTCCGGCGGGCAGGACATGGGCTCGATGGCGATCGCCCTGCGCCGCTCGCCCTCGGGCAGCGTGTCACCGGTGTAGAGCTGGACGTTCTCGACGCCCTCGCCGAGCCACACGTCCGTTCCCCAGGCGCCGGACGGGTGGGCCAGGCGCACCGCGGCGCGCCCGCGCGCGTCCCGCTCCAGCCCGCCGAACGGGGTGTCCAGCCGCTGACTGCCGATGGCCCGTGGCTCGCGGAAGTCGTACGGCGTGCCCGCGACCGGTTCGTCGGCCACCGGCAGTCCCCGCGCGTCGGTCCGCAGCCGGGTCCGCGCCGGTACGGTCAGCAGCGCGTCGTCCACGGTCGCGGTTCCGGCCGTGAGGTAGGGGTGCTGGCCGAATCCGTAGGGCGCGGTGTCGCTGCCCAGGTTGCGTGCGGTCACGGCCACGGCCAGGCCGTCGTCACCGAGGGTGTACTCGGCGCGGACCCGGAGGTGGAAGGGGTAGCCGGGCTGGGGCCACAGCGGCGTGTCGAGCACCGCCCGGTCGTCCCGCGCCTCGACGATCCGCCACGACGTCCAGCGGAGCAGGCCGTGGATGGCGTTGCCGTTCGCCGGCTCGGTCAGCGCCAGCCGTCGGTCCCGGCCGTCCCACCGGTAGCGTCCGTCCGCGATCCGGTTGGGCCACGGCACGAGGATCTGTCCGCGGCCGCCGGTGATCCGGTCGTCCGGAGCGAATCCGTCGATCACCGGCCGTCCGCCGACGGTGTAGTGACGCAGGGCGGCGCCGAGCTCCACGACGACCGCGTTCTGGTCGCGGTGGCGGAGAGCCAGTTGCCGTCCGGTCCGGTTCTCGTGCACGGGTGGCCCTCCTCGGTGTGTCCGGGGTCCGGGCGGCCCGTGGGCCCGGGTCGGGGTGTCCCGGGCGGCCGCCTCCCGGGAGCGTGCGGACCGCGGCGCGCCGGGTCAAGCGGGACACGGATGTCCCGCCTGAATGCCAGGGCAGGTTCGCCCGACGGGGGCAGCCGCGCGCGCGGACCGCGGCCCGCCCGCGCCGTCCCGTGCGAGGGGCGGGAGCGGAGCCGGGCGGTCGCGCGGTGACGTCGCGGGGCCCGGCCGGCCGTCGCTCCTCACCGGCCGGGCGCGGCGATCGGTTCTGCCGGATAGTGGGGGGACGGGAGGCTGCCCACACTGCGGAGCCACTATGAACGATCGCTATCCGCCGATCGCCGAGCACGGGCTCGTGGGCGATCTCCAGACCGCCGCGCTCGTCTCGTCGCGCGGGGTCATCGACTGGTTCGCCGCTCCCCGCTTCGACTCGCCCAGCATCTTCGCCGCCCTGCTCGACAGCGAGCGCGGCGGCTACTTCGAGCTGGCGCCGGAGCATCCGGACAGCACCTGCAAGCAGCTCTACTACCCCGACACCGCGGTCCTGGTGACCCGGTTCATGTCGCCGGACGGGGTGGGCGAGGTGATCGACTACATGCCTCCGGACCTGACAGGTGTGGCGACCGACCGGCACACCCTGGTCAGAGTGGTGCGGGTCGTGCGGGGGACCGTCCGTTTCGCGCTCGCGTGCCGGCCGCGCTTCGACTACGGCCGCGCCGGGCACGAGCTCGACCTCGGACCTGGGGGCGCGCTGTTCCGTGCCCCCGGCATCAGCGCCCACCTGCAGAGCACCTTCCCGCTGGAACGCGACGGCCGGGATGCGCTGGGCACGGTGACCCTGAAGGCCGGGGAGGTCGGCAGCGCCGTGTTCACCGTCTGTGATCCGGGTGGCGAGGCTCCGCCGCCCCCGACGCTCGACACCATCACCGCGAGGAGTTGGGAGGTCGTCAGCTTCTGGAGGACGTGGCTGCGGAGCTCGCGGTACCGGGGACGGTGGCCCGAGCGCGTACACCGTGCGGCCATCACCCTGAAGCTGCTGATCTACGCCCCCACCGGGGCGATGGTAGCCGCGGCGACCATGGGGCTGCCGGAACAGGTCGGCGGGGAGCGCAACTGGGACTACCGGTACACGTGGGTGCGGGACGGCTCGCTGGCCGTCCGCGCACTGCTGGATCTCGGTTTCGTCGAGGAGGCCACCGCGTTCCTGCACTGGCTGGTCGAGCGGCTGCACGAACGCGAGTCCTGGGGCGGGGAGGCGTTGCAGACCATGTACCGGGTCGACGGTGACCCGGACCTGCCCGAGGAGACGCTGGAACACTTCGAGGGGTACCGCGGCTCGTACCCGGTCCGCGCGGGCAACGGCGCCGCCGAGCAGTTGCAGCTGGACATCTACGGCGAAGCCGTCTACGCGCTGTCCCAGGGGCAGGAGATCGTCGGTCAGGCCACCTACGCGGGCTGGAAGGCACTCGCAGCGACGCTCGACTGGCTGGCCGACGCGTGGGACCGGCCGGACGAGGGGATCTGGGAGACGCGCGGCGGACGCAAGGACTTCACCTACAGCAGGGTGATGTGCTGGGTCGCCTTCGACCACGGTCTCCGCCTGGCGGACACCTTCCGCAGACCCGCCGACGTCGACAGGTGGAGACGGGCCAGGGATGCCGTCTTCGAGCAGGTCATGGAGCGGGGCTGGAGCGAGTCGGAGCAGGCCTTCGTCCAGCAGTACGGCGACGATGTGCTGGACGCCTCGCTGCTGCTGATGCCGCGGGTCGAGTTCATCGCCCCCAGGGACCCGACCTGGCTCTCCACGCTGGACGCCATGGACCGCGTACTCGTCTCCGACAGCCTCGTGTACCGCTACGACCCGGCGGCCTCGCCCGACGGGCTGCGCGGCTCGGAGGGCACCTTCAGCCTCTGCACCTTCCTGTACGTCGACGCACTGGCCCGCGCCGGCAGGCTCTCGCAGGCCCGTTACGCCTTCGAGAAGATGCAGACCTACGCCAACCACGTCGGTCTCTTCTCCGAGGAGATCGGCCCGAGCGGCGAGCAACTGGGCAACTTCCCGCAGGCGTTCACCCACCTGGCCCTGATCATGGCCGCCACCACGCTCGACGAGGCGCTGGACCGGGAGGAGGGCCGCTGACCCTGCCGAAGCCCCCGGCGACCGCCGGGACACCGCCCGCCCGGGACAGCCGCCCGGCTCGCCGAGAGGACCACGGCCCATGGTCACGCAGCCGCACCCTCCTCGATGAGCGCCGCCGAGGTCGCCGGAGAACGGGAGATTCCGTGGCGGAGGACCGGAGGTACGACGTCGAAATGCCCTGCGGGTCGGCGACCACATCGCCGGACGGCTCGGCTGACGCGCGGCGCGGCGGCTACCGGGGGTCCCCGGGGGCCCGGCCCGTCCCCGTGTCGGCGTCGGTCAGCGGTTCGAGCTCGCCGTGCGTGTCCATCCAGTAGAGCAGCACCAGCGCCGGGCCGATCAGCACGATCGCGACGACCGTCACGATCGTCAGCCACCGGAGCGTGTCGGGGGCGCCGGCCGCGCCGGCCACGGTCAGGGAGGTGGGCAGCAGATAGGGGCTTTGCGCGGCGCCCCACGCGAGGACGGTCAGCGCCACACTCGCCACGGCGGTGTACCTGCACCACCGATAGGTGCGGCGCAGCAGCAGCACGGCGGTGACGAGAGCGCTCGCCGCCGCGAGGAGCACGAGGAGCAGCCCCGGGCCGCCGGTGAGCCCGTGCCAGACGTGACGGGCGTCGCCGTGGGTCACCGGCAGACCGATCAGGGCCAGCACCACGATGGCGCCGAGGGCACCCAGTGCCCGGCGGCGGAAGTAGTCCACCAGGTCCTGGGCGCCGAAGCGGCGGGCGTCCGAGCACAGGAACACGGCTCCGAGGAACGCGGCTGCGGCGACGGCGAGCAGACCTGCCAGGACGGAGGTGGGGTTGGCCCAGGCATCGGCCGTGGCGGTGGTTCCGACCGCGACCCGGCCGGAGGCGATCCCGCCGAGCGCGGCCCCGAGGAAGAACGGGGTGACGAGCGAGGACACGGCGAACACCGCCCCGTAGAAACGCCGTCGGGCGAGCCGGCGGGCGGGCTTGCGCAGCGCGAAGCCCGCACCGCGCAGCACGAGACCGACGGCGGCGAGGGCCAGGGGCAGCCACAGGGCCCCGAAGACCGCCTGGAACACGGTGGGGAACCCGGTCCACATGACGACGAGGACGAAGATCAGCCAGACGTTGTTGGCCTCCCAGACGGGTCCCATGGCGTGGTCGATCAGCCGGCGCGGACGGTCGCCCCGTTCCGCTCCCCCGGCCACCAGGTCCCAGAATCCGGCCCCGTAGTCGGTGCCCCCGGCGCACGCGTAGGCGGCCACGGCGAACACCAGGATCCAGGCGATGAGTTCCGGCATCATGACGCACCGCCGGGTTTCCGGTCGTCGCCCGTGCCGGACGTGGCGCCCGCGGCCGTGGGCAGGCGTTCACCGCGTGGGCCGTACGGGGTCTCCGTCTCCGGCTCCTGCGGTACGGCGGCGGGGGACGCGGACGCGTCGGCGATGCGCCACCGGGTCCGCATCTTCAGCAGCACGGCGAGGAACGAGGCGAAGACGGCCGCGTACACCAGGACGACGACGGCGAGCATCGTCCACAGCGAGCCCGCGCGGGTGGCGGTCACCGCTTCGGACACCCGCATGTGCTGGTAGACGATCCAGGGCTGGCGTCCGACCTCGGTGGTGATCCAGCCGCACTCCACGGCGACCAGGCAGGCGGCCCCGGACACCGCGGCGCATCGGTGGAACCAGCGTGAGCGGGGCAGGTCCCGCTGCCGCCACCAGCACCAGGCGTACCAGAGCACGAGCAGCATCAGCAGGCTGCCGATGGCGACCATGATGTCGAAGGCCCAGTGGACGACCGTGGCCTGTACGGCCGTGGGGCGGTTCCCGGGCGGCACGGAGCTCAGGCCGGCGACACGGGTGCCGGGCCTGAATCCGGCGAGAACCGAGTCGAGTTGGGGGATCTTCAGCCCTCCGGTGACCGTTCCGTCCGGATGGAGGCGGCCGAACACGTACTCCGGTACGTGGGTGTCGGATTTCCAGACGAGTTCGGTGGCGGCGAATTTGACCGGTTGCTTCTGGAAGACGGAGCGGGCGATGGAGTCGCCCAGGACGAACTGGACCGGGGTGAGGATCGCGGCGACCGTGAACGGCACCGTGAAGCCGAGCCGGTGGTAGCGGTCCCGGCGCCCGCGCAGCCACCCGGCCGCGTAGACACCGGCCACCACGTACCCGGCGGTCAGGAACATGGCCACCGTGAAATGCCAGTACTCGGGGCCGAACATCGGCGTGAAGACGGCCTGCCGCACATCGACGTCGTCCGGCCTGCCCGCGGCGTCGAGGGTGAACCCCTGGGGGGTGTTCATCCATGAGTTGGCCGCGATGATGCCGAACGCCCCCAGGAGGGCGGCCAGCGGCAGCGGCACGCCCAGCCAGAAGTGCGTCCACGGCTTCAGCCTGCGCCAGCCGTAGAGGTAGACGGCGATGAGGACGGCCTCGAGGAAGAACGCCCATGCCTCGATGCCGAACCCGAGACCGAAGACGTCGCCCCAGCGCCCCATCATGCCGGGCCAGAGAAGACCGAACTCGAAGGAGAGCACGGTGCCGGTGACGACCCCGATGGCGAATTGGACGGCCATCACGGCTGACCAGCGCCGGGCGAGTCGGAGCGCCACCTCGTCGCCGCGGCGCAGGCCGCAGTGGTGCATCAGCAGCGTGATGAACGGCAGTGCGACCCCGAACGGCACGAGCAGGATGTGCGAGGCCAAGGTGAAGGCCATCAGCTGGCGTGCGGGCAGGAGCTGGGGCGGGACGGCGGCGTGCGCCAGCAGGGACGTGGTGGTGTGCATGGTGCGCCTCGGTGGTTCGCGCCCGGGGGCGTCGGACGGGGTACGGTGCGGTCCGCCCACGCGGCGCCGGCAGGGCGCGGCCGGGCCGGGAACGCGACGGAAGCGGTCGCTCCGTCCGGTGTACGGCGGTGGCGGCCCGGTGGCCACGGGGCGGGACACCGGGGCACGCCCGGTGCCGGCGGTGGCCGGCGTGCAGCGGGCGTGAGCCCCACCGGGTCCTCCGGCTCCGCCGCGGTCCTGCCCGGGAGTGCCGCCACCGCGGAATCAGCCTCCGGTGGCGAAGCCGGGGAAGAGCGTCATCCCGCCGTCGACGTAGAGCGTGGCGCCCACGACGTAGTCGAGCAGGTCGGATGCCATGGCGACGACGGCGTCGGCGATGTCCTCCGGGTCTCCGACCCGGCCGTACGGGATCAGCCGCAGGAGGGCGGTCTCCGCCTCGGGGGTGTCCCAGGCGTCCTTGTTGATCGGGGTGCGGATGGCGCCGGGGGCGATGGCGTTCACCCGGATCTTCCGGGGTGCCAGTTCCTGCGCGAGGGTCTCCATCATCATGCCCACGCCTCCCTTGGAGGAGGCGTAGTTCACATGGCCCGCCCAGGGGACGATCTGGTGCACCGAACTCATACAGATGATCTTCCCGGCGGACCGGGAGACCTCCGGGACGACGCCGCGCCGCACGAACTCCTTGGTCGCTTCCCGCGCGCAGAGGAACTGACCGGTGAGGTTGACGTCGATGACCTTCTGCCACTGGGCGAGGGTCATCTCCACCGTGGGCGCGTCCCGTTGCAGCCCGGCGTTGGCCACCATGATGTCGATGGTGCCGAATTCCTCGACCATGCGGGCGACCATGCCGACGACCTGGCCCTCGTCGGAGACGTCGGCCCGGTGGGCGTAGGAGCGGACCCCGAAACCCCTGATCTCCTCCACGACCCGCTCGGCTTCGTCCGCACCGGCGACGTAGTTGACGACGACGTCCGCGCCGGCCCGTCCGAGCGCGATCGCGGTCGCCCTGCCGATGCCCGAGTTCCCCCCGGTCACCAACGCCTTCTGCCCTGCCACGAGCTGCGCCGACAGCGGACCCCGGGCGTCATCGGCATTTCCAGCCACCACGGCTTCTCCTTCGTCACTCAGCGCGGCCCGTCGGCCGGCGGGCAACTCCGCCGGGCGGACCGTCGGGGCTTCAAAGGAGGGGAACACCGAACCCGGCGGGCGGGCCGGAACGGCGCGCGGAGCGGTCGCGGCGGAGAGGGAAACTCACGCGACCGGGCCAGTGGAGCAGGAACCGGGTCAGTGGAGCAGGAACCGGCCCCGGGCGCGATCCCGGCCTCCAGGCTTCGGCCGGGCTGATGCCGGTGCTGCCGGACGCCGCGGCCGTGTCCCGCCCCGGGTCCGCGCCGTGCCCGCGGTCACCGGGCGGCCGGGCTTCCCCCTCGCCGGTCGCCACTTCCGCCGTCGGACCGCGGTCGTGGTACCCGGGGTCGGACGCCGGACGGCTCCCGCTGAACGGGGAGTGACGCTTCCGGCTCTCGCCGACCGCCTCGGCCGAGGACGCCTCGTTCCCGCGGCCGGGGTTCGACGCGTCCGGCTCGGACACGGTCACCGTGCCCGGCTCCGGTGGCCGCCGGGGTCGCGCACGGGTGCGGCTCCGCCGGTGGTGCCGCTCGTCCGGCACCACCGGTGAGCTGCGCCGGCGCTGTGACAGGATGACCGGCACCATGACCTCCAGCACCGTCAGCAGTCACCGCGCCCCGGGCGCCGGCGCACCGGCCGTTCCGCTGCGATGAGGGGCCGCGCGAAGCCGCCGCCGGCGCCCCTGCCGCAGCGGAACGGAATCGACCCGGTGCGGGTGCGGCTCCCCGAGGATCCGGGCGGGGAGTGGGCGACGGTCCGCGATCATCTGCTGGCGCGGTTCGGTGACGCGATCGGGGCGGCCCGGGTGGACGCCATGCTCGCCGGGGGCCGGTTCGTCTCGGTGCGGGGCCCCGTGTCAGCCGACGAGCCCTATGAGGCCGGCCGGTTCCTCTGGTTCCACCGGGACTTCGCGCCCGAGGAGCCGGTGCCCTTCCCGGTCGGTGTGGTGTACCGGGACGCGCATCTGGTCATCGCGGACAAGCCGCACTTCCTCGCCACGACGCCGCGCGGCCGCCACATCACCGAGACCGCGGTGGCGCGGCTCCGCCGCGAGCTGGAACTGCCGTCGCTGCAGCCCGCGCACCGGCTGGACCGGCTGACCGCGGGCCTGGTGCTCTTCGTCGTACGCCCCGAGGAGCGGGGCGCGTACCAGACGCTCTTCCGGGACAGGGCGGTGCGCAAGGAGTACGAGGCGGTGGCACCGTACGATCCGGCGCTGGCCTTCCCGCGCACCGTACGCAGCCGGATCGTCAAGGAGCGCGGGGTGATCGCCGCCCGGGAGGAGCCGGGCGAGGCGAACAGCGAGAGCCGGATCGAGCTGCTGCGGCACCGGGCGGGGCTGGGCCGCTACCGGTTGCTGCCGGCCACCGGGCGCACCCATCAGCTGCGGGTCCACATGAACGGCCTGGGCCTGCCGCTGGTCAACGATCCGGTCTATCCGGTGGTCGAGCCGGAGGCCGCGGCGGACGACTGGGCACGTCCGCTGCAACTCCTGGCCCGGGTGCTGGAGTTCACCGACCCGGTCACGGGCGGGCCGCGCCGCTTCGAGAGCGGGCTGCGGCTCACCGCGTGGCCGGACCGGTGATCCGTCCGCTCAGTGCCCGCGGGCGATCCACTCGTCCAGGTGCGGCGCCTCCGCGCCGATCGTGGTGGAGTCGCCGTGTCCGGTGCGGACGGTGGTCTGCGCCGGCAGTGCGAGCAGCCGGTCCCTGATCGACGCGACGATCGTCGGGAAGTGAGAGAAGGACCGTCCGGTGGCGCCGGGCCCGCCCTGGAAGAGGGTGTCCCCGGTGAAGACGGTGGACAGCCCGGGGGCGTACAGGCAGACCGCGCCCGGTGCGTGACCCGGGGTGTGCAGCACCTGGAGGGTGGTCCCGCCGATCCGCAGCTCCTGCCCGTCGGCCAGTTCGGCGTCCGGGGTGCGGTTCGGGTGGGTCTGCTCCCACAGCGGCAGGTCGTCGGGGTGCAGCATGATCGGTGCGCCGGTGGCGTCGGCGAGCGCCGGGGCGGCGTCGATGTGGTCGTTGTGGGCGTGCGTGCAGACGATGCCGCGCAGGGTACGGCCGCCGAGCACGGCCTGGATGGCGGCGGCGTCGTGGGCGGCGTCGATGACGATCGCCTCGGTGTCGTCGCCGACGATCCAGACGTTGTTGTCGACGTCCCACTCCCCGCCGTCGAGGGCGAAGGTGCCGGAGGTGACGAGGTGGTCGATGCGGGCGGTCATCAGAACACCACCACCGAGCGCAGCACGTCGCCGTCGTGCATCCGGGTGAACGCCTGCTCGACGTCGCCGAGTCCGATGGTCTCGGTGACGAACGCGCCGAGGTCGATGCGGCCCTGCTGGTGCAGGTCGATGAGCATCGGGAAGTCGCGGGAGGGCAGGCAGTCGCCGTACCAGGACGACTTGAGCGAGCCGCCCCGGCCGAACACGTCGATCAGCGGGAGTTCGAGCTGCATCTCCGGGGTGGGGACACCGACCAGGACCACGGTGCCGGCGAGGTCGCGGGCGTAGAAGGCCTGCTTGTACGTCTCCGGGCGGCCGACCGCCTCGATGACGACATCGGCGCCGTTGCCGCCGGTCAGCGAGCGGATCGCCTCGACCGGGTCGGTGGAGCGGGAGTTGACGGTGTGCGTGGCACCCATCTTCTTCGCGGTCTCCAGTTTGCGGTCGTCGATGTCCACCGCGATGATCTTCGCCGCGCCGGCCAGCCGGGCACCCACGACGGCCGCGTCACCGACGCCGCCGCAGCCGATGACGGCGACCGAGTCGCCGCGGCCGACCGCACCGGTGTTGATCGCGGCACCGATGCCCGCCATGACACCGCAACCGAGCAGCCCGGCGACGGCCGGGGAGACCTCGGGGTCGACCTTGGTGCACTGGCCGGAGGCGACCAGGGTCTTCTCCGCGAACGCGCCGATGCCGAGCGCGGGCGACAGCTCGGTGCCGTCCAGCAGCGTCATCCGCTGCTTGGCGTTGTGGGTGTCGAAGCAGTACCAGGGGCGGCCGCGCAGACATGCCCGGCACTGTCCGCAGACCGCACGCCAGTTGAGGATGACGAAGTCGCCCGGCTCGACGTCCGTGACGCCCTCGCCGACGGACTCCACGACGCCGGCGGCCTCGTGGCCGAGCAGGAACGGGAAGTCGTCGTTGATGCCGCCCTGCTTGTAGTGCAGGTCGGTGTGGCAGACGCCGCACGCCTGGATCTTCACCACGGCCTCACCGGGCCCGGGGTCCGGGATCACGATCGTCTCGACCCGTACCGGCTCGTTCTTCCCCGGTGCGACGACCCCTTGAACCTGCTGCGCCATTCCGTGGTCTCCCTTTTCTGTGACGGTCCCGACCTCTGTGCGTTCGACCGATGTCCGGAGATCGAACACGAGCAACCGTACGCGGTCGGGGGTGTCACCGCCGCGGCGGCGCGATGCCGCACGGCGGGCCTGCGCGCGAGGTGGTCGGCGGCGCCCTGCCGGTGCGTCAGGACTTGCGCCATCGGGGCTCCATGAGCCGGATCCGCCCCCCGCCCGAGCGGCTCCGCACACGCGCGGGGTGTCACCGCCGCCGTCCGGTCGTACGCCCGGGCCGATCCCGTCGCGTGCGCGACGGCGTACGCCAAGTACCCCGGTGGACCGGCTCGTTCACGTGGCACGCACACCGGGTGCGCGACCCGGCCCTCAGGGCGCGAGCACGTCCAGTTCGTGCAGGGCCCCCACCGCGATCTCCTTGGTGAGCCGCTCGGACTCCACCGCGTCGCCCTCGCGCACCGCCTCCGCGAGCCGCACATGGAGCGTGACCGCGGCCGGGTCCGGGTCCTCGAACATGACCTGGTGGTGGGTGCGACCCGCCAGCACCTCGGCGACCACGTCCCCGAGCCGCGCGAACATCTCGTTGCCGGAGGCGTTGAGCACGATGCGGTGGAACGCGATGTCGTGCTCCAGATACCTCTCCAGCTGCTGGCCGCGCGAGGTCGCGACCATGCCGAGGGCGCATTCGGTGAGGGCGGCGCACTGCTCCGGTGTGGCATGCCGGGCGGCCAGCCCCGCGGCGACCGGTTCGATCGCCGAACGCAGGACGGTCAGGGAGCGCAGCTGGCGCGGCCGGTCGGCGCCGGCCAGCCGCCACCGGATGACCTGCGGGTCGTAGACGTTCCAGGCCTCGGTCGGCCGTACGGTCACGCCGACCCGGCGCCGGGACTCGACCAGGTGCATGGATTCGAGGACGCGGACGACCTCACGGACGACCGTGCGCGAGACGTCGAAACGCTGGGCCAGTTCGTCGGTGCGCAGCACCCGGCCCGGCGGGCAGTCACCCGCGGCGATCTCCAGGCCCAGGGTCTCCAGCACGTGTGTATGCAGCCCAGGGCCCTGTGTGGTCATGGGCAAAGCCTACGGGCCACAAACCGGGAACAAAAAGTACGACTTTTATGTCACACCATCTTGAATAAGTCGTACGTATGGGTTTCAGTAGCGCGACGGACCGATGTCGACGAAGACAGCGAGGCACCACCAATGAGCACCCCCCACGTCGTCGTGGTGATGGGCGTAGCAGGGACCGGCAAGACCACGATCGGTCCCCTGCTCGCCGCCGAACTCGGCGTTCCGTACGCCGAGGGCGACGACTTCCACCCCGCGGCGAACATCGCCAAGATGTCGTCCGGCGTCCCGCTGGACGACGGCGACCGGTGGCCCTGGCTCGACGCGATCGGTCGGTGGGCGCACGGCCGGGCCGGGCTCGGCGGAGTCGTCAGCAGCTCGGCGCTGAAGCGGGTCTACCGCGACCGGCTGCGGGCCGAGGCTCCCGGTGCGGTCTTCCTCCACCTGTCCGGCGGCCGGGCCCTCATCGAGGAGCGGATGGCGGAGCGCAAGGGGCACTTCATGCCCACCGCACTGCTCGACTCGCAGTTCGCGACCCTGCAACCGCTGCAGGAGGACGAGGCCGGCGTCACCGTCGACGTGTCCGGCACCCCCGAAGAAATCACCCAGCGAGCCGTCGCCGCGCTGCGCCGGCTCGAAGTCTAAGGATCATCACCGTGACCAGTCTCAGCGTCGAGATGCTGGCAGCGGACGCCGTCGAACCCATCACTTCGGCCGGTAACGCACAGCTGGGCTTCGCCGTCCTGGCGGGCATCGCCGTCATCGTTCTGCTCATCACCAAGTTCAAGTTGCATGCCTTCCTGGCGCTGACCATCGGCTCGCTGGCGCTCGGTTCCTTCGCCGGTGCCGCTCCCGCCAAGACCATCGCCAGCTTCACCGCCGGACTCGGTTCGACCGTCGCGGGCGTCGGAGTGCTGATCGCGCTCGGCGCCATCCTGGGCAAGCTGCTCGCCGATTCGGGCGGCGCGGACCAGATCGTCGACACGATCCTCGCGAAGGCGAGCGGGCGCGCGATGCCGTGGGCGATGGTCCTCATCGCCTCGATCATCGGCCTGCCGCTCTTCTTCGAGGTCGGCATCGTGCTGATGATCCCGGTCGTGCTGCTCGTCGCGAAGCGCGGCAACTACTCCCTGATGCGGATCGGGATCCCGGCACTGGCCGGTCTCTCGGTGATGCACGGGCTGATACCGCCGCACCCCGGCCCGCTCGTGGCGATCGACGCCCTCGGCGCCAACCTCGGTGTCACGCTGGCGCTCGGTGTCCTGGTCGCCATCCCGACCGTGATCATCGCCGGTCCGGTCTTCTCCCGCTTCGCCGCCCGCTGGGTGGACATCAAGGCGCCGGAGAAGATGGTCCCGCAGCGTCCGTCGGAGGACCTGGAGCACCGCCCGAGCTTCGGCGCCACCCTGGCGACCATCCTGCTGCCCGTCGTGCTGATGCTGGCCAAGGCCCTCGTCGACATCGTCGTGGACAACCCGGAGAACCACGTCCAGCGGGTCACCGACGTGATCGGCTCGCCGCTGATCGCGCTCCTCGCGGCCGTCATAGTCGGCATGTTCACGCTGGGCCGGGCAGCCGGTTTCAGCAAGGGCCGGCTCTCCAGCACCGTCGAGAAGTCGCTCGCGCCGATCGCCGGTGTGCTGCTCATCGTCGGTGCGGGCGGTGGCTTCAAGCAGACCCTCATCGACGCCGGTGTAGGCCAGATGATCCTGGACTTCTCCAAGGACTGGTCGATTCCGGCGCTGCTGCTGGGCTGGCTGATCGCCGTCGCGATCCGTCTCGCGACGGGTTCGGCGACGGTGGCGACGATCTCGGCGGCCGGTCTGGTCGCCCCGCTCGCCGCCGACATGTCGACCTCGCACGCGGCGCTTCTGGTCCTCGCGGTCGGCGCCGGCTCGCTGTTCTTCAGCCATGTCAACGACGCCGGGTTCTGGCTGGTGAAGGAGTACTTCGGGATGAGCGTCGGCCAGACGGTGAAGACCTGGTCGGTGATGGAGACCATCATCTCCGTGGTCTCGCTGGTCTTCATCCTGCTGCTCTCGCTGGTCCTGTAGTGCTGTGACCGGGCGGCTCGTCCGGCGGCTCGTCCGGCGGCCCTCCGGGTCCCGCGGACCCCTCGGCGGTCTCCCCCCACAGCGGGTGTTCGGCCCGCGCCCAGTGGCGCTCGACCGACCCGGTACGCATGCCACGGCGTGCCTCCGGGTCGGCGAGCGCCATCGCCATGTGCCCGGCGAGCACGATCCCGATCGCCAGGGCCAGCCAGTCGTGCACGAACGTGGCTCCGGTCCGCCACATCAGCGGTGCGAGTCCGGTGAACCACATCAGCACCCCGGTGCCTGCCATGACGAGCACGGCGCCCGCGATCCAGGCGGCGTACAGCTTCTGTCCCGCGTTGAACTTGCCGGCCGGCCGGGATCCGGGCCGGCGGTCGCGGCGGCGTGCCGCCCGCAGCCACTGGCGGTCGTGCGGCCCGAAGCGGTTGAGCCGGGACAGGTCGGCACGCAGTGCCCGGGAGACGAGACCGGCGAGCAGCGGTACCGGGATCAGCACCCCGGACCACTGGTGCACCGTGACCACGAGACGGCGGCGGCCGACCAGCTCGGCGAGTTCGGGCACATACAGACAGGCTGCGGTCGCCACGCACAGCAGCATCAGCCACGCCGTGGTGCGGTGCACCCAGCGCTCAGCGGGGCTGAACCGGTGCACCCGCCCGGCGGTGTCAGCCGGTGGGGGCGTCGTCGCGGCCGTTGGACCGCCCGACCCAGGCGTCGACGTCATAGCCGAGCTCCTCCCAGTAGCCGGGCTTCACCGAGTCGGTGACGGTGATCCCGGAGAGCCATTTCGCCGACTTGTAGAAGTACATCGGGGCCACATAGAGCCGCACCGGACCGCCGTGGGAGTGCGCCACCGGCTTGTCCTGCATGCGCAGGGCCACCAGTACGTCCGGGCGCCGGGCCTGGTCGAGGGTGAGGCTCTCGCTGTACGTGCCGTCGAAGCAGGTGAAGCGGATCGCCTTCGCCCCGGGTCGGATCCCGGCCGCGTCCAGCAGCTCCGAGAGCCGTACGCCCTCGAACGGGGTTCCGGGGACCCGCCAGCCGGTGACGCACTGGACGTCGCGGACCAGCCGGGTCTGCGGCAGGGCGCGCAGCCGGTCCAGGGTGTACGTGGCGGGTCTGTCGACCAGGCCGTCGATCTTCAGCCGGTAGTCCGCGGCGCTCCTGCGCGGTACGGAGGAGGCCACGGAGTAGTAGCGGAAGCCGCCGCCGTTGGGCAGCAGTCCGCTCAGGCCGGTGGGGTCCTTGTCGGCGACGGCGCCGAGCCCGGACTCCAGGACGCGCTGCAGGGTGGGCGCCGCCACGATTCCGGCGGCGCCGAGCCCCAGCATCGTCAGGACCAGGCGACGGCCCACGGGGGTGCCTTCGGCATCGGGAGGACGACTGTTCACCGGCCCATTCGAACATCCGCGGCCGCACGCCACCAGGGGCTGCGGGGCCACGTCACACATCGGTAAGGCGCGTCGCTCCGGCGGGGCGGCACCGGCGCTTCGCGGGCCCCGGGGGCGATGAGGTCCGGACCGCATCAGCGGCCGAACAGTCCCGGCGACCCCGCGCCGGCCGTCACCCCGGTCAAATCCGATGGCTCCCGGCGGAGTTGCCCGGAACCCGGGACCCGTCCCGGCCCCCTGCACCGGCGCCGGATCATGCCAGAATCGGGCCATGCCGAACCGTGAGCCCCTCAAGCCGTTCCTTCTCGCGTACCCCGGACCGGTGCGCGATCAGCTGGTCGCGGCGGTGCTCTCCGGCGTCAAGGTGTCGACGACCGGGCTGCTCGCGGAGTACCAGGCGGAGCAGGAGGAGCCGCCCCCGGTCGGTGAACGGTCGGCACTGATCGACTCGAACGGCCGGGAGGTCGCGGTCGTCGAGGTGACGGAGGTACGTGTCCTCAGGCTGGGCGACGTGGACCTCCAGCATGCGATCGACGAGGGCGAGGGCGACACCTCGGTGGCCCGATGGCGCGCGGGGCACGAGCGGTTCTGGCACGGCGACGAGATGCGTGAGGCACTCGGCGACCCGGAGTTCACGGCCGACGACGACACCCTGGTCGTCGCGGAACGGTTCCGGGTCGTCGAGCTGCTCGATCCCGTCGCCGGGACACACCCCGGCTGCTGAGGGCTGTCCGTAATGCCTGGTGGATCAGCGCGCGGCGTCATCGTGCCGGGCTCGCGGGGCCCGGCACGCGTGTCCGCCGGGTCGTCGTCAGTCGCCGACCGCCGCCGCCGCGGCCCGTCCCGCCGCCCTCCCGGAGAAGATGCAGCCGCCCAGGAACGTACCTTCGAGCGAGCGGTAGCCGTGCACCCCGCCGCCACCGAATCCGGCCGCTTCGCCCGCCGCGTACACCCCGGCGAGCGGCGTGCCGTCCTCGGTGAGCACCCGTGACGAGAGATCCGTCTCCAGTCCGCCGAGCGACTTGCGGGTGAGGATGTTCAGCCGCACGGCGATCAGCGGGCCGGCCGCCGGGTCGAGGATGCGGTGCGGGGCCGCAGTGCGGATCAGCTTGTCGCCCAGATAGGCACGGGCTCCGCGGATCGCCGTGATCTGGAGATCCTTGGTGAACGGGTTGGCGATCTCCCGGTCCCGGGCGGTGATCTCGCGGCGCAGCGCCTCCGCGTCGATCAGCTGCTCACCGGTGAGCGCGTTCATCCCCCGGACCAGTGCGTCGAGGTCCTTCTCCACGACGAAGTCCACGCCGTTGTCCATGAACGCCTTCACCGGGCCCGGCACGTCCGCCCGCGCCCGGCCGATCACGCCACGGACCGACTTTCCGGTCAGATCCGGATTCTGCTCGGAACCGGAGAGCGCGAACTCCTTGCCGATGATCTTCTGGTCGAGCACGAACCAGGTGTAGTCGTGGCCGGTTCTCATGATGTGTTCGAGGGTGCCGAGCGTGTCGAAGCCCGGGAAGAGCGGGACCGGCAGCCGCCTGCCCGTGGCGTCCAGCCAGAGCGAGGACGGTCCGGGCAGGATCCGGATGCCGTGCCTGGCCCAGATCGGGTTCCAGTTCTCGATGCCCTCGGTGTAGTGCCACATCCGGTCGCGGTTGATGTGGTGGGCGCCCGCCTCCTCGGTGATCCCGAGCATCAGCCCGTCGACATGGGCGGGGACTCCGGAGAGCATCTTCGCGGGCGGCGTGCCGAGCCGTTCGGGCCACTGGGCGCGGACGAGGTCGTGGTTGCCGCCGATGCCGCCGGAGGTGACGATCACCGCCTGCGCCTTCAGCTCGAAGGCACCGGTCGCCTCGCGGCTGCTCGCGGTACCGCGGGCGGCGCCGCTCGGTTCGAGGATCTCGCCGGTCACGGTGTCGACGGCGCCGGCGGTGCGGCCGAGGCCGGTGACCCGGTGGCGGAACCTGAGCTGGACGAGTCCCCTGGCGACGCCCTCACGGACCCGGCGCTCGAACGGGGCGACGACGCCGGGGCCGGTGCCCCAGGTGATGTGGAAGCGGGGAACGGAGTTGCCGTGGCCGTTCGCGTCGTAACCGCCGCGTTCGGCCCAGCCGACGACGGGGAAGATCCGCAGCCCCTGTGCGTGCAGCCAGGAGCGCTTCTCGCCGGCCGCGAAGTCGACGTACGCCTCGGCCCACTTCCGTGGCCAGTGGTCCTCCTTGCGGTCGAAGCCCGCCGTGCCGAGCCAGTCCTGCAGGGCCAGCTCCCGGCTGTCCTTGATCCGCATGCGGCGCTGCTCGGGCGAGTCGACGAGGAAGAGACCGCCGAAGGACCAGTGCGCCTGGCCGCCGATCGACTGCTCGGGCTCCTGGTCGAGCAGGATCACCCTGCGCCCCGCGTCGACGAGCTCGGCAGTGGCCACGAGCCCCGCGAGCCCTGCCCCGATCACGATCACGTCAGCGTCGTACGCCATGGATTCCATCCTTGTCGGAGCGGTCCGGAGCGAGCCGGAAGTTACTCGTGCGTCAGATCTTGGGCACCGTCCGCGGCGGCGTCAACCGCCCGGTCGGCGGCGCTCCGGCCGCGCCCCCGCCGCCGAAGCGCTATCGTCGAAACAAATCACCCTCTCCTGGCCGGACTTGAGGAAGAGAAGCGTGTCGGTGCTGGTCTTCGTACTCGCCGTGAGCGCCGCCTGCTGTCTGGGATTCGGCTTTGTCCTGCAGCAGGCCGCTGCCGAGCACGCCCCGAGGAGCGACTTCCTCTCCCCCAGGCTGCTGCTCGACCTGATGAAGGTGCCGAGCTGGCTGGCCGGGATCGGCCTGATGATCTGCGGCATGGTGCTGGGGGCGCTGGCCCTGGGCAAGGGCGAGGTCTCCGTGGTCGAGCCGCTCCTGGCGACCAATCTGCTCTTCGCGATGGCGCTGTCGCGCCACCGCACCGGCCAGCGGCTGGGCCGGCAGGGCTGGTCGGGGCTCTGGCTGCTGGCCGGCGGGGTGACCGCGTTCCTGCTGGCCGGCCGGCCGCAGGGCGGCGCGACGGTCACCGACGAGCTGAGGCACTGGCTGGTGATCGGTGTGGTGGTGGGCTCCGCCCTGCTCCTCACCACGTTCGCCAAGCGCTCACAGGCGACGGCGGCTCCGGCCCTGCTCGCGGTGGCGGCCGGGCTGCTGTACGGCCTGCAGGACGCCCTCACCCGGCTGAGCGGTCAGCGGCTGGGCGACGACGGGTGGACGGCGCTGGTGACCAGCTGGCAGCCGTACGGGGTGCTGGTGCTGGGCGTGACCGGTCTGATCCTGGTGCAGAGCGCCTTCGAGACGGCGCCGCTGCGGATGTCGCTGCCCGCCCTGACCGCCGCCCAGCCGCTGGCGGGCATCGCCTGCGGGGTCGGGTTCCTCGGCGACCGACTGCGCACCGACACGGCCGCGCTGGCCTGGCAGGCGACGGGGCTGGCGGCCATCGTCGTCGGGATCGTGCTGCTGGGGCTGCATCCGGCGATGCCGAACGGACCGGTCGGCGGGCGCCGCTCGCAGACCCTCCAGCCGCGCTGACCCGCGGCCCCTGCCGGTCCGGGTCCCGGATCGGCAGGGGCCCGGACCTGAGGTTGGATGGGACGCATGACTGCTGCTGACGAGATTCTGGACATCGTCGACGAGAACGACGAGGTCGTGGGGCAGGCCCCGCGCGGTGAGGCGACCGCGCGGGGCCTACGTCATCGCTGTGTCTTCATCGAGGCGAGGGACGCGGAGGGCCGGCTCTTCGTGCACCGCAGGACCGCGACAAAGCTGGTCTTCCCGTCCCGTTACGACATGTTCGTCGGCGGGGTGGTCGGCGCGGGCGAGTCGTACGACGAGGCGGCGCTGCGGGAGGCCGAGGAGGAGCTCGGGGTCCTCGGCCTGCCCCGCCCCGAACCGCTCTTCAAGTTCCTCTACGCCGACGGGGAGCACACCTGGTGGTCGTACGTCTATCAGGTGCGGTGCGAGCTGCCGGTGGATCCGCAGGCCGAGGAGGTCGCGTGGCACACCTTCCTCACCGACGCCGAGCTGGCCGAGCGGCTGGGCGACTGGGAGTGGGTGCCGGACGGCCTGGAGACCTACCACCGGCTGCGGCAGTTCAGGGCAGACCGATCCATGGCCGACAAGAAGGCGCTGTAGTGATCGATAAGGTTCGGACGTGAACGAATTCGTACGGGGTCTGAAGCTGTGGTACGCACCGCAGCGGATCCGCGATGAGGGCGACACCCCCGACTACCGCTTCTCGCTCGCCAACGAGCGCACCTTCCTCGCCTGGATCCGGACGGCTCTCGCCCTCATCGGCGGAGGATTCGCCGTCGACCAGTTCCTGCCGGATCTGGCCCGGGGGGTCAGGACGGGGCTGGCGCTGGCGCTGCTCGCGGCCGGTGTGCTCTGTTCGCTGCGGGCGGTCAACCACTGGGTGCGGTGCGAACGGGCGATGCGGCGCGGCGAGGACCTGCCGGTCTCCCGGTTCCCGACGCTGCTCGGGATCGCGGTCGCCGTCGTCGCCGTCGCGATGGTGGTGGTGGTCCTCTTCGGCTGGGAGGGCCGGTGACCACCGAGGAGCGGGACCCCGGTCTGCAGCCGGAACGGACCAGGCTGGCGTGGCGGCGTACCACGCTGTCCTGCACGGTGGTGGCCCTGCTGGCGGGCAAGGCGGCGCTGCACGGCGGCGCGACCCCGACCGCGGTGGTCGCCGTGTCGCTGAGCGCGCTGGCGTGGCTGGTGTTCCTCCAGGTGGCGAATCGGCGGGTGCTCGGGATGCGGACCGCGCAGCCGCGGTCACTGTCGCCGCGGGGCGCGCTGACGGCGGCGGCGTGCACGGTCGCACTCGCGGTCTTCGCCGCGGGCATGATCATCTGAGAACGCCCGGACCCGTCAGTCGTCCGTGTCCCAGGGGACGGAGACGACGATCTTCCCTCGGGTGCGTCCCTCCTCGTTGAGACGGTAGGCGTCCGCGGCCCGGTCCAGCGGGAAGACCCGGTCGATGTGGACCGAGACGATGCCCTGCTCCGCCAGTTCCGCCAGGTGCGCGAGGTCCTTCGCGTCGGGCCGCACGAAGGCGTAGCGGCCGCCGTACGAGAAGACCTCGCCGTCCGCGACGGACACCAGCCGGCCCTCGGGTCCCAGCACTTCGGCCGAGACCCGCAGGGCCTCGCCGCCGACCGTGTCGAAGGCGGCGTCGACCCCGTCGGGGGCCAGCGCCCCGATCCGGTCGGCGAGCCCCTCGCCGTACGCCACCGGTTCGCCGCCGAGCTGCCGCACATGGTCGTGGTTGCGTTCGCTCGCGGTACCGATGACACGGGCGCCCGCGTGCCGGGCGAGCTGCACCGCCAGCGACCCCACACCGCCCGCGGCCGCGTGGACCAGCACGGTGTCGCCCTCCCGGACGCTCAGCCAGCGGTGCAGCACCTGGTACGCGGTGAGCCCGGCCAGCGGCAGGCCGGCCGCCTCCTCGAAGCTCAGGCTCAGCGGCTTGCGGGCGAGCGTGCGCACGGGCGCGGCGACGTACTCGGCGAACGTGCCCCGGGACAGGAAATCCTCCCGCACATAGCCGATGACCTCGTCGCCGACGGCGAATTCATCGACGGCGATCCCGGGCTGCACCACGACTCCGGAGACGTCCCAGCCGGGGATCACCGGAAAGACGGCCTCCAGTCCGGACCGGAGAAGGCCCTCCCTGGCCTTCCAGTCGACCGGGTTGACGGCCGCCGCCCGCACTTTCACCAGGACGGTGTCCGGGCCGACCTTCGGGTCGGGCAGCTCGCCGTACTCCAGGACCTCGGCGCCGCCGTATCTGCTGTAGCTGATCGCCTTCATCATCCGACCATCCGGGCAGCCCGGGCCGCCCGCAACTCAGGCACCGGCAGGCCCGGACGGCGGCCGTGTCCGCGGGTCGCGGCCGGGCATCCGACGCCCTGGCCGCGGCCGGCCCGGTCGAGTCCCGCAGCGGCAGGAGCGTCCGCCGCGCCGCTCGCGCACCGCACCACACCGCCGTACTCATACATGATCCGTATTCAAGGACATGGCCGATCGCCCGGGTCCGGACCGCTTCGGGCGGGAGTCCGCGTGCCGGATTCCGGGAGTTCACTGGACGACATACCGACTGGTCGGCATCATGAGCATCGACGTCTTTTCACCTCGGAGGTGCGCACGATGAGCTCAGTCCATCCGCCAGGTCTCGACCTGGACCGGCTCCGCGGACATCTCGACCGTGAGCGGCCGGGCCTGGTGAACGGACCGCTCCAAGCGCGGCTCATCGAGGGCGGCCGCTCCAACCTGACGTACATCGTCACGGACGGCACCGGCCGCTGGGTCGTCCGGCGGCCCCCGCTGGGCCACGTCCTCGCCACCGCGCACGACATGAAGCGCGAGCACCGGGTGATCAGCGCACTGCACCCGACGGCCGTGCCGGTGCCCGAGCCGGTACTGCTCTGCGAGGACGACTCCGTCATCGGATCGCCCTTCTACGTCATGGAGTACGTCGAGGGCACCCCGTACCGCACCGCGGAACAGCTCGCCCCGCTCGGCGCCGAGCGGACCCGGCAGGCGGTCCTGGGTCTGGTCGACACGCTGGTGGAGCTGCACGCCGTGGACCCGGCGTCCGTCGGGCTGGCGGACTTCGGGCGCCCCGAGGGGTTCCTCGACCGACAGCTGCGCCGCTGGGGCAAACAGCTGGACGCCTCCCGCAACCGCGACCTCCCCGGCATCGACGAGCTGCACGCCGCCCTCGGCCGCGAGCTGCCCGCCTCCCCCACGCCCACCGTCATCCACGGCGACTACCGCCTGGACAACGTGCTGATCGGCTCCGGCGACCGGATCGAGGCGGTGCTGGACTGGGAGATGTCGACGCTCGGCGACCCGCTGACCGACCTCGGCCTGCTGGTCATGTACAGCTCCGACCTGGACCTGCCCGAGTCCCCGGTCTCCACCACCAGCGGCGCGGCCGGACACCCCGCCCCCGCCGAACTGATCGAGCGGTACGCCGCCCGTTCCGGCCGGGACACCTCCGCCATCTCCTGGTACACGGCGTTCGCGTGGTTCAAGCTCGCCGTGATCCTGGAGGGCATCCACTACCGCTACACCCTCGGCCGGACCGTCGGCGCCGGCTTCGACCGCATCGGCGATCTCGTGCCCGTATTCATCGAGCACGGCCTCACCACCCTCCAGGAAGGCTGATCACCCCCATGGACTTCGCATTCGACGCCCGCACCGAGGAGCTGCGTGCCAGGCTGCTCGCCTTCATGGACGAGCATGTGTACCCGGCCGAGCAGACCGCGCACGAACAGCGCGCGTCGCTCGCCTCTCCCTGGGACACCCCGCAGATCGTCGAGGACCTGAAGGCGGAGGCCCGCCGGCAGGGGCTGTGGAACCTCTTCCTCCCCGACGCGGAGCACGGCGCCGGGCTGACCAACCTCCAGTACGCACCCCTCGCCGAAATCACCGGCCGTTCACCGCAGTTGGCGCCGACCGCACTGAACTGCGCGGCACCGGACACCGGCAACATGGAGGTGCTCCACCAGTTCGCCACCGACGAGCAGAAGAAGCAGTGGCTGGAGCCGCTGCTCGCCGGGGAGATCCGGTCGGCGTTCGCCATGACGGAGCCCGAGGTGGCCTCGTCCGACGCGACCAACATCGAGACCCGGATCACGCGGGACCGCGACGACTACGTGATCAACGGCCGCAAATGGTACATCTCCGGGGCGATGAACCCGGAGTGCCGGATCTTCATCGTGATGGGCAAGACCGACCCGGACGGCGACGACATCCGCCGCCAGCAGTCGATGATCCTGGTCCCGCGCGACACGCCCGGCCTCGAAGTGCGGCGCGCGATGCAGGTGTACGGGTACGAGGACCACTACCACGGCGGTCACGCGGAGGTCGTGTTCACCGACGTACGGGTACCCGCGGCCAACCTGATCGGTGAGGAGGGCAGCGGCTTCGCCATCGCCCAGGCTCGGCTGGGTCCGGGCCGGATCCACCACTGCATGCGGCTGATCGGGATGGCCGAGCGGGCGATCGAGCTGATGTGCAGGCGGGCGGTGTCCCGTACGGCCTTCGGCAAGCCGCTCGCCCAGCAGGGCGTCGTCCAGAACTGGATCGCGGACGCGCGGGTCACGGTGGAGCAGCTGAGGCTGCTGGTGCTGAAGACGGCGTGGCTGATGGACACCGTGGGCAACCGCGGGGCGCACACGGAGATCCAGGCCATCAAGATCGCCACTCCGCGCGCGGTGGTCGACATCCTCGACCAGGCGGTGCAGCTGCACGGCGCGGGCGGGGTCAGTCAGGACTTCCCGTTGGCGGAACTGTGGGCGGGAGCACGGACGCTGAGGCTGGCGGACGGGCCGGACGAGGTGCACCAGCGGTCGCTGGCACGGCGCGAGATCAAGCGGCACGCATAGGGCGGCGGGGCGGAGACGGTGGCCTGGCGTGTCCGGGCCACCGTCCCGCCCATCGGCACCGGAAGGGCCGCGAGGCGCCTGGGCGGTGTCACGTGCGGTGCCGGCAGCCGGACAGCGGAGGGGGACGGCTCTCAGGGACGCAGCGCGCGCAGCAGCAGGTCCGCCAGGTGGTCGGCGACCTCCTGCTGGCTCAGCGGCCCGTCCGGGCGGTACCACGTCGACAGGTGGTGGACCGACCCGAAGTGGTAGTCCACCACCAGATCCGCCGGCGTGGCCGTCGAGAACACCCCGCTGCGCTGCCCCTCTTCCACCAGCGCCCGGAACCGCTCGTGGTAGCGCCGCCGCTCCAGCCGTACCTGTTTGTTCTTCTCCGGGCTCAGGTGGTGCATCGACCGGAAGAAGATCGATGCGTCGTCGAGGTTGTCGATGGTCGTGACGACCACGTCCGCCGCCGCGTCACGCAGCCGCTGCTCGACCGGTGCGTCCGCGTCCGCGAAGGCGTCGAGGCGGTCCTGCTGGAGCCGCAGCACCCGGGAGTAGACCTCCTGGAGGAGGTCCTCCTTCGAGCCGAAGTAGTGGTACAGCGCCCCCTTGGTGACTCCGGCCGCCTCGACGATCTCCTGGACCGACGTGCGGTCGTAGCCCTGCTCGGCGAAGAGCCGGGTGGCGGCGGCCAGCAGCCGCTGAGGAACGGGGGCGTCGCTCCCGTCCGTCGTTCCGGCCATCGCCGCCACCTGCCTTTCCGTAGTGATGCCGTACACGCTCTACCGCTGGGAACGCAGTTCCCGCCTGAGGATCTTCCCACTCGCCGTCTTGGGCAGTTCGGTCAGGATCTCGACCTCGCGCGGGTACTTGTACGCGGCGAGCCGCTCCTTGCAGTACGCCCCCAGCTCGCCGGGTCCGACCGAGGCGCCGGGCCGCAGACTGACGTAGGCCCGGACGGTCTCTCCTCGGTAGGCGTCGGGGGCGCCGACGACGGCCGCCTCCCGGACCGCCGGATGGGTGTAGAGGACATCCTCCACTTCGCGCGGCCAGACCTTGAACCCGGAGGCGTTGATCATGTCCTTCTTGCGGTCGACGACATACAGCCAGCCTTCGCGGTCCATGAAGCCGATGTCGCCGGTGCGCAGCTCCCCGTCCGGGAAGGCGGCGGCGGTCGCCTCGGGCAGCCGCCAGTAGCCGGAGACGACCTGGGGACCCCGGACGGCGATCTCGCCCTGCTCGCCGAACGGCACCTCTTCGCCGTTCTCGTCGAGGATCCGGACGACCGTGTCGGGCCCGGGGACACCGACGGAGAGGGTCCCGGAAACCGGGTCGACGGGGGCTTCCCGCTCGGGCGGTACGGAGGCGCAGGGCGCCGTGCACTCGGTGAGGCCGTAGCCGTTGCGGATGTAGGGGCCGAAACCTGCCCGGAACTTCTCCACGAGCGCGGGTGGCAGGGGCGCGCCGCCGGAGGAGATCACCTGGAACGAGGCGAAGTGCCCGGGGGTGGCGCCCGGGGTCGCGGCGAGCGCCATGAAGGCGGTCGACGGGCCGACGGTGTACGCGGGACGGTGCTCGGCGAAGGCGTCGAGGACGACACCGGGGTGGAAGCGGTACGCGAGGACGAGCGTGCCCGCGTTGGTGAGGCAGGCGGCCAGCTGGCAGACCATGCCGGTGATGTGGAAGAGCGGGGCGAGCGCGAAGTACGAGGACCCTTCGGGGATCGGGTGTCCGGTGCGCTGGCGCTCGGCGTTGATCATGATGTTGCCGTGGGAGTTCATCGCTCCCTTGGGCGTGCCGCTCGTCCCCGACGTGTAGCTGATCAGCGCCACGTCGGCGGCGGTGAGCTCGCGCCCCTCCGGGGCGGCGAGCCCCTGCCGGGCAACCGCCACCAGGTCGTCGGCGTCCGGGGCGGCGGGCAGCCGCTCGAAGTTCAGGACCCGCTCGTCGTTCTGCGTCTGCAGGTCGAGCTCACAGGCGGTGACGGCGATCCGCACGGACGGGGCGGCGGCCGCGGTGTCCCGCAGATACGACTCCCACGCCCGGTCGGAGCAGATCAGCGCGGTGACCCCGGCGTCCTTCAGCACGTGGCCGACCTCGCCCGACTTGTACATCGGGTTGAGCGGCACGACGGTGGCCCCGGCCTTCCACGCGCCGAGCAGCGCGAGCACGAACTGGGGCGAGTTCTGGAGCATGATCGCGACCCGGTCGCCGCGCTCCAGGCCCCGCTCGGCAAGATGGCCGGCCACCGAGTCGGAGAGCCCGTCGGTCTCCCGGTAGCTGAGGCGTCCGTCGAAGTAGGCGAGCGCGGGGTGTCCGGGCGCGCGGGCGACCGAGGCACGGAAGGCGTGCACCAGCGTCTCGGCGGGGCTGACGGGTGCCCGCTGCGCCTCGCTGAGCAGGGCGGTCCAGGGCTTCGCCGCGTAGATCGACTCGGTCATGCGCCGGTCTCCTCCCACTTCTGCTGAAGGTGGTTCATGCTGGTGAGCCAGCGTTCGGTGTCGGCGGTCCTGGCCTGGTAGTAGCCGGCGACCTCGGGGTGCGGCAGGACCAGGAAGCGGTCTTCGGCCATGGCGTCGAAGAGCGCGTCGGCGACCGCGTCCGGCTCGATGGCGCTGGGGGCGAGCACCAGCTCACCGGCCGATCCCGCGGCGGTGAGCATGTCCGTACGCACACCCTGCGGGCAGATCGCGTGGACCTTGACGCCGCGGTGGCGGTAGGTCAGGGAGAGCCATTCGGCGAACGCGACGGCCCCGTGCTTGGAGACGCTGTACGGCGCCGCGCCGATCATCGTGAGCAGTCCGGCGGCGGAGGCGGTGGTGACGAACCGGCCGCTGCCGCGCCGCAGCCAGTCCGGCAGCAGCGCCCTGGCCGCACGCACGTGGGCCATCACATTGACATCCCAGGCGGCCGCCCAGACCTCCTCGTCGGCGAAGACGTCGCCCGGAGAGGCGAGGCCCGCGTTGGCGCAGTAGATGTCGACGGTGCCGTCCAGTGCGTCCCGGGCGGCGTCCACGATCTGCGAGGCGTCACCGGCGACGGCGGTGCCGCCGATCTCCTCGGCGAGTGCCTCGATCCGGCTCCCGTCGAGGTCGTTGACGACGACTCTGGCGCCCTCCGCGGCGAATCTGCGGGCCAGAGCGGCGCCGATGCCGCCTCCGGCTCCCGTGATCACAACGCCCGCGCCCTGCACCGCACCCATCGAGTCCCGCCTTCTCTCAGCCGACTTCTCCAGCAGACTAACCAGTCGGTATGTGATCGGGGAAGGGGCCCGCCCCAAGGTCCGCGGCCACTCCCGTCACAGCAGTCACGTCGCCCCCGTTCCCTAGCGCCCCCAGTCGCGCTAGCGTGCGTGATCATGACAGTCGTGACGATCATGGAGGTGGCCGAATGAGCCTGTCGAGGCGCGGCCTGCTGGCCGCCGGCAGTGCGGTGGGAGCCCTTGCGGCGACGGCCGCCGGAACCGGGAGCGCGACCGCGGAGCCCTTCCACGGCGCGGGGCACGGCGCCGGGCGGAACCGGCTGCGTACGGGCTTCGACCGACTGGCGGCGGACGGCTACGCACTGCTGAAGGGCCAGAAGGTCGGCATCGTCACCAACCCGACCGGGATCACCTCCGACGTCCGTCACATCGTCGACGTGATGCACCCCGACGAGCGGGTGAACCTGGTCGCGGTCTTCGGACCCGAGCACGGCTTCCGCGGCACCGCACAGGCGGGCGGCTCCGAGGGGCGGTACGACGACCCGGCGACCGGACTCCCGGTCTACGACACGTACTTGAAGAGCGGCCAGCCGCTCGCCGACGTCTTCACCGCGTCCGGTGTGGACACGATCGTCTTCGACATCCAGGACGCGGGGGCACGCTTCTACACGTACATCTGGACGCTGTACGACTGCATGGAGGCGGCGGCCCTCGCGGGCAAGCGGTTCGTCGTGCTGGACCGTCCCAACCCGATGACCGGGCGGGCAGCGCTGGGGCCGGTCCTCGACCCGGCGTTCTCCACCTTCGTGGGGCGCCGGGAGATCGCGCAGGCGCACGGCATGACGGTCACGGAGCTCGCGCTGCTCTTCAACGCGGAGTTCCTGGCCGAGCGGCCGGTCGAGCTGGACATCGTGAAGATGACGGGCTGGCAGCGTTCGGACTTCTTCGACGAGACCGGGCTGCCGTGGGTGCCGCCGAGCCCCAACATGCCGACGCCGGACACGGCGCTGGTGTACTCGGGCACCTGCCTGTTCGAGGGGACGAACCTCTCCGAGGGGCGGGGGACGACCCGGCCGTTCGAACTGCTGGGGGCGGAAGGCATCGACCACCGGTGGGCGGCCGCCGCGAACGCGCTCGACCTGCCCGGAGTCGCCTTCCGCGAGGCGTACTTCGCGCCGACGTTCTCCAAGTTCCAGGGGAAGACGGTCGGCGGAGTGCAGCTGCACGTGCAGGACCGGGAGGTCTTCGACCCGGTACGCACGGGGATCGCGCTCCTGGTGACCGCGAAGCAGACCTGGAGCGGGTTCGAGTGGCGCTCGGACAACTGGATCGACAAGCTCACGGGCAACACGCGGGTCCGCACGATGATCGACGCGGGCGCGGACACGGACGAGGTCGTAGGGGCCTGGGAAGCGGATCTCGCCGCGTTCCGGGCGCTGCGGAAGAAGTACCTGCAGTACCGGTGAGGTGTGCCGGGCGGGCCCTCGGGTTCCGGGCCCGCCCGGCTCGTTCCGCCCCCGAGCGCCGGACGGGCTTGATCACTCAGCCCGTCCGGCGGTCGGGGCCATGCAGGGCCGGGGGCACACGACCGGCCACCAGCACTACCGGCGCGCCGGGAACTCCACCACCTGCTGGTACGTCGGGCGGTTCTGCCAGTGGATCGACTTCTGGGTGATTCCGCCCAGCGCACGGTGGATGATCGAGTCCGTGCACCACTGCGCGCCCGCGTCACAGCTGTCGTCACCGGGGTAGACCTCGGTGACCGGTTCGGCCGCCGCCAGTTTCAGGCTGGCCAGCAGGGTCTCGCGGCAGCCGGCCAGATCACCGTTGCCGCAGTACGTCTTCGCCAGCGGGCCCTTGACCGGCCGGCCCAGGACCTGACGCAGGTCCTTGTCGACGAAGCCCCACCAGCCGTACTGGAACGACGAACCGCTGTGCGCGCCGCTCGGTCCGTGGCTGGCCGCGGGTGACTCGTCGGTGGCGAGATTGGCGGTCAGCGCCCCGTACAGGCTGTCGCCGAGTCCCGGCGCGAACTCGGCCTCGACCAGCTTCGGCCACCACGCGTCCATGATCCGTACCGCGTCGGCCTGGCTGTACGTGTGCGAGCCGGGGGAGGTCTCCTTGCGCTGCGCGCCGGAGGCCCGCCAGGCGTCCAACTCCTGTACCACCGAGTTCAGTTGCGGGTCGGCGATCGGCTGCGAGCGAAGCACCTGCAGCAGTTCGGGCAGCAGCTGTTCACCCCGCAGATCGGTGAGCGCCGCGTCCGCCATGGCCCGGGTGAGCGAGGCACGGGTGACACCGCCCTCCTCCACCAGCTTCGCCACCCGTTCGTCGAGCAGGTCCGCCCGGTGCACCGCACTGAGGCCGAAGCCCGCGGAGGCGTACCCCTCGGCCTGCTTGTTGTTCCAGGAGACGTAGTAGTCCTGGCCGCTGGAGTGCGGATGCTCGCCGAACGGTGTGTAGTCGGCGGTGTTGGCGACCGGGTCGTACCCCTGCCATTCGTACGCCTGCTCCGCCTTCACCGGCAGCGCCGGGTCGACGCCGGCCGCACGCACGGGGTTCAGACCGCTGTTGTAGTAGGCGGCGGTGCGGGAATCGGCGTAGAACCAGTTGAAGGCGTAGTCGATGTGGCTCGCCGCCTGCTGGAAGGAGGCGGCGTCCGTGACGTACGCCGGGTCGTTGAGCATCTGGAAGCCGATGATCGAGTCGGCCTCGTGACGGTAGGTGGTGCGCAGCGAGGTGTACGCGACGGGCTTGCCGCCCACGGTGGCCCGGTGGGTGACGATGCCGTACGCGGTCCGCCACACCTGCATCCGGTAGGAGCCCTTCGCCGTTGAGTCGGCGACGGTCGGCGCCCAGGAGTTGGAGCGCTCCAGCTTCTCCATCGCGGTGCAGGTGCCGTGGTCGAGATAGTGCGTGGAGTCCTTGGCGGGCGTGGAACCGTCGGGCTCGCACAGCTCGACCGCGTACGTGTCGGTGATGTCCTGGCCGGCCGAGGTGGCACTCCAGGCGTAGTCCTGGCCACGCCCCATCTGGATGTACATGCCGACACCGGCGAAGGAGACACCGCGGGCGCTGATGCCGGGCCCCTGGAGCTCCTGGAGCATCATCAGCTGCGGCGCGAAGTAGCCGGTCTGTGGGCCGAAGACGGCTATCGGGTTTCCGCTCGCGGTGTGCTCGCCGGAGACCAGCAGGGCGTTGGACATGCCTCGCTTCTGTGCGCCGGAGCCGGAGCCGGGCAGCGAACCCTCCGGGATGACGCCGTCGTCGTAGATGCCCTGGGCCCTCCTGAGGGCGGCAGGCGCCTTGACGGGGGTCTTCCTGTCGGTGCCCGCGGAGCCGGTGCGGTCGTAGATCAGCGGTTCGGCCGTGACCGAGCCCGCGTCCGGGAGCGCGGTCCCGACGGCCTTGTCGGGCTTGCCGGCGTACGGGAACGAGGTCCCGTCATGGACGGTCAGCACCGCCTCGGGGTCGTTGCGCTGACGGAACGACTCCCAGACCCGGGTGCCTTCGGTGACGCCGTACTTCTGCTGGGCGGACAGCAGCGAGAGGGCCGCCGGTACCTCACCGCCGCCACCGCCGCCGAACTGGCCGCCGACCACGGAGGCGATCGAGATCAGGTCCGTCAGCTTGAACGGCTGGATCTCGCCCACGTTGGTGATCGAGTCGATCTTGCCGGTGAGGACGTACTCACCGGGGAAGTAGCGTCCCTTCTTCGACTTCTCACGGTAGGAGTTGATGCCGTCGACGTACGCCTGGGCATCGGCCATGGCCTGTTCGCCGCGGGTGCCCTCATGGGTCCGGATGTACTCCACCTGGGCTTCGAGGTCGGCTTCGGTGTACGGGGCCTGCGGCCAGAACTGCTGCTCCAGGCCCTGGTTGGCGAGGGCGCCGCCGGCGAACGAGGTCAGTTCGCCGCGCCCGATGTGCCGGAAGAGGTCCATCAGCCACAGCCGGTCCTGCCCGGCCGCGAAGCCGGCCCCGAACTCGGTGCCGTAGCGGGTGGTGCCCTTGATGTGCGGGACCCCGGACGTCTTGTCGCGGGTGATGGTGACGTCGTCGCGCGGTGAGGTGACGGACTCGACCTGGTCCTTCGGGACGCCGAACGAGGCGTCGTTGAAGAAGTCGGTCAGCTTCTGGTCGGTGAGACCGGTGTGCCCGGCCACCAGGCCGTTGTAGCGGTCGAGTTGGTCGTCGCTGTGGGAGGGGTGCGTACCGAACGCCTTGTTGCCGAGGATCTCGACGAGTGTGGCGTTGCCGTTCTCACCGGGCGGCAGGATGTCGTCGCACTGACCCTGGCAGTAGTCGGGAACTGCGGGTTCCGCCGCCGCGGCGCCGGACTGCGGCGAGGCGGCGAGCAGGGTGGTGCCGAGGGCGAGGACCGCCGCAACGGTGGCGGCTCTGAATCTGACGGTGCGTGGGGGCATGCGTGCTCCTCCGAGAGGCCGATGCGCCGGAGGTTACTGGCGGTAGGACCCGTCGGTAAGGTGAACAACGGTCACTTTTTCGTAATCACCACATGCCGCCCCTGCGTCGCCACCCCCGGACGGGGCCGGGACATGGCCCAGGACCGTGTCCCGGCAGTCTCCGACGAGGGTCGTCTCAGCCAATGGACGCACATCACCTTTCGATGGAGCCGAATCGGGCAGTCGTACGTCCATCCCATGACGCCGAAGTACGAGCGACGGAGGTGGCAGTGCGATGGCCGGTTTCCGAAGTCTTGCGAGACAGGTCCGCGATCCGCGGGGCGACCTGGCGCTGCGGCGGTATTCGCTGCGCAAATGCCTGGAGAGGTTCGCCCCTTATGGTCACCGGGCGACCTGGGACCATCTGTGTGCCCGGCACGGGATCGAGCCGGAGGACCGGTCCCCCGATCCCGCGCGGTTGGTGCGGGCGCTGGAGGAGCTGGAGGAGGCCCGGGACGTCTGGCTCGGGTACGAGGCGGGATTCGCCGAGCGCCGCAGGCGCGAGAAGCACGACGGGCTGCGCCGGCCCGGTTCGTTCGACGACTGGCACCGGCGCACCTGGGGCGGGAACGGGGTCGCGCCGTGCGAGGACCCCGCGGTCCATCCGTCCGCGGCACTCGCCGAGGTGCTGGGCCGGCTGATCGCCGCCCTGGAGTCGGAGCCCGGCACGGCATGCCCGGTGTGCACGGAGACCGGGATCGTCTGGCGCCAGGACCTCGACCGGGCGCCGTGGTCGGGGCCGGTCTGCACGGGCTGCGGAATCGTGGTGCCGCGGCCGGTACTGACGCCGGGGACACTGGCGAGGGCCCGGCGGATACGGCCGAGGGACCTGGCATCGGCGGCCTGAGGGGCGAGGGGGCGACTGCGCCGCGGCGCGCGCCCCCGCGTCGGATCCGGCCGCCCGGCAGGGCCGGGCCCTACTGACAGTCCGTCGACCGGCGCTCCGGCATCAGGCGCGACCCCATGATCCTGTCACCGGAGATGTCGTTCGGGTTGGAGAGCACGCAGTTCTCCAGCGACAGGCAGCCACAGCCGATGCAGTCGGTGAGATGGTCACGCAGCCGGCCCAGCTGGCTGATCCGCTCGTCGAGTTCGGAGCGCCACGCCTCGGAGAGCCGCGCCCAGTCGTCGCGGTTCGGGGTGCGCTCCTCCGGGAGCTCGGCCAGCGCGTCGCGGATGGTGGCCAGCGGTATGCCGACCCGTTGCGCCGCACGGACGAAGGCGACCCTGCGCAGCGTGTCCCTGCTGTAGCGACGCTGGTTGCCGCTGGTACGTCGGCTGGCGATCAGGCCCTTGGCCTCGTAGAAGTGCAGGGCCGAAACGGCGGCGCCGCTGCGCGCGGAGAGCTGGCCGACCGTGAGTTCATGGAGTGTCTGTGGGATCTGGGGCACCCCTCGAACCCTACGCGGCCACCTCAGGAGCGGTCCGTCGTTGACAGGAACGCACCCACCCGACGATGCTGAGCAAGCGCTTAGACAGTAGGCGACGGATGATGACGGACGGTCGAGAGCGGGAAGGCAGGACCAGGGACATGGCAGAGCCGAGGATCTTCACGTCCGCGCAGGAGCTGCGCGACGGAGTGGGCGAGCAACTGGGGCACAGCGAGTGGCTGGAGATCGACCAGAAGAGGGTCGACCTCTTCGCCGAAGCCACCGGGGACCACCAGTGGATCCACGTGGACCCGGAGCGCGCCGCGGCCGGCCCGTTCGGCACCACGATCGCGCACGGCTATCTGACGCTCTCGCTCCTTCCCGCGCTGGTCCCGCAGATCATGCGGGTCGAGGGCGTGAAGATGGGCATCAACTACGGGACCAACAAGGTCCGCTTCCCGTCCACCGTGCCGGTGGGCTCGCGGCTGCGGGCGACGGCCGCCCTCAAGGATGTCGAGGAGGCGGGCGGCGGTGTACAGGTCACCGCCGTCGTCACGGTCGAGCGCGAGGGCGGCGACAAGCCGGTCTGCGTCGCCGAGTCGGTCTCGCGCTACTACTTCTGACGCCGCGCGGCGCCCGGCGGTCAGCACCGGAAACAGGCCCGGCGGGATTTTCTACAGGTGCTGGGCCGCGACCATGCGCAGGACGAGGTCGGCGTAGAGATCGCCGACCTCGTCGGGCGTCCGGCTCCCCTGCGCGCTGAACCAGCGGGCCACGTCGATGCAGAGCGACAGTACGGCGAGCGTGGTGCCGGGGACGTCCGGGACGTCGAACTCGCCCGTCCCTACGCCTTCGCTGATGATCCGGCGGATCACCGCGTCGCTCTTCCTGCGCAGCGCGACGATCTCCGCGCGGTGCTCCGTGCCGAGCGCGTCGAGTTCGTACTGGACCACCCGGGCGGTGGTGTGCCGCTCGGCGTGCCAGCGGACGAAGGACCGTACGGCGTCGGCGAGCCGCTCGGACGCGGTCCCGTCACGGTCGGCGGCCGTCTCCAGCAGCAGCAGGGCCCGGTCGTGACCGATCCTGCTGATCCGGTGGAGCAGCTCTTCCTTCGTCTTGTAGTGGATGTAGAGCGCCGCGGGACTCATCCCGGCGCGACCCGCGATGTCACGGGTGGTGGTCGCGTGGTACCCGCGCTCGGCGAAGGCGTCGACGGCCGCCACGAGGAGCCGCCTGGCCGCCTCGGGCGTCACCTCGTCCCACGGCATGCCGTTGCCGCCGGTCTCCTCCGCCGTGCTCATCGTCACCGACCCCTTCCCTTCAGCAGGACGCACACCATACCCCGAACCTGAGCAAGCGCTTAGCGGTCCGGTGATGGAGATCGTCAGAGCTTGTTGAAGGGGTCGTGCTCGGCGAGGATCTTCTCCAGCCGCGCCTGGTCGACCCTGCTGACGATCCGCCCCGCCTCCTGACGGTCCCGGATGACCTTGGCCAGGGTGAAGCAGGAGGTGACGAGGTAGAGGACGCCGACGGCGAGGAACCCTCGCACCCAGGCGTCCGCGTCCAGGAAGTAGATGCCGAGCGTCACCGCGCCCATCGCCACCCCGAAGGAGGCGACGGCCTGTCCGTAGAAGGCCGCGGTGCTCTGCTGCTTGACCGGTGTCGTATCACTCATGGCGGACAGCATCGGCTGCCGCGGAGCGCGTCGCATCCGCCCGCGTACTCAGTCGGGTACTCAGGCGCCGCACGGGTGAGCCGGTTCGGGAGGAGCCGGTTCAGAAGGCGGAGACCCCGGTCAGCGCGCGGCCGATGATCAGCTTCTGGATCTGACTGGTGCCCTCGTAGAGAGTCATCACGCGGGCGTCGCGGAGCAGCTTGCCGACCGGGTACTCGTCGATGTAGCCGTAGCCGCCGAAGACCTGGAGGGCGTTGTTGGCCGCACGGACGGCCGCCTCGGAGGCGAAGAGCTTCGCCTTGGACGCGGCGGTGGCGAACTCCTCGCCGCGGTCGATGAGGTCGGCGACGCGCCAGGTCAGCAGCCGGGCGGCGTCGACGTCCACCGCGATGTCACTGATGAGTTCCTGGACGAGCTGGTAGCTCGCGATGGACTTGCCGAACTGCTCGCGCTCGCCCGCGTAGCCCACGGCGGCGTCGAGAGCCGCCTGCGCGATGCCGACGCAGCCGGCCGCGACCGACATCCTCCCCTTCGCCAGCGCGGACATGGCGATCGAGAAGCCCTTGCCCTCGGGCCCCATGAGGGCGCCGACCGGGACCCGGACGTCCTCCAGGACCACTTCGGCGGTGGCCTGGCCGCGCAGCCCGAGCTTGCCGTGGATGGTGCGGCGGCTGAGACCGGGGGTGTCGGTGGGCACCAGGAAGGCGGATATGCCCTTGTGGCCGGGGGTTTCGCCGGTCCGGGCGAAGAGCAGCACCACGTCGGCCCAGGTGCCGTTGGTGATGAACATCTTGGCGCCGTTGATGACGTACGAGTCGCCGTCACGGACGGCCTTCGTGGTCAGGTTCCCCGCGTCGGAGCCGGTGCCCGGCTCGGTGAGGCCGAAGCAGCCGACCGCCTCACCCGCGGTGAGCGCGGGCAGCCACTGCCGCTTCTGGCTCTCGTCACCCCAGGCGGCGATGGTCTTGGCGACCAGCCCCAGGGAGACCGAGACGATGCCCCGGACCGATGAGTCACCACGGCCGAGCTCCTCGGTGACCAGGCAGTAGGCCAGGTGGTCGCCGGCCGAGCCGCCGTACTCCTCGGGGACGGTCAGCCCGAGGAAGCCGAGCGCACCCAGCTTCTTCACGATGGACTTGTCGACATTCTCGGCGCGGTCCCACTCGACGACATGCGGCGTGATCTCGCGGGCGACGAAGTCCTTGGCGAGCTGCCGTACGGCTTCCTGCTCCTCGCTGAGCTCCAGGTTCATCCTTCGACTCTCCCACTTTTAATTAGCACTGCTAGTTTTATCTTCGCAGGCCCTACTATGTGCCGCATGGCCCGACCGCGCAAGCCCCTCCTCAGCAGAGAACGCATCGTCGAGGCGGCCTGCGCACTCGTGGACGCGGAGGGGCTCGAAGCCGTCTCCACCCGTCGGCTCGCGGCCGGGCTCGGGGTCAGCGGACCGTCGCTCTACAACCACTTCCGCAACAAGGACGAGATCCTGGACGCGGTGGCGGACTCCGTCTCCGCGCAGGTCGATCTGTCGATGTTCGACGAGTCCGACAGCCGCGGCTGGCGGGCCGCGCTGCACGACTGGGCGGTCTCCTATCGTGCGGCGCTCGCCGCGCACCCGCACATCGTCCCGGTCCTGGCCCAGGGCCCGGGACGACGCCCGGCCGGGCTGAAGGTGGCCGACGCGGCCTTCGGCGCCATGGTCCGTGCGGGCTGGCCGCCCGCGCAGGCCACGTACATCGGCGCGCTCATGCGGTACTTCGTCACCGGCTCGGCACTGGGCTCCTTCGCGCGCGGCTTCGTGGACGACGAGACGGCGTACGACCCCGCCGACTACCCGCACCTCGGACAGGCCCATCTGCTGGCCGACCGGCGCCAGAAGGTCGACGAGGGCGCGTTCGAGACCGGGCTGCGGGCCCTGCTCGACGGCCTCGCCCTGCAGTACGAGGAGCGTGCCCCCTCCGCCACGGTTCGGCCTTCGCCGAAACGTTCCTGACGCATCCTGGCCACATGGCACGCATCGCACCCCACGACCCGGCCGCTCCCCGGCTCGCCGCCCTGGCCGCACTCCTCGCGGACGAGACCCGCGCCTCGTTCTGCCTGGCCCTGCTCGACGGTCGCGCCTGGACCGCGGGCGAGCTCGCCCGGTACGCGGCGGTGGCACCGTCGACCGCCAGCGGACACCTCGGGAAACTCGTCGCGGGCGGGCTTCTCACCGAGGAACGGCAGGGCCGCCACCGCTATCTGCGGCTCGCCGACGAGCGGGCCGCGCACCTCGTCGAAAGTCTCGCCGCCCAGGCGGAGCCCGGTGCCGGGGAGCGGCCACGGACCCTGCGGGCGGCGAGCGCCGGCAGCGCGCTGGCCCGCGGACGCACCTGTTACGACCACCTCGCGGGCCGGATCGGCATCGCGGTCACGGACGCCATGACCGCACGGGGGCTGCTCAGGCAGGACACCGGCTTCGCGCTCACCGACGCGGGGCTTGGCTGGTTCGCGGATCTCGGCATCACACCTGACACCGGGACGCGCCGTCCGTTCGTACGCGGCTGCCTGGACTGGACGGAGCGCCGGCCGCATCTGGCGGGGGCCGCGGGCGCCGCGCTGTGCGGGCACGCGCTGGAGGCCGGCTGGTGCGTACGGATCGGCTCCGGGCGCGCGGTGAAGGCAACCGCGGACGGGGAGCAGGCGCTGCACGAGCTCCTCGGGATCGAGCCGGAAACAATTCGGTGAGCGCCCAACCGTCCAGCGCATAGGGTCGCGACCATGACGACGACACCCGTACCGGCCTCCCCGGCGGCCGCCGCCTCCTCTGCAGGCCGGAACCGGCGGGCCGTCGCCGCGGCAGGCACGAGCGTGGTCCTGTGGGCCTCCGCCTTCGTCTCCATCCGCAGCGCGGGCGAGGCGTACTCCCCCGGCGCGCTCGCCCTGGGGCGGCTGCTCGCAGGCTCGCTGACGCTCGGCGTGATCCTTCTCGTACGCCGCGAGGGACTGCCCTCCAGGGGCGCCTGGCCGGGCATCGTCGCGTCCGGGCTGCTCTGGTTCGGGCTCTACATGGTGGTGCTCAACTGGGGCGAGCAGCAGGTTGACGCCGGCACGGCCGCCATGGTCGTGAACATCGGCCCGATCCTGATCGCGCTGCTCGGCGCCCGCCTGCTCGGCGAGGGGCTGCCGCGCAGGCTGCTGCTGGGCATGGCCGTGTCGTTCGGGGGCGCCGTGGTGGTCGGTCTCTCCATGTCGGGGCACGGCGGTTCGTCCGTGCTGGGGGTGGCGCTCTGTCTCCTCGCGGCGGTGGCGTACGCGGCCGGGGTGGTCTCCCAGAAGCCGGCCCTGGGGCACGGGTCGGCACTGCAGATCACCACGTTCAGCTGTCTGATCGGCACGGTCGCCTGCCTGCCCTTCTCCGGCGTGCTGGTCTCCGAGGCGGCCGGGGCACCGCTCCCCGCGACGCTGAACATGGTCTATCTGGGTGTCTTCCCGACCGCCCTCGCCTTCACCACCTGGGCCTACGCCCTCGCCCGCACCACCGCGGGACGGCTGGGCGCCACCACCTACGCGGTGCCCGCCCTGGTGGTGCTGCTGTCGTGGCTGCTGCTCGACGAGGTGCCCGCGCTGCTCACCGTCTGCGGCGGTCTGCTCTGTCTGGCCGGGGTGGCGGTCTCCCGGATGCGTCCGCAGACTGGACGGACGCGAAAGAGTCCGGCGCAGCCGGCGGAGGGACCCCCACATGACGCGCAGCGCCAGGAAACCGACGGGCCCCGGGAAGAGGCGGAAGAAGCGGGCCGGGGACGCTGACGACACCCAGGCCGCCCTCGACCGGGCCGCCCGCCACGGCGGCGGCCTCGAAGGCTTCGGCGTGGTGGACAGCGGGGACGACGACCCGATGCTGGTGACCCCGGAAGGCCGGGCCAGGGACGCCTGGCGCGAGGACTACCCGTACGCGGACAAGCTCAGCCGGAAGGCGTACGAGAAGTCCAAGCGTGCCCTGCAGATCGAACTGCTCAAGTTCCAGCACTGGGTCAAGGAACGCGACGAACGGCTCGTCATCCTCTTCGAGGGGCGGGACGCGGCGGGCAAGGGTGGCACGATCAGCCGCTTCACCGAGCACCTCAACCCCCGTGGTGCGCGGGTGGTGGCCCTGGAGAAGCCCACCGAGCGCGAGCGCACCCAGTGGTACTTCCAGCGGTACGTGGCGCATCTGCCGAGCGCCGGGGAGATCGTGCTCTTCGACCGGTCCTGGTACAACCGGGCGGGAGTGGAGCGGGTGATGGGGTTCTGCACGACGCGTGAGTACCTCGAATTCATGCACCAGGCGCCGGGCTTCGAACGGATGCTCGCCCGGGACGGCATCCACCTGGTGAAGTTCTGGTTCTCCGTCTCCCGCAACGAGCAGCGCAACCGGTTCATGATCCGGCAGATCGACCCGGTACGGCAGTGGAAGCTGAGCCCGGTCGACCTCGCCTCGCTCGACAAGTGGGACGCGTACACGGAGGCCAAGGAACAGATGCTGTTCCACACGGACACGGCGGACGCGCCCTGGACCGTGGTGAAGAGCAACGACAAGAAGCGGGCCCGGCTGGAGGCAATGCGGCATGTGCTGCACCGCTTCGACTACCGGGACAAGGACACGGCGGTGATCGGCATGCCGGACCCACTGATCGTGGGCCCGGCCTCCCGGCTCTTCGAGCAGGGAGAGATGGACGCCCGGCTGCTCACCACGAGCCGGCTGGAGGCCGAGCCGACGAGCTGAGCCAGGTCAGAACACCACGAGTGCCCGGCCGCCCTTGCCCGCGACCATGTTGTCGAAAGCCGCCGGGATGCCGTCCAGGGCGATCCGTTCGGTGACCATCATCGAGAGATCGAACCGGCCGGCCCGGATGTGTTCGGCGATGACCGGCAGATCACGGGCCGGATCGCTGTTCCCGTACACGCAGCCCGTCAGTGACCGGCCCCAGTGGAAGATCTCCAGGGCGTTGAACGTGACCTGTTGGTCCTTGCCGCCGATGCCCACGACCGTGGTCCGGCCGCCGCGGCGGGTGGAGTCCCAGGCGCTGCGGATGGTGGCGGCCCGGCCGACGCACTCGACGGCGACGTCCGCGCCCTGTCCACCGGTGAGCCCGCGGATCGCGCGCGGGGTCGTGTCGGAGGCGATGACGAAATCGGTGGCGCCCGCCCGGCGGGCGAGTTCCTCCTTGCCGGGGGAGACGTCCACGGCAATGATCTTCGAGGCGCCGGCGATGCGGGCGGACTGGAGCACGGCCAGACCGACGCCGCCGATGCCGAACACCACCACGCTCTCACCGGCCCCGACCCGGGCACTGTGGTGGACGGCGCCGTAGCCGGTGAGGACCGCGCAGCCGAGCAGGGCGGCGTCGGCCAGCGGGATGCCCTCCGGCGCGGGGAGGACACAGTTCGCGGCGACGACGGTCTCCTCGGCGAACGCCGCGACGTTCAGGCCGGGGTGGAGTTCCGTGCCGTCGGCGGTACGGGCGTGGACACCGCCGGCGCCGGTCAGCGCGTCGGCGCAGAGCCAGACCTCACCGATCCCGCAGTGGTGGCACTTTCCGCAGGACGGCGCCCAGTTCAGCACGGCTCCGTCGCCGGGCGCGACATGGGTGACCCCCGCACCGACGGAGAGGACGGTGCCCGCTCCCTCGTGGCCGAGGACGGCCGGGACGGGCACCCTCATCGTGCCGTTGGACAGGGACAGATCCGAGTGGCAGACACCGGCGGCGGCGAGACGGATCCTCACCTGTCCGGGGCCGGGCTCCGGGAGTTCGATGTCGGTGACCTCCAGGGGAGCTCCGACGGAGGGCAGTACGGCGGCGCGGACCACGGGCCGGCTCCTTGCTGATCGGGGATGGCTCAGAACTGGAGGGACTTGGTCTGGAGGTACTCGCCGAGACCGTGCGAACCGAGTTCGCGGCCGACCCCGGACTGCTTGTAGCCGCCGAACGGGGCGATCGGGTTGAACCGGCCGCCGTTGATGTCGACCTGTCCGGTGTCCATCCGGCGGGCGAAGGCGACGGCTTCCGCATCGTCTGCGGCCCAGACGGCGCCCGCGAGACCGTACACCGTGCCGTTGGCGATCCGGAGCGCGTCGTCGACATCCTCGTACTTGAGGATCGAGACGACCGGGCCGAAGATCTCCTCCTGGGCGATGGTCATCTCCGGGGTGACATCGGCGAACACGGTGGGACTGACGTAGTACCCGGTCGGGTGCGGGGCTTCAGGGCCGCCGGCGACGAGCCGGGCGCCCTCCTCGATGCCCTTCTCGATGTAACCGCGCACCCGGGCCTGCTGCTTGGCGTTGACGACGGGGCCGATCCGCTCCCCCGGAACGTACTTGGCGACGGCCGCGGCGGCCAGCGCCACGGCCTCCTCGTACCGCTCGCCGTCGACCAGCATCCGGGTCCAGGCGCTGCACGTCTGGCCGGAGTTGGACATCACGTTGGCGACACCGACGTTGACGGCCTTGGCCAGATCGGCCGAGGGCAGGATGACGTTGGCGGACTTGCCGCCGAGCTCCAGTGCGACGCGCTTGACCGCGCCGCCCGCGGTGGCGCCGATCTGCTTCCCGACAGCGGTGGAGCCGGTGAACGAGACCAGGTCGACGCCCTGGTGCGCGGCCAGGGCCTGTCCGGCGACCGGGCCGAGGCCGGTGACCAGGTTGAAGACACCGGCAGGCAGGCCGGCCTCGGCGGTCGCCTCGGCGAAGAGCTGCGCGGTCAGCGGGGTGTCCTCGGCGGGCTTGAGGACGACCGTGCAGCCCGCGGCGAGCGCCGGGGCCACCTTGGCGACGATCTGGTGCAGCGGGTAGTTCCACGGGGTGATCGCCCCGACGACACCGACGGGCTCCAGCAGGACGGTCGAGTTGCCGTGCTTCTCCTCGAAGGTGTACGAGGCGGCGAGCTCGGCGTATGACCCGGCGACCAGGATCGGCACACCCGCGTGCACCATCTGTGACAGCTGGAGCGGTGCGCCCAGTTCCTCGGTGATCGTGGCCGCGATCTCGTCCTGCCGGGCCACCAGGACGTCACGCAGTGCGGCGATCCGCGCGGCGCGCTCGGCGGGCGGGGTGGCGGACCAGCCGGGGAAAGCCGCGCGGGCGGCTCGCACCGCGGCGTCGACGTCCTCGGCCGTCCCGGCCGGGACATGGGCGATGACCTGCTCGTCCGCCGGGTTCACGACCGCGATCGTGTCCTGTCCTGCGGCGGGCCGCCACTCCCCGCCGATGTACATGCCGTCGTGGGCCTTCATGGCTGTTCCTCCCGGGCCTGGGTACGGACGATGTCGTCCGGGCACCAAACTAGCGCCGTTAGTTTTCACATGCCAGAGACGCCGGTCACGCCTGGGCCCGGCAATCCGTCCGGCGGTCCGTGCGACGTTCCGCCCCTGTTCGTCCGCCGGTGCTTGCGAGCTCCAGTAATTCCCCAGTAACGGCCTCCTCCTAGCGTCCGGGATCAGCCCGCCTCCCCCGCACTCACCCGTAGCCGCGGTCCCGGACGGGCTCCCCCGTACAAGTCCTGGAGGAGCACTCCCATGCACCTGCCCCGATCCCTCCGGCGCAGATCCGCCGCGTGGTCCGCGGCCGCGATCACGGCGGCGGCCGTGCTGATCGGCCCGGCCCCCGCCTTCGCACAGTCCGACACCGCAGCGAAGAGCACCGCCAAGGTCGACTCCGCCGTTCTCGACACCGTCGGGAAGGGCAAGGAGTCGACCTTCTTCGTCGTACTGAAGCAGCAGGCCGACCTGTCCGCGGCCAAGGGCAAGCGCGCGCACAAGGACAAGGCGAGGTCCGCCTTCGCCGCGCTGCGCACCGAGGCGAACACCTCGCAGAAGTCGCTCTCCGCCTTCCTCGACAAGGAGAAGGTCGGGCACGAGTCCTTCTGGATCACCAACGCCGTCAAGGTGACCGGTGGCCAGCAGCTCGTCGACGAGCTCGCCAAGCGCTCCGATGTCGCGAGCATCGTCAAGGAGCAGACGTACCACCTGGACAAGATCGAGGCGTCGTCGACCGCGGGTACAAAGGTCAGCGCCGACTCCGGCGCCACCGAGGTCACCCCCGAGTGGGGTGTGAAGGACATCAAGGCCGACCAGGTCTGGGACCAGTACGACGACCGCGGCGAGGGCATCATCATCGCCAACGTCGACTCGGGCGTGCAGTACGACCACCCCGCGCTGGTGGGCAACTACCGGGGCAACCTGGGCAACGGCACCTTCAGCCACGACTACAACTGGTACGACCCGACCGGCCAGTGCCCGACCTCCGCGCCCTGTGACAACAACGGTCACGGCACGCACACCATGGGCACGATGGTCGGCCAGGGTGGCGTCGGTGTCGCGCCCGGCGCCAAGTGGATCGCCGCCAAGGGCTGCGAGACCAGCTCCTGCTCGGACTCCTCGCTGCTCGCGGCCGGTCAGTGGATCCTCGCGCCGACCGACCACAACGGCCAGAACCCGCGCCCCGACCTCGCCCCGGACATCGTCAACAACTCCTGGGGTGGCGGCGACACGAACTTCTACCAGTCCATCGTCCAGGCCTGGAACGCGGCCGGGATCTTCGAGGCCTTCGCCTCGGGCAACGACGGTGACGGCACGACCTGTTCGACCGGTCACGCGCCGGGCTCGCAGGCCGACTCCTACGGCGTCGGTGCGTACGACGTCGACGGGAAGATCGCTTCCTTCTCCGGCTTCGGCCCCTCGGTCTTCGACGGTTCGATGAAGCCGAACATCTCCGCGCCGGGCGTCAACGTCCGCTCCACCTGGCCGGGCAGCGCGTACAAGTCCATCTCGGGCACCTCGATGGCCACCCCGCACGTCGCGGGCGCCGTCGCCCTGCTCTGGGCCGCGGCCCCCTCGCTGATCGGGCAGATCGATGAGACCCGGACGATCCTCAACGAGGGCTCCACGGACGTCGACGACACCCACTGCGGCGGCACCGCCGCCATGAACAACGTCTGGGGCAGCGGAAAGCTCGACATCCTGGCCTCCGTCGACGCCGCCCCGCACTCCGCCGGCACCCTGGCGGGCACCACGACCGACCAGGCCACCGGCAAGGCGGCGACCGCCACGGTGACCGCGCAGAACGCCGACACCAAGCGTTCGGTCACCAGCGACGCCACCGGCGCGTACCAGCTGCACCTGCCCGCCGGTACGTACACCGTCACCACCAGCGGCTACGGCTTCGCCTCCCGCACCGACACGGTCACCATCGAGGTCGGCCGGACCGAGACCCTCGACCTGGCGCTGACCGCAGTGGCACACCACACTGTCTCCGGCACGGTCCTCGACGTCACGGGCAAGCCCCTCAAGGGCGCCACGGTGAAGTTCACGGACGCCCCGGTCGACGCGGTCACCACCGCCGCCGACGGTACGTACACCTTCCCGTCCGTCGCCGAGGGCTCCTTCCACCTGGCGGCCGCGCCCAGCGCCCCCGTGCTGTGCAACGGCAACTGGACCGGCGCGCTCACCGTCGACGGGAACGAGACCGTGCAGGCCTCGCTGCCGCCGCGCACCGACGCGGCCGGTACGTACTCCTGCGCCCCCGGCGCGTACAACTGGATCAACGGCCAGACCAAGGTCGCGCTGAGCGGTGACGAGAACGCCAAGGCCGTCACCCTGCCGTTCCCGGTGAAGTACTACGGAGTCTCGTACACCAGCGCCAACATCACCACCAACGGCCTGGTGAACTTCCTGTCGCCGCGACTCGGCGACTACGCCAACACCGCGCTGCCCGCCGCCGCGCAGCCCAACGGCGTCGTGGCCGCGTTCTGGGACGACCTGACGCTCGACAAGAAGTCCAGCGTCCAGACCACCACCACGGGCGCCACCGGCAACCGCAGGTTCGCGATCGTCTGGAACAACGCCGCGCTCGCCTCCGACACCTCGGTCCGCCTCACCTTCGAGGCCGTCTTCGACGAGGCCACCGGTGCGATCACCCTGCAGTACAAGGGCATCGGCACCAGCGCGCTGCAGAAGGGTTCCTCGGCCACCATCGGCATCGAGAACCAGGCCGGCACGGACGCCCTCCAGTACTCCTTCAACGAGTCCGTCCTCAAGGACGCCTCCGCGATCCGCTTCTCCCCGAAGGCCGCCTGATGAAGAACATCAACCGAAGAGGCGTACGCCTCGCCTCCGCCCTGGTGGCCGCCGGACTGGTGCTGAGTGCCGCACCGGCCGCCGCATTCGCCGCCGACGACGACAACGGGCTGCTGACGCTCACCGACGCCCAGGCCGCCGACCTGTCGGCACACGCCCAGCTGAACCCGTACGGCGACGCCGAGAACCAGTCGTACGACCCGCAGGGAGCCGGAGCACGTGAGGACGCCGCGACGGCGCCCTCCGGCACCGCTTCCACCGGCAGCGGCTCCTCCCTGGACGACACCGGCACCGGTGCAGACACCTGGAAGGTCACCAAGAAGTCGTCCGTGGAGGGCAGCTTCGGGATGACCGCCACGACCGCGGTGGGCGGCACGAAGGGCGACTACTTCGCCCTCGACGCGCTGGGCATCGTCCAGCGGCACACCGCCGACGGCAAGCAGGTGTGGCGCCGCGACAACACCTCCCTGTACACGGACTGGCAGGTCACCAACTCCCGTCCGTGGCAGGCCGAGCCGTACCCGGCGCACATCGTGATGGGCTACAACGCGGTCAGCTCGTTCACCCCCGCCTCCGACAACGGCTACACCACCGGCGACCTGACCGGCGACGGCGTGGACGACGTGGTCTTCACCGCGAGCGTCGGCGCCTCTCCCTACCGCCCGTTCACGTCCCCCGGGTCGACGCTGCCGACCGGCACCTTCGTCACGGTCCTGGACGGTGCGACCGGCAAGACCCTGTGGACCAAGCTCTACACGGGCGTCTACAACATCAAGCTGGTCGGCAAGACCCTGGTGATCGCCGACTCGCCGAACCTGAACCTGAACTCGCCCAAGACCGCCAAGGCCACACTGACGGGCATCCGTTTCTCGTACGCCGACGGAGCCCTCACCCCCTCCGACACCTGGTCGTACGACACGGGCGCCTTCCTCGGCGCGAGCTGGGCGAGCCTGGAGCCGCTGGGCAAGAGCGGTCTGGTCGCCGCCTCGTGGGACCAGCGCAAGCTCAGCGCCACCGCCGACCCCTCCGGTCACACCCTGGTGTTCGACACCAAGGACGGCAGCGTCAAGTGGCAGGCCACCAACCGCCTTTACTCGCGCCAGCTGCACTACGACGCCGCCCGCAACGCCGTGGTCGCGCTGGAGCAGTCGGACCCGAACGAGGGCGTCGCCTACGAGATCGCCGCGTACTCCCTCACCGACGGCACCCGCACCACCGTCGACCGGCGCATCAACGCGCTGCCGCTCGACCTGGTCGTCGGTGACGTCCAGGGCAGCTCCAAGCCGGAGTACACGGTCAGCGAGTCCACGCTGGACACCGGCCTGTACATGAACGCCAACACCGTGCGAGCGCTCAACGGCGACGACGGCAGCGAGCTGTGGTCTCGCACCATCAAGCGCGACGAGGCCAACTCCCATGACGGCGGCGCCGCTTGGGGTCTCAAGGTCGTCGACGGCAAGGTCGTCGCCTCGTACAAGGACGACGCGAGCTACGAGGGCGCGAGCAACCGGGGCGGCAGCCGCTTCGGCCGGCTGGCCGTGCTGTCGGGGAGGGACGGCGAGGTCCGCTGGGAGCAGCGCGGCCTGGTCACCTCGCAGATGTGGGCGCAGCCGTACGAGAAGAACGGCAGCTGGCGGCTGCGTACGGTCGACACCAGCGAGAACATCCGCACGTACAACCTGGGGAGCGGCAAGCAGGAGAGCCTGCTCCCGCTGCGGGCGGCGGTCAGCTCGGCCGTCTCCACGGACATCAACGGCGACAAGAAGCAGGATCTGATCGTCGGCGGCCAGTCCAACGGCGTCTTCGCCTACGACGGTCCCTCGATGGTGTCAGGTCAGCCGAAGCAGCTGTGGGCGGCCACCGTCCCCGGCCAGGTCCACGCACTGGTGAAGGCCGACGTCAACGGCGACCACCGCGACGAGACGATCGTCGCCGCCGACTCCGCGGCCGCGGTGCTCGACTCCCGTACGGGCAAGGTCCTCACCACGATCGACGGCAAGGGCCAGTTCGTCCGTACGGTCACCGCCGCCGACCTCAACGGCGACGGCAAGGCCGAGATCATCGTCGCCACCGACAAGGTGCGGGTCTACAGCGGCAGCGGCAAGCAGCTGTGGGAGTACGGCGCCCCGGCGTCGGCCGGTGACGTCGTCTTCGCGGACGTCTCGGTCGCCGACGGCCACCTCTACGCCCAGTACGCCTCGCACACGGGCGACACGGGCTCCATGGCCCCCAGCGTGGTCGGCGGTGTCGCCCTGCGCGCCAGGACCGGCGCCCTCGACTGGTCGTTCACCCCGAAGCCAGGGACCGGCACGGACGGCGTTCTCTATGGCGCCCCCCTGCGGGCCGGCACGTTCGCTTCGTCCGGCATTCCTTACGCGGACGGGCACGCGGTCGTGTTCACCGCATTCACCAGGAACACCACCACCGGCGGTCTGACGACCATGATGCAGATCCGGGACGGCCGCACGGGTGAGCTGCTGCACGAAGCCACTGACGGCGGCCCCTGGGGTCTCGCCAACTGGATGACCGGGCCCGAGGGCCTGATCATGGCCAGCACCGTGTCCCTGCGCACGTTCGGGCCCGACGGCCAGGACTCGCGGGTCTTCACGATCGCGGACTCGCAGCCGGCCGCCTTCGCGACCGGCCCCGGCGGCAAGCGCATCATCGTCTCGGGCGAGCAGGGCGGTGCCAGCACGTACGACCCGTCCATCCTCACGGCCGGGGAGGACTACCCGCACAGCGTGGCCGACCTTCTCGCGATGGGTGGCAAGGAGATCTTCGTCGGCGACCTGAACGGCGACAAGGTCGACGAGATCGTCTCGCTCAACTTCGACGAGTACGGCATGGACCGTCTGACTGCGCTCGAGGGAGGCGGCTACTCCGCGCCGTTCTCCGCGATGCGCCAGACGATCACGGCGACTATCGACGCGTCCTGATCCGTAACCCCTGACCCCGCCGGGGTCACCGCAGGCCCCCGAGTCCTCGACCCGGGGGCCTGCAGCCGTTCATGGCCGCAGCGATTACAGTTACTGCCCCTATGGCCAGGGCATTCACACACGACGCAGGTTCCACCGGAACACCCCCCTTGCTTCGTGTGTACCTTTTCGGCGGTTTCAAGGTAGAACGCGACGGCGGTGCGCCTCTCGCCGGCAAATGGCCCCGCCCCAGCGCCCGCGCCCTCGTGAAACTCCTCGCCGTCTCCCCCGGCCACAGCCTCCACCGCGAGCAGGCCATGGAGATCTGCTGGCCGGACTCCGACGCCCAGGCCGCACTCGGCAGTCTGCGGGTCGCCCTGCACGCCGCCCGCCGCGCCATCGAGCCGGAGCTGGCCCCCCGCGCCTCGTCGTCCTACCTGACCGGCGAAGGCACCCTGCTGCGACTCGACCCGCACACCGTGGTGATCGACGCCGATCAGGCCGAGAACCTCGCCGAACAGGCCCTGGCCGGGGGTTCGACGGAGGCGCTGACCGCCGCACTCGCCGCGTTCACCGGAGAGCTGCTGCCCGAGGACCGGTACGCGCCCTGGGCCGAGGCCCGGCGCGAGGAGCTCTCCGCGATGTGCGACCGGGTACGGCTGGCGCTTGCCGAGGCCCATCTCGCGGACGGCGAGACCGAACTGGCCACCGAGGTGGCGCTGCGTGCCGTGGCCGCCACGCCGGCCGAGGAGCGCGCCCACCGGGTACTGATCGACGCCTATCTGCGCCAGGGCCTTCGCCGGCAGGCCGTGCGCCAGTACCACCTGTGCCGGGAGGCGCTCGACGCGGAGCTCGGCGTACGGCCGGGCCCGGCGACCGAGCGGCTGCACCTGCTGGCGCTGGACGTGTCCACGGCCGTACTTCCCGCCGCCTCCGCCCCGGTTCTCCCGGCCGCGATACGTACCCCGCCCGGCCCGCCGCTGCGGGGCCGGGCCGACGAACTCGGTGTGCTGCTGGCCGCCGACGGGCCCCCGGTGCGGCTGGTCGGCGGCGAGGCCGGGGTGGGCAAGACGCGGCTGACGGCGGAGGCCGCCCGGCGGGCGGCCGAGGCCGGGACGACCGTGCTGTGGGGCGCGGGCCACGACGCCGAGGGGCACACCCCGTACGGTGTCTTCGTCGAGGCGCTCGACGCCTGGCTCGCCGACCGGCCGCCCACCGAGCGGGCCCGGATCGGCGGGGAGTACCCCGAGCTCGCCTCACTGCTGCCCACGTTGGGGCAGACCGGGACCGGCACGGAACGCAGTCCGGAGGAGCAGCGGGACCGGCTGTTCCGTGCGACGGCCGGGCTGCTGGGCGATCTGGCGGCGACCGGCCCGGTGCTCCTCGTTCTCGACGATCTGCACGCCGCCGACACGGGCTCCTTCCAGCTGCTGAGCCATCTGGCCCGGCGGGCGTCGGCCACCGGAGCCGCGTGGCGGTTCGTCGTCACGTACCGCGCGGAGGAGTTCGGCGGGGCGGACCCGCGGAACACCGCGCTGGAAGCGCTGTCCCGTCAGGGGCTCGCCCGCTCGCTGGCGCTGGGGCGGCTGGGGCGCGAGGAGTGCCTGGCCGTCGCGGAGGACGCGGGCGCCAGGACCGGACTGGACCGCGTCTGGGAGCTCTCGCTCGGCAATCCGCTGTTCGCCCTGGAGCTGGCCCGCTCCGCCCAGGACGGCGCGGACACCGCCGGGCTGACCGCCCCGGAGGGCGTCCGCCAGCTGGTCACCGCTCGCCTGGCACGGCTCGGGCCCGCGGCACGCCGGGTCGTCGAGGCGATCTCCGTGGCAGGCGGCGGAGCCGCGCTGAGCGAGATCCTGGATGTGGCGGAGCACGGACTGCATCCACCGCTCTCGTCCGCCGAGGCGACCGACGCGGTGGACGCGGCGGTCGCCGCCTCGGTGGTGGCGGAGCAGCCGGTGGTGGTCGGCGGCCGGCCGCTGCCCGGCCTCGCCTTCCGTCACCCCCTGGTGAGACTGACCTGCTACGACGGGCTGTCCGCCGCGCGCCGCCGGCAGCTGCACTCGGCGTACGCGGAGGCGGTGCTGAGGCGGCGTCCCGATGCCGTCGACACCCTGGCCTCGCATCTGGCCCGGGCCGACGACCCGCGGGCCACCCGGTACCTGCGGCAGGCCGCCGAACGCGCCGCGGCCCTCTGCGCCAACGACACAGCCGACCGTTACTACGCCGAACTGACCGCCCGGCTCGACGCGCTGGCCGCCGATGCGGCACAGGCCAGGATCGACCGGGGAGCGGTCCTGCGGCGGATGGCCCGGTACCACGAGGCGGCCACCGTACTGCGTGAGGCGCTGGCGGACATGGTCCGGCGCGGCGACGAGGACGGCCAGGTGCTGGCCGCGGCGCGGCTGACCGAGGTGCTGGCGAAGCATCGCGGCACCGACGAGGGCGAGGAGCTGCTGCGTACGTATCCCCCGGGCCCTCGCACCCCGCCGCCCACCGCCGCGACGCACCATCTGGCGGCGGCGGTCGTACGGTTCGTGGGCGGCCGGTACGAGTCCGCGCACGCCTCCGCACGCAGGGCTCAGGAGGCGGCCGAGGCCGTGCGGGGAAGCGAACGCCGCGGGCTGCTGGCCAGGTCCCTGGGGTGCCAGGCGACCGCACTGGGCCTCGCGGGCCGGTTCGCACAGGCCCGCGTCGCGGCAGATCTGGCGCTGCCGCACGCCGAGGCGTACGGGGATCAGGAGCTGTTGGCCACCATCCTCTCCGTGCTGCGGGAGCACGCGCGCCGCTCCGGCCTGCTCGGCGAAGCGGTATCCATCGGCAGGCAGGCACTGAGCGTGGCCGAGCACACCGGCGATCCGACGGCGGTGGCGTTCGAGCGCGCCAATCTGGCCGAACTGCATCTGATGCTGCGCGAGTTCGCCGAGGCGCGGGAGCACGCCGAGGCGGCCGTCCGGGACGGGGAACCGCGTCCCGCCTGGTGCACCCCGTACGCCCTGGCCGCCCTGGCCCGGGTCCGGATCAGAACCGGCGAGCCCGGCGCCGCGGAACTGCTGGCGAGGGCCGGGCGTACCGCCGAGGCCCAGCGTGACCGTCAGGCCGTGCACGAGGTGCGCACCGCGGAGGCCGAACGGCTGGTGCGGGACGGCCGCCCGCAGGAGGCCCTCACGCTGCTGGCCGACGACGGCGCCCCCTCAGCGGCCCCTCTGCTCGCCTGGGCGGAACTGCTGTCGGGTCATCCGGAGCGGGCGGCGCAGCGGGCGGCGGCGGAGACGGTGCGTGCGGAACGGGGCGGCGAGCGGCTGTCGGAGACCGAGGCCCGTACGGTGCACGCGGCCGCGCTCGCGGCACTGGGCCGGAGCCGTCAGGCGCGGGAGCAGTTCGACCGGGCGGCAGCGCTGGCGTCCGAACTGCCTTACCCGGCCGGCGTGTTCGTGGTGGAGCAGGCCCGCGGGACGGACTGGACGACCGGCTGACCCGACGGTGGTCAGCCGAGCTCCGCGGGCTCGGTCCCGGGACGCTCGAACTGGGTGCGGTACAGCTCCTCGTACCGGCCGCGGGCCGCGAGCAGCTCCTCGTGGCTGCCCCGCTCCACGATCAGGCCGTCCTCCACGACGAGGATGAGGTCCGCCGCCCGGACGGTGGAGAGCCGGTGGGCGATCACCACCGCGGTGCGTCCTTCGAGCGCCTCGACGAGGGCCTCCTGGACGGCCGCTTCCGAGGTGTTGTCCAGATGGGCGGTGGCCTCGTCGAGGATGACGACGCGCTGGCGGGCCAGCAGCAGCCGGGCGATGGTCAGCCGCTGGCGTTCGCCGCCGGAGAGCCGGTAGCCGCGTTCGCCGACGACGGTGTCGAGTCCGTCGGGAAGCGAGGCGACCAGGCCGTCCAGGCGCGAGCGGCGCAGGGCGTCCCAGAGCTCTTCCTCGCCGGCTCCGGGGCGGGCGAGGAGGAGGTTGGCCCGGACCGACTCGTGGAAGAGGTGACCGTCCTGGGTGACCATGCCGAGCGTGTCGCGCAGGGTGTCCGCGGACAGGTCGCGTACGTCGATGCCTCCGATGCGTACGGATCCCTCGTCCGTGTCGTACAGCCGGGGCAGCAGCTGCGCGATGGTCGACTTGCCCGCGCCGGACGATCCGACGATGGCCACGGTCCGGCCGGGTTCGGCACGGAACGAGACGCCGCGCAGCACCTCGGTGCCGCCCCGGGTGTCCAGCGTGGCGACGTCCTCCAGCGAGGCCAGGGAGACCTTGTCGGCGGACGGGTAGCCGAAGCGCACCGCGTCGAACTCCACGGAGACCGGGCCGTCCGGGACGGTCCGCGCATCGGGCTTCTCCTCGATGAGCGGCTTGAGGTCGAGGACCTCGAAGACGCGCTCGAAGCTGACGAGTGCGCTCATCACCTCGACGCGCGCCCCGGCGAGCGCGGTGAGCGGTGCGTACAGCCGGGTCAGCAGCAGGGCGAGGGAGACGACGGCGCCCGCGTCCAGCTGCCCGCGCAGGGTGTAGAACCCACCGAGTCCGTAGACCAGGGCGAGCGCCAGTGCCGAGACGAGGGTGAGCGCCGTGATGAACGCGGACTGGGCCATGGCCGTACGGACCCCGATGTCACGCACCCTGCCCGCCCTGGCGGCGAATTCGGCGGACTCGTCCGCGGGCCGGCCGAACAGCTTGATGAGGGTCGCGCCGGGCGCGGAGAAGCGCTCGGTCATCCGGGTCCCCATCGCCGCGTTGTGTGCTGCGGCTTCGCGCTGGAGCCTGGCCATCCGTGTACCCATCCGGCGGGCGGGCAGCACGAACACCGGCAGCAGCACCAGGGCGAGTGCGGTGATCTGCCAGGAGATGCTCAGCATGACGCCGAGGGTGAGCAGCAGCGTGACGACGTTGCTGACCACGCCGGACAGGGTGTTGCTGAAGGCGCGCTGGGCGCCGATGACGTCGTTGTTGAGGCGGCTGACGAGGGCGCCGGTACGGGTGCGGGTGAAGAACGCGATCGGCATGCGCTGCACATGGTCGAAGACGGTCGTCCGCAGATCGAGGATGAGACCTTCGCCGAGGTTGGCCGAGAGCCAGCGGCCGACCAGCCCCAGCCCCGCCTCGGCGACGGCGATCACGGCGATGAGCACGGCCAGCCGCGTGACGGTCCCCGGCTCCCCGCCGGTGACGATCGCGTTCACGACGTGGCCGGCGAGGACCGGGGTGGCCACCGCGAGCAGCGCCGTCGCGACGCTGAGCAGCAGGAACAGCGCGACCCTGCGCCGGTGCGGCCGGGCGAACGCGGCGATGCGCCGCAAGGTGTTTCGGTCGAAGGGGCGTCGGTCCTGCTGCGCGTTCATGACGTTGTGGAGCTGCGTCCACGCGGTGGCTTCCATGCTCATGGGAGGAACGTAGGACCTCGACCCGGCTTGAGGTCAATGACCGGCCCGGCCGCTGCGGACTCAGACGTCGAGTCCGGGGATCTCCCTCGGCAGGGGACAGATCCGGCGCCCGTAGTGGTCGAAGACGTACAGGTGCGCGAGATCGACCAGGAGCGGGACCTGTCCGCCGGTGCGCAGCCGCATGTCGGGACCGGTGCGGACGACGAGGTCGCTGGCCGTGATCACGGGGCGGTCGGGGCTGCGGGTGGCGGGCGACCAGGCGTCCGGACCCGGTTCGTCCAGCGTGACGACGGGACCGCTGATGTGCCCGGTGGCGCGTTCCTTCAGCCGTTCCAGTACGCCGACTCCGCCGCCGGCCGCCCGCCGGCGGCGTGGAACGGAACGGTCGGGGCGGGCCGATTCGAGGTCGGGCACCACAGCGGGGCGCGACCCGGTGTTGAGGTGGACCAGCGCCTCGTGGCCCTGGTACTCGACATGTTCGACGATGCCGCTCAACGGGACCTCGCCGGAACGTGCCTGGCTGGGCGGGGCGATCCTGACCGCCTCGGAGCGCAGCCCGACGATGATCTGGCGGCCCTGCTGGATGCGGAGCAACTGGTGGTCGGGGCTGAGCGGTTCGGGCAGCGGCAGCCGTTGCCGGCCGAGGTCGATCGACATGCGCCCTTCGAGGGGCGCGTGGACGACGGCCTGGAGGAGATTGATCCGCGGGGTGCCGATGAACGCGGCGACGAAGACGTTCTCCGGCAGGGCGTAGACCTCGCGCGGCGGGCTCACCTGCTGCAGCACTCCGCCACGCATCACCGCGACCCGGTGGCCGAGCGACATCGCCTCCGCCTGATCATGCGTCACATAGACGGTGGTCACCCCCAACTCTGCTGTGAGTTGGGAGATTTCGGCCCGCAGATGGTTGCGCAGTTTGGCGTCGAGATTGGAGAGCGGCTCGTCCATCAGGAAGGCGGACGGCTTGCGCGAGATGGCGCGGCCCATGGCGACCCGCTGGCGCTCGCCGCCGGAGAGCTGACGGGGGTAGCGGTCGAGGACGTTCTCGATGCCCAGCATCCTGGCTGTGCTCTCGATGCGCTCGTTGTTGTCCTGGCGCGGGTTCTCCAGCTTCAGCGGAAAACCGATATTGGCCCGGTTGGTCATGGTCGGGTACAGCGCGAAGTTCTGGAAGACCATGGCCATGCCCCGGTCGTGCGGCGACATGTCGTTGGCCCATTCGCCGTCGAGGAGCAGATCGCCCTCGCTGATCTCCTCCAGCCCGGCGATCATGCGGAGCACGGTCGATTTGCCGCACCCGGAAGGACCGAGCAGGACGAGGAACTCGCCCGGTTCGATGGAGAGCGAGAAACGGTCCACGGCGCGGCCGGACCGTCCGTATGCCTTGCTGACGTTGTGCAGGGAGATGGCGCGAGTCATGTGGGTTCCGCCCGGGAGAATGAGAGGTGGAGCGGTGGGGAGCGGCTGCAGTGGGGCTGAAATTAACCCACCGCCCGGGGTGCTGGGAATGACTCGCGCAAAGGTTGGGCACTACCGGTGCGGCCGGGCCCGAAGTGTCAGGTGTGGTTCCGGTTAGCCGGGGGCCGCGCGGTCCTCGGCGCGGGCAGAACCGGGCTCGAACCGGCTGTGGAGGCGGCTCCGCCGCCTCCCCTGATGCCCAGTCCGGCCGCCGCCAGCAGAAGCGCGCCCAGCATCACGAACGGCGCCGCGGTGCCCGCCACTCCGGCGACCAGGCCCGCGGACGCGGGGGCCGCGACCTGGCCGAGGCGGTTACCGGTCAGCCGGAGGGCGAGTGCGGTGGACCGGGCCTCCGGCGGCGCGGCCCGGACCACGGTCGTCATCGACAGCGGCTGCCCGACCCCGAGGCAGAAGCCGAGCACGGCGAGCATCGCGGCCAGTGCCGGGACGGGCACCGGAGCGGCGATGCCCGCGCAGAGCACCCCGGCCAGCAGGCACGTCGCGGTGAGCAGTGCCGTGCGGCCGAGGAGGCGGAGCATCGGCGTCATCACCAGACGGCAGGCGATGGTGGCGGCGGCGCGCAGACTGAGCAGCAGGCCGATGGTGGCGGGGGCGATGGAGCGGTGCTCGCCGACCACGGGCAGGTACGCGGTGAGGATGTCGGTCGCGGAGAGCACGGCGAGGCTGATGAAGATGCCGGCCGGGACGCCCCGGGTGCGGAGTATGCGGCCGACGGGCGCCTTCGCGGAGGGGGCCGGGGCACGGGTGCCCGGCGCGGCACGGTGTTCGATGCGCCGGAGCGAGACGAAGGAGGCGGCGGCGACGCCGGCCGCGACGACGAGGGCGAGCGCGCTCGTACGGGCCATGGCGCCGTCGTGCTCGGAGATCACGTACCCCGCGGCGATCGGTCCGCCGAGCTGGCCGAGGGAGGCGCCGATGGTGAAGTGGCCGAAGTTGCGGTCCTGTTCGGCGGGGGCCGACTGGCGGGCCACGATCGACTGGGCGCCGATCACGAAGCAGAGGTGGCCCAGTCCCATCACACCGCTCCAGGCCGCCATCGCCGGAAGGGAGCCCGCCGTGCCGCTGAGGGCGCAGCCGCCCGCGATCAGGACGACGCCGAGGGGCAGGAGGGGCGCGCACCGGCCGTGGTCGGTGCGGCGTCCGAGGGGGACGGCGGCGAAGAGCGGGAGGAGCGCGTACACCCCGGTGATCACGCCGATGGCACGCTCGTCGGCACCGAGCGAAAGGGCCCGGTAGGAGACGGCGGGCCGCGCCATCGACACCGCCCCCTGCGCGAAGGCGAAGGCGATGACGAGGCGCAGCAGCCAGTTCCGGCCGGGTTCTTCCGTGGGGTCCATGGATCAGATGATCCCGAACAGGAGTCCGGCGCCGAGTACCACCAGCGAGGTGAGCGCGGCCCATTTGACGGTGAACCTGGTGTGGTCGCCGAACTCGACCTTCGCCATGCCGACGAGGACGTAGACGGCGGGAACGAGCGGGGACGACATGTGGAGCGGCTGGCCGATCAGGGAGGCGCGGGCGATCTCCAGGGGGGAGACGCCGTGTGCGGCTCCGGCTTCGGCGAGCACGGGAACGACTCCGAAGTAGAACCCGTCGTTGGACATGAAGTACGTGAGCGGGATGCTCAGGATGCCGGTGACGAGCGCCATGTGCGGGCCCATGCCGTCCGGAATCGCGCCGACGAGCCAGTCCGCCATGTGCTCGACCATGCCGGTGCCGGAGAGCACGCCGGTGAAGACGGCGGCGGCGAAGACCATGCCGGAGACGTTGAGCACGTTGTCGGCGTGGGCCGCGATGCGGGCACGCTGGTCGGGCATGTGCGGGAAGTTGACGGTGAGGGCGAGGGCGGCGCCGAGCAGGAAGAGCACCGGGATCGGCATCAGTTCCATGATCATCGCGGCGAGCAGGGCAACGGTGAGCCCGGCGTTGAACCAGTAGAGCCCGGGCCGCAGGGTCGCCCGGTGCGGGTCGAGCCCCTTGAAGCCCTCGTCGCCGTCGTCGCCTCCGTGCGCCGCCGGGTGCTCGGCGTCGGTGCCGGCTCCGCCCGAGACCCCGCGGGTGCGGTCGGGGGTGCGGTCGGCTCCGGCGCCCGCACCGGCCAGGACCGTCTCGGGCTCCCGGGCGAGGGCCTCGTCGAGGGTGAGCAGGCCGAGCCGTTTGCGCTCACGCCGGCCGAGGACGACCGCGAGGGCGACGACCGCGAGCAGTCCGGCGCCGAGCGCGGGGATCATCGGGACGAAGATGTCCGCAGCGTCGAGCTTCAGCGCGGTGGCGGCGCGGGCGGTGGGGCCGCCCCAGGGCAGGGTGTTCATGACCCCGTTGGCCGTGGCGGCGACACCGGTCATCACGACCAGGCTCATCTTGAGGCGCTTGTAGAGCGGGTACATCGCCGAGACGGTGATCATGAAGGTGGTGGAGCCGTCGCCGTCCAGCGAGACGATCGCGGCGAGCACCGCCGTACCGACGACGATCCGCATCGGATCGGCCTTGCAGAAGCGCAGGATGCCCCGGACGACCGGATCGAAGAGCCCGACGTCGATCATCACGCCGAAGTAGACGATGGCGAACATCAGCATCGCCGCGGTCGGGGCGAGGTTCCCCACGCCGTCGATCACGTAGTCGCCGAGCTTGGCGCCCTTCCCGACGGCTACACAGAAGAGTGCGGGAATCAGAACCAGCGCCGCGATCGGCGACATCTTCTTCATCATGATCAGGACCAGAAAGGTCGCAATCATGGCGAAGCCGAGGATTGTCAGCATGTGGGGTACCTATCGTTCACCTTTGAACTCCCACCGGAATCGGCGGTCCGGATGACGTTAGGGCGCGCCCCACGGTGTTAACAAGACGTTGACATGCGAGCAATACGAGCAAAACCCCAGGTCAATGGCGTGCCGCCGCGAGGGGGTGCCGTCTGCGCGATGCCGCACGCGCCGCGCCGGGCTCAGTCCAGGATCCCGGCCAGGTACGCGCGGAGCAGGACGCGGGTCTCGGTGACGATGGCGGGGTCACCCGCCGGATCCGTGCGGAAGGCGAGCTGAAGAAGCGCGTCGGCGGCCTCGACGCAGACCAGGACGGTCCGGAGCAGATCCTCGTCGGGGGCGCGGCCCAGGTGGCCGGAGAGCAGCCGGGCCAGCCGGGCCGCGACGCGGTGGTTGGCGTCGGCCGCCGGATCCTCCGCGGGGTCCGGCGCCCCGAAGTCGACGAGGGCGAACCCGGGGACGGAACGCTTCATCGACAGGTACTCGTCGAGCACCGCGTCGATGGCGCTGCGCCAGTCGTCGGCCGGGATGACGGCCAGACGGGCGGTGACGAGCTCCGCGTAGCTGTCCAGGTTGCGCCGGGCGAGGGCGTCGGCCATCGCGCGCTTGTTGGAGAAGAACCGGTAGACCGATCCGATCGGGACCTCCGCGCGGGCGGCGACGGCCCGGGTGGAGAGCTGCTCGTAGCCGGTCTCGTCGAGGAGTTCGGCGCAGGCGTCGAGTATCCGGGCGAGCCGTTCGGCGCTGCGCTGCTGTACGGGGGCGCGACGGAGGTTCGTATGGGCATGGGGCACGGGCTCCATGATGCCGTGGGCCTCCTCTGCGGAAGGGGCGGGCGCACCGGCCCGCCGGGCGGGTGAGCGCCGCGGCCGGCGGAAGGCGGCGGACCGGCCGGACCACCAGAGGTCATCGGATCCCCAACATACGCGCGGGAGTAGAGCAGTATTCATCTTTCGCCCCCCCGGTGCGCGGGGCGGACCGGAGCGTCCGGGCACGATCGCCGCCGGCCCTCCGGCGCGCCGCCGCTGCACCGTTGACGCGCCGCACTCTGATTCCTACGGTTACCCATAGGATTCCTTCGGCACCGGGAGCGCGGCATGGACGGCACCAGCGGCATCGAACAGGCGAGGAAGACGGCGGAAGGCCTCGCGCACTCCGCCGGCTTCGGTAATCAGCACAGTTCGGAAGCGGTGCCGGGGGCGCTGCCGCACGGCCGCAACTCCCCGCAGCGATCACCCCTGGGGCTCTACGCCGAGCAGCTGAGCGGCTCGGCCTTCACCGAACCGCGCGCCCACAACCGCCGTTCCTGGCTGTACCGGATCCGTCCCTCGGCCATCCACCCGCCGTTCGTGCGGATCGACAACGGAGCGGTGCGCACCGCTCCGTTCACCGAGTCCGTGCCGGATCCGAACCGGCTGCGCTGGGACCCGCTCCCCGAGCCCGCCGCCGGTACGGACTTCCTGGCGGGCCTGTGGACCCTCGGCGGCAACGGTGACGCCGCTCAGCGCACCGGAATGGCGGTGCACCTCTACCACGCCGACACGTCGATGACGGACCGGGTGTTCAGCGACTCCGACGGCGAACTGCTGATCGTCCCGGAGCGCGGCGGTCTGCTGCTCCGTACCGAACTGGGCCTGCTGCGCGCCGAACCCGGCCACATCGCACTGATCCCACGCGGCGTCCGCTTCCGGGTGGAACTCCTCGACGGATCCGCGCGCGGCTACGTCTGCGAGAACTACGGGCAGCCGTTCACCCTCCCCGACCTCGGGCCGATCGGCGCCAACGGCCTCGCCAACGCACGGGACTTCCTCGCCCCCGTCGCCGCGTACGAGGACGCGGACCGCCCGGTCCAGGTGGTCAACAAGTTCTGCGGCAACCTCTGGTCCGCGACGTACGACCACTCGCCGCTCGATGTCGTCGCCTGGCACGGCAACCACACCCCGTACGTCTACGACCTGCGCCGCTTCAATGTGATCGGCTCGATCAGCTACGACCATCCCGACCCGTCGGTGTTCACCGTGCTGACCTCGCCCTCCGACACCCCCGGCCTGGCCGGTGTGGACTTCGTGGTGTTCGCGCCGCGCTGGCTGGTGGGCGAGGACACGTTCCGGCCGCCGTACTTCCACCGCAACGTGATGAGTGAGTACATGGGGCTGATCGAGGGCGCGTACGACGCGAAGACTGCCGGGAAGGGCGGCTTCGTACCGGGCGGCGGCTCACTCCACAACATGATGTCGGCACACGGTCCGGACCGGGAGACCTTCGACCGGGCGAGCGCGGCGGAGCTGAAGCCGCAGAAGATCGACGACGGCCTTGCCTTCATGTTCGAGACCCGCTGGCCGGTCACCGCGACCGGACAGGCGGCGACCGCCGGTCATCTGCAGCGCGGGTACGACGACGTGTGGCAGGGTCTCGAACGCAACTTCCGGCCGTAGGCGACGCCGCCACTTCCCGGCCCCCGATCGTCGCGTCCGCAGTGTCGCAGTACGGAGATTCCAGGTGACCCAGGTGCCTCAGCTGCCCAAGACACCCCAGACGGTGGCCTTCGCCCCCGATTCGCTGGTCCTGAACCGCAAACTGCCGCTGTGGTACCAGGTCTCGCAGTCGCTGCGTGCTTCCATACTCGGCCGCGCCCAGGACGCCTCGCTGCGGCTGCCGACCGAGGAGCAGCTCGCCGCGCACTACGGTGTCAGCGTCCTCACGATGCGGCAGGCGCTCAAGGAGCTGGAGACCGAGGGGCTGATCAGCAGGCACCGGCGGCGCGGCACGTTCATCGAGCCGCGCGCCCGGCGGGGGTCGCCGGTGCGACTGCTCGGCTCGGTCGATGCGATCGTCGCCCAGCAGTCGGGCGAGCGCACCACGGTCCTCGGCCACGGTCCGCTCGCGCTGCCGGGCGACCTCGCCGGGTACTTCCCGGACTGCACCGAGGTGACCGGCTACCGGCGGCTGCGCTGCGACGGTGACAGCGGGGAGCCCACCAACTGGGCGGAGAACGCCGTGCATCCCGAGGTCGCGGCCCGGCTCGACATCGCCGATCTCGAACGCTGGCCGATGACCAAGGTACTGCGCGACCGGATCGGCGTCCGGATCGCACGGATCACGGACACGGTCGAGGCGCGGCTCGCCGACCCGGCCACCGCCGAACTCCTCCGGGTCCCGCTGCTCAGCCCGATCCTCTTCTACACGGGGGTGACCTACGACGACAGCGGCCGGGTGGTGGACGTGGCGCAGATCCGGTACCGCGGGGACCGGTTCTCGTTCTCGGTGACGGTCGAGGCGCACTGACCGCACCCCGCGCCATGCACCGGCGCCGTTACGATGCCTGGGGCGGCGGACGTGGCGACGGGGAGGACGACACGGTGGCAGCACGGGCGGGCGCCGGATCCGGCGCGGACGAGGACGTACCCCTGCTCGACGACCTCATGCCATGGTCCGTGCGACCGCTGCGCACCGGCCGTCCCTGGGTGACCGGGCCTGACGCCGGTTCCCTCAGGGCCCGTTGGGAGCGGCTGGTCCGCGCGGAGGGCGCCGAACGCGAACGGCTCTTCCGCCCCACCCGCTCCCGTACCCCGCGGACCCCGGCCGCGGCGCTGCCCGGACAGGCCGCCTCCACCGTGCGGTTCGCCCGGGAGACCGGGCCGTGCCCCGAGCCGGTACGGATCCTGCACGGACCGTTCGACGAGCAGTGGCTCATCCCCGACCACCGGCTGATCGACGCCGCCCGCCCGGAGCTGTGGCGGGTCGCCGACTCCCACCAGCTCTTCGCCGTCGAGCACGGGTACCTACCGCAGGACACCGGTCCGGCCGTGTCCGTGACGGCGCTGCTGCCGGACGGGCACTCCCCGGCGGGCCGTCCCGGCCGGATCCGGCCGCTGTATCGCAGGCCAGGCGGGCTCGAACCCAATCTGGCGCCCGGTCTGCTCACGCTGCTGCGGGCCCGGCACGGGGACGCGGTCACCGCGGAGTCCCTGCTGGCGTGGATCGCCACGGCCGCCCGCCACTCTCCCGCCGGATGCGCTGTGCCGCTGCCCGCCGACACCTCGCGCTGGTCGGCCGGGGTGGAGCTGGGCCGGGAGCTGCTCCGGGTCCAGCTGCGGGGCGCCGGCGGCAGGGAGCGTCCGCGGATGCCCGGCGGGCGCCGGCCCTACGTGCGGGCCGCCGTGCCGGCCGCACCGACCACACTGGAGTACGACGCCACGAGCGAGACGCTCGTGCTCGGTACGGGCCGCATCTCGCCGGTACCGCCGGGCGCCTGGGAGTTCCGGGTCGGCGGGGTGCGGATGCTGGAGCTCTGGTTCGGGCGACGCACGGCGGCCGCGGCGGAGCCGGAGGACGGTCTGGACGCCCTGCGCCCACCGGTCTGGCCCCAGGAGTGGACCTCGGAGCTGCTGGAGCTGGTCACCGTACTCGGCCTTCTCGCCGGACTCCGCCCCCGGCAGGAGGAGTTGGCCCAGGGACCGGAGATCGCACCGGAGGAGCTCCGTGCGGCAGGTGTCCTGCCGGTCCCGGCCGCGGCCAGGCGGCCGGCGTCCGTACTCGACCACCAGGAGGAGGGCCCGGACGGGCAGTTCGCGTTGCTGTGACGGCCTCCGTACAGGCGGCGGTCCGGCTCACCGCCCCGGGAGTGGGGCGGCGCTACTGCCCGAAGGAGTCCAGCACCCGTCGGAGCGCCCGTTCGAAGACCCCTTCCAGGTCGATCGGACCGGAGTCCTCGGCGAACCCCGCCGCCATCCTCGGGTACTTCCCGGTCGAGATCTGGCTGAGCAGATAACCGGTGCGGACGGCGTGTTCCTGCTCCTCGGACCAGGGCAGCGACCTGCTGCGCTCGGCCGTGGCGATCTCGTTGGCCACATAGGTGGTGATCACACCGTTGACCATGGCGATGAGTTCCATCTTCTCGCCGAACTTCGCCTGGACCCCGTCCAGACAGCTCAGCGCGTACTCGAGGTAGCGCAGGGCGTTCGGGCTGAAGCCGTAGACGGGTGACATCAGCCGGGGCACCCAGGTGTGGCGGTGCATCATCGCGCGGGTCTGGTGGGCGAGCCCGACGAGATCGCCGCGCCAGTCGCCGCTCGGCTCCGGGTAGTCGTACCCGGCGCTGACCGCGTCGAGCATCAGCTCGTTGAGGTCCTCCTTGCGGGGGACGTAGTTGTAGAGCGACATGGTGCCGCAGCCGAGCTCCGCCGCCACCTTCCGCATGGACACAGCGTCGAGCCCGTCCGCGTCGGCGATGCGCACGGCGGCGTCCGCGATGTCGGCGCGGCTGAATGCGGGCTTCGGGCCTCGGCCCGCACGCTCGGGGCGCGCCCAGATCACTTCGGGTACAGCGGGTCGCCCCACCATCGATCAATCACCTCGCTCACCATATTAGTTACGTACACCGTACGTAGTGCGGTACGGTGAGCTGCATGACAACTACGTACGCCGTACTTAGTGAAGGTCTGGAGAAACGCTACGGGGACGTCCACGCACTGCGCGGGCTCGATCTCGCCGTCGCCGAGGGCACCGTCTGCGGAGTCCTCGGGCCGAACGGCACGGGGAAGACCACCGCTGTCCGGGTACTCACCACGCTGACCTCCCCGGACGGCGGCAGCGCCAGGGTCGCCGGGCACGACGTGGTCCGCGGGGCGGCCGCCGTGCGCGCGGCGATCGGGGTGGCCGGGCAGAGCACCTCGGTCGACGGCGAGCTCTCCGGCCGGCAGAACCTCCGGCTCTTCGCCCGGCTGCTCGGGTACCGCGGCGAGGCCGTGCGCAGCCGCGCCGACGAACTCCTCGACCGCTTCGAACTGACCGGGGCCGCCGGCCGCCCGGCCCGCACCTACTCGGGCGGCATGCGCCGCCGTCTGGACCTGGCCGCGAGCCTGCTGACACGGCCGCAGGTGCTCTTCCTGGACGAGCCGACCACCGGACTCGACCCGCACAGCCGCAACCGGATCTGGGCGGCGGTCCGCGAACTGGCCGGACTCGGCACCACGGTCCTGCTCACCACGCAGTATCTGGAGGAGGCCGACCGGCTGGCCGACGACATCGTGCTGATCGACCGCGGCCGGGCCGCCCACCGGGGCTCCCCCGCCGAACTGAAGGCGCGCATCGGCTCGTACGCCGAGGTCGTCGTCGCCCACGCGTCGGCGGTGCTCCCGGCGGCAGCCGTACTGGACCGGCTCACCGGCGCCGAACCGGTGCTCGCGGCCGAGCGCCGCACGGTCGGCGTCGTCGCCACCGACACCACGCTCACCCTCCCCCGGATCGTCCGCGAGCTGGACGCGGCGGGCGTGCCGGTGATCGACGCGAGCCTGCGTCCGCCCACCCTCGACGAGGTCTTCCTCCGCCTGACCGGCCGCGGCGACAACCGCACCTCCCCACCCCCGAAGGAGACGGCAGCATGAGCAGCAGCACATCGGTGGGCGAGCACCACACCGCCGTGAACACGCCCTTCGCGGACGGCCTGGCCGTGCTGGGACGCCATCTGCAACGCATCAAGGCCTCTCCCGGGGTGCTGATCCTGACCCAGACCATGCCGATCACGATGCTGTTCTTCTTCGGGTACGTGTTCGGCAGCGCCCTGGCCGTACCGGGACAGGAGTACCGCGCCTTCCTGGTCCCGGGACTGCTCGCGGCGACCGCCGGCAACGGCATCATGACCGGGATGTTCTCGGCCGCACAGGACTGCGACCGCGGGGTGATGGACCGGTTCCGCACGCTGCCGATGAGCCGCTCCGCGGTGCCGTTCGGGCAGACCGCCGCCGACCTGCTGACCACGGCCGTCGGCATGGTTCCGCTGATGCTGGCCGGGCTCGCGGCGGGCTGGCGCATCGAAGGCGGTCCGATCGCCGCGCTCGGTGGGTTCGGGCTGCTGCTGCTCTTCCGGTTCGCGACGTCCTGGGTGGGGTGCTGGCTCGGACTGCTGATCCGCAACGAGGAGGCGGCGGGGCAACTGGGCAGCGCCACCTTCGTCCTGCCGCTGCTGTCCAACGCGTACATCCCGACCGGCAATCTGCCGGGCTGGCTCCGTACCGTCGAGGAGTGGAACCCGATCAGCGCCGCGGCCGCCGCCACCCGCGACCTGTTCGGCAACGCGGCACCGGCAGCGGACGCCGCGTGGCCGGTCGCCCACCCGGTGGCGGGCACACTCCTCTGGTGCGTGGCGCTGCTGGCGCTGTTCGTACCGCTGGCCGTGCGCCGTCACGCGCGCGGCGGCAGGTGACCCGGCCCCGGTCTCACGGCGTCAGCGCGCTCGGGCGGTCCAGGGCGCCGAGCAGACGGATGAAGCTCGACTCCAGGAAGGCGCACAGCTCCGTCGGCGCGTCCGCCTCACCGAGCGGCCAGTTGGTGATGGCTTCCTCGGCGAACGCCATCCAGGCCCGGCTGGCGAGCGAGAGCCGCGGTGAGTCCGGCATACCGAGCCTGCGCTGCCCCTCCGCGACCCGCCGGGCGAGGGTTTCCCGGGTCCGCTCGCCGACGTCCTCCGCCGCGGGGTGGCCCCCCGCGGCGCCGCGGACCAGGGCCAGATAGACCTTGCGGTGTTCCAGTACGTACGCCACGAAGCCGGCGATGAACGACCGCAGCCAGGGAACGGGCTCCAGCGCGGGGTCCGGCTCCGTGGCCGCCGCGAAACAGTCGCACTCCTGCCGCACCACGGCGCGGTAGAAGTCGCGCTTCGAGTCGAAGTAGTGGAACAGCAGGCCGCGGGAGATCCCCGCGCGCCGCGCCACCTCGTCGGTGGAGAGCTCGTCCAGTGACCGGTCGGCCAGCAGGTCGAGGCCGATGGCGACCAGCTGAGCCCTCCGTGCGTCGGGGCTGAGGCGCGCTGCTCGCTTGTCGGACATGCGCACAGTGTAGAAGTACTTCGGTGCCGAATTATTTCGGCTCCCGGCCGACCCATGAACCCGGACCTCGGCACCGGGCCACGGCGCCGCGGCCCGGTGCCCCGCCGCCTACTTGAGCGGTTTCAGTTCCGGCCCGAGCGAGGAGAACTTCTCGTGCGACACCACCCGCTTCGGCGGCCAGGTGATGTTCGCCGGCGGCCACTTCTGCCCGGTCCTCTTCAGGAACCAGGCCGGCGGCTCGTACATCGGGGGCTCATAGCCGTCGGGCAGCGCCGTCTTCCACACCACCCCCTTGGTGCGCTCCGTGAACTCGGCCTTGATCGCCGCGAGCCGCTCCGGCCGGGTGAGCAGATCGACCGCCGTCGCGGCCAGGTACTTCGCCGCCGCGATCAGTGCCGCCTCACCGGGCGCCGCGGCCGCGCACGCCGCCGTCGACCAGGTGTGCATCTTGGTGCCGATCGGGGCGAGCGCGGCGCCCATCGAGACCGTCGGCACGTTCCAGCTGATGTCCGCCACATCGGTCGAACCGCCGCCCATGAAGACCGGGTTGGGCGGGGTGAGAGCGCCGACCTCGTCGTGCATGCCGACGGCCGGAAGGCCCAGTGACTCCTGGAGCTCCTTCGCCAGCCGGTGCGCCTCGTCGGTGAAGCGCGGCGGACCGATCCGCGTCATGTTCGCGTGGAGGAGCTCGGCGAAGGACTTCGAAGGCAGCTGGTTCCAGCAGGCCGAGGTGATCCGGTGCCCGACCGTGGTCTGGCTGGCCTTCGCCGCCGCCTCGGAGACGGCGATCACCTTGTCGAGCAGCACCTGCACCCGGGCCGGGCTTCCCTCGCGCACGTAGTACGAGATCTCGGCGATCTCCGGGGTGACGTTGGGGATGTCGCCGCCGTTGTTGATCACCCAGTGGAGCCGTCCCGACGGGGCGAGGTTCTCCTCCCGCAGGAACTCCGACATCGTTGCCATCATCACGGCGGCGTCCAGCGCGCTCTTGTTGCCGAGCGGCGTTCCGCCGTGCCCGGCGACCCCGAGGAAGGTGAACGTCACCGCCGTCATCGCGGTGGTGGTGCCCCAGCCGGTGGCGTTGGCGGTGGAGGGGTGCCAGTCCAGGAAGGCGTCCAGACCGTCGTACACACCCTTGCTGACGGCGTACGTCTTGCCGATCAGTGCCTCCTCGGCCGTCGAGCCGAAGAACTTCACGGTGACGGGCAGCTGGTGCTTCTTCGCCGCCTGGGCGACGGCTGCCGCCGCAGCCGCGGCCGCCGTTCCCAGCGCACTGTGCCCGCAGCCGTGTCCGGGGCCGTAACCGGGGGCGAACGGGTCGTGGATGTATTCGCGCGGGTCGTGGTGGCCGACGCCCTTGTTCTGCGAGAGGCCGGGCAGCGCGTCGTACTCCCCGCTGAAGCCGAGGACCGGGCCGCCACTGCCGTAGCGGTACGTGGCGGTGAACGCGGTGGGGAAGCCCGCGGTGCCGAACTCGACGTCGAATCCCGCCTTCTCCAGGAAGCCGGCCTCGGCGAGCGAGGAGTTCCACTCGCGCAGGCTGAGCTCGGCGTGGTCCCAGATCTCGGCGTTGAGCCCGGTGATCCGGGCGCTGTTGGTGTCGATCCAGCCGATCGCCGCCTGTTTGGCCGGGCTGTCCTGCGCCAGCCCCTTCGGAGCCTCGTAGCCGTCGTCCGAGACGGCGTCGGCCGCCTCGGAGGCCGCGGCCATCGCCGGATCGGCGTCGGCCGTCATCACCGCCGTGGTCACCCCTGCCGCGCCGAGCAACTGCACGATCCGTCTGCGGCTGAGTACCGGTCCGGCTGCCATCGCTGCGTCGTGCGTGTGCTCATGCTGATCGTGCAGGTCACACATGTATACGCCTCCGGGGGTGAGGTGCCGTGTACTTGCCAAACGATCAGCACCATGGCCCTGGAAGTTTTCGACGTCAACATCTCGGGATGACAAAGTTGTTACGTACACGGTAGGTACGGTGCTCATGAAGACTCAGCCCCTCCCGCTCGACGGGATCACCGTCGTCGCCGTCGAACAGGCGGTCGCCGGCCCGTTCGCGACCCGGCAACTCGCCGATCTCGGCGCCCGCGTCATCAAGATCGAGCGCCCGGACGGCGGCGACTTCGCCCGTGGGTACGACACCGCGGCCCGCGGGCTCGCCTCCCACTTCGTCTGGTGCAATCGCGGCAAGGAGTCCCTGGCGGTCGACCTCAAGGATCCACGCGGTCTGGCCGTGGTACGCCGACTGGTCGCCGACGCCGACGTGTTCGTGCAGAACCTCGCCCAGGGGGCGGCCGCGCGGCTGGGGCTGGACGCCGCCACGCTCTGCGCCGCGCACCCGCGGCTGGTCGCCGTCGACATCTCCGGCTACGGCGCGCACGGACCCTACGCGCACAAACGGGCCTACGACATGCTCGTGCAGTGCGAGGCGGGGCTGGTGTCCGTCACCGGGACGCCGGACCGGCCGGTGAAGGCAGGGGTGCCCGCCGCCGATGTGGCTGCCGCGATGTACGCGTTCTCGGGGGTGCTCGCGGCGCTGCTGCGGCGGGCAGCCACCGGGCTCGGCGGCCCGGTGGAGATCTCGATGCTGGAGGCGTTGGCCGAGTGGATGGGGCATCCGCTGCACCACCGGATGCATGGGGGCGAAACCCCGGCGCGCACGGGGCTGGCGCATCCCGTCATCGCCCCCTACGACGCCTTCGGGACAGCGGACGGGGAACAGCTGCTGCTCTCCGTGCAGAACGACCGGGAGTGGCGTCGACTCGCCGAACAGGTGCTGGAGAAGCCGGAGTTGGCGGACGATCCGGAGTTCGCGACGAATACCGCACGGACCGCGAACCGGGAACGGACCGATGCCGTGGTGGCGGCCGCGATGGCCGCGCTGACCACCGAGGAGGCGGTGTCCCGACTGGACGCCGCGGACATCGCCTGCGCCCGGCTGAACACCGTGGCGGACGTGGCGGCGCATCCGCAGCTGGCCGCGCGGGACCGGTGGCGGGAGGTGGGGTCACCGGTCGGGCCACTGCGGGCCATGCTGCCGCCGATCACACTGCCGGGCGGACCGGAACCGCGGATGGGCGCCGTACCGGCGCTCGGCGAGCACACCGAGACACTGCTGCGGGCCGCGGGGATGACGGACGAGCAGACAGCGGAGCTGCGCCGGGACGGCGTGATCGCCTGAGCGGCCCGAGCGGCGGGCCGGATCGGTCAGGGGCCGGCGGTCGGGTCGGGGGCCGGATCGGTGGTGACGGGCCGTCGGCTCAGTGGCGGCCACCGAAGAGCGAGCGTCGCAGTCGCCGCAGCGGCGCGAAGAGCGAGACACGCGCGCTCCTGCTCCGGCGGGTGTGCGCGGCGTCACGCGAGGTGAGCTCGCGCATCAGCAACGTCGCCTCCGCCACCTCACGCTGCGGCACGGCGGGGCCGCCGAGCACTGCGAGATGGCGGTCCAGGCGCGTACTGGTCGCGCTGCTCCCGCATGTGATGGCAGGCACACGCGGCCTGCTGCGCACCGTTATCTGTTCCATGTCACTCCCCACCCGTACGAGGGCACCCGGCCCGGGCAGGTTAACCCTATCCCCCCACGATGACACTCGTGTATCCCGGTTGCCGGATTGAGCACACACATACGGAGGTTGACGACGGGCTCCATAATTCGCTCGATTCCAGGGCGAGTTGGACAGATCGGGACCGGATCACCCGCAGCGGCGGATTGCTGCGCAACGGGGTCTGGAACGGGCCTTTCTGAGCTAGCGTGGAGAGGTTTCCGCCGTGCTGCCGACACTCCAGCGGATATGGGGGATCACCGTGAGCGAAGTGCCGGGCGACGACCGACTGATCGCGGGCCGCTACCGCCTGTTGGGCCCGTTGGGCCAGGGTGGGATGGGGGTCGTGTGGCGGGCGCGCGACGAGCTACTGGGGCGCGAGGTCGCGGTGAAGGAGGTCCGCGCCCCGTCGGGGCTGCCGTCCTCCGACATCCAGCGGCTCTACGCGCGGTTGGAGCGGGAGGCCTGGGCGGCGGCCCGGGTCTCGCACCGCAACGTGGTCACCGTCTACGACGTGGCGACCGAGGACTCCCGTCCGTGGATCGTGATGGAGCTGATCCGCGGCCTCGCGCTCTCCGACGTGCTGGACGCCGAGGGGCCGATGGCCCCACGCAGGGCGGCGCACATCGGTGCCGAGGTACTGGCCGCACTGCGCAGCGCCCATGACGCCGGGGTGCTGCACCGCGATGTGAAGCCCGGCAACGTGCTGATCGCCAACGACGGGCGGGTGGTGCTGACGGACTTCGGCATCGCCATGGTCGAGGGAACCTCCGCACTCACCATGACGGGTGAGCTGATCGGCTCACCGGAGTTCCTCGCACCGGAGCGCGCGCTGGGGCGCACGCCTGGTCCGGAGTCGGATCTGTGGTCCCTTGGAGTGCTTCTGTACGCCGCCACCGAAGGCAATTCACCGTTCCGCCAGAACACCCCGCTGAACACGCTCCGGGCGGTGGTCGACGAGGAGCTGCCACCGCCGCGGCGGGCCGGCCCGCTCGCTCCGGTCGTCGAGGGCCTGCTCCGCAAGGATCCCGCCGAGCGGCTCTCCGCCGAGGAGGCCGGGCGTCAGCTGCGGATCGTCGCCGCGGGCGGGAGTCCGCAGCCCCCCGGCACCGGTACGCCGGATCCGTACGGTGCGACGATGACGGCCTCCACGGCGACACCCCGGACGCCGATGCCCGCGACGCCGTCGCCGCGCCCCACGGTTTCCTCTCCCTCCCCGGGGTACCCGACGGCCTCCGAGGAGCGGCCGCGTCGCGCGGTCGCGCTGCTCGCCGCGGGGGTGGTGGTGCTGGTGCTGGCGGTCGGCGGGATCGCCTGGACGCTTGGGCACAAGGGCGGTGGCGACGACCCGGAGGGCCTGAGCAGCGGCAGCGGCCAGGGTGCCACCAACAGCGCCCCGCCCTCGGCGCCCGCCACCCGGGGGACGTCGGCCACCGGCGGATCGCCGAGCAGCAGCGACGCCACGAACGGGGGCGGCACAGCGACCGACGGCGGCGCCGGCCACGGCAGTACGAGCAGGCCGCCGCAGACCGTGACGGTCTATCTCACCCCGGTGCGCGGCGATTACGAGGGCGGTTGCCCACCACCGCACGCCGAGGCACCGGCGGTCGAGGCGACGGTCACCCTGGGACGCACCCCGGCGGAGGTCGAGTACCGGTGGGTGCTGAAGGACGGGACGAGTTCCGACCCCGGCTGGCAGTCACTCTCCTTCGGCGCCGGCGACGGACTTTCGAAGAAGGTGCCGCACACGGAGCTGACGTACCGACAGGATGCGCCTTACCACGGGACGATCAGGCTGGAGGTCAGGAGTCCGGTCGCGGTCACGTCGAACGGGGTGGATTTCTCGGTGACCTGCCTGACGGAGACCCCGACGGGCGGGGCCTCCCCCTCGGCGGAGGACTGAGCCGGAGATACGCTCAGGTCAGACTGCCGAACTGAGGACGGGCAGGTAACCGCCCGACTGTCCGGCGGCGGTGGGGTGGTAGGACTCGCCGATGTCGAGCCAGTTCACACTGTGCAGCCAGGCGTTGGACGAGCAGATCTCGTGCCCGGTGAACTTCGTGGCGATGTCCCCGAAGCTGAAGCCGTGGTCGGCTGCACGCTTGGCGGTCGTCGCGTTGAGGTAGTCGGAGGCGCTGTTGATGGCGGCGCGTTCGGTCTCGCTCAGGCCGGCCAGGCAACTGCCGCTGAGCTGGTAGAAGCGGGGGTAACCGAGGACGACGACATGGGCGGACGGCGCCTTGGCACTGATCGCCGAGTACACCGAGTCGAGGTTGCCGGGCAAGGTGGTGCCGACATAGCTGCGGGCGGTGGCGATCCTGCTGAGGCAGGTGGACTCCGACTGGAGGACACAGGTGGTCATGACATCGGCGAAGCCCGCGTCGTTGCCGCCGATGGAGATCGAGACGAGGTCGGTCGAGGAGGAGAGCGAGGCGAGCTGTCCGGCCGTCACATCACCGGTACGGGCGCCCGAGCAGGCGTTGAAGGCGAACGAGGCCGGCGAGTTGGCGGCTGCCCAGAGGGCGGGGTATGCCTTGGAGCTGCGCTTGCAGTCGCCACTGGCACTGTCGTAGCTGCCGGACCCGACCCCCGAGGAGTACGAGTCGCCCAGGGCGACGTAGTCGACGGCCTGGAGGGACGTTGCGGCGTTCGCGGTCGCCGCCCCCGTCAACGCGAGTACGACACCTAACAGGAGCGAGGACGAGAACGCCACGAGTCTGGACATTTTCATGGAATCTCCCTTGGACCGGCCGGCAGGATCTCTGCCTACTCCGTGGTAGCAGCAGTCGCACCCAATCCGGAAGTGTCCATGCCAAGTCCGTATCGAGGTCTTCCCGGCCCGCATCCTGAGTGCGAGTCAGACCTGAATACGACATCAGGGCCATCGAGGGCAAAGCCGCCCGCGGGGTGACCCGGCGACAGGTACCCGGTCGCGCGCGGGGCCTGCCGGGTGCACCGCAGGGCCGCCGGGTCGGCGCGACGCCCGGCGCGGACCATCCGGACGGGTGACAGGAGGTGGCGAAACCTGGGTGCACGCTGTGCCGATGTGCCGGATCATGGGCGCCATGTCTGCCAACCCTGAGTCCGCTCTGCCGATCCGGCTCACCGTCGACGACAGCGATTCCCCGTCCGATGTCGTCGACGCGCTGTTCCTCGGCCGCTTCGCGACGGGCGAGCAGCCGTACTCGCACAGCTCCTCCCTCGACCGGGTGAAGTCCGGGGCGACACTGCTGCCGCCGGGCTCCAAGGTGCTGCGCGCCGCCCGCGACGACGACCGCAGCGCCACACTCGCCGAGGGCGACGGCTGGACCCTGCTCATCTCCCGGTGGAACCGCGGCGCCGACGTCACGGTCACCGCGACCAGTCCGGAGCTGGCGCAGAAGGTCCTCGACCAGGCGACGGACGGCGCCCAGGACGAGCCGGAACCGCAGCCCGAGAACGTCACGATGGGCTTCTGGTACGTCTCCCCGCGCCGCGGTCCGCACCGCACCACCCGTCAGATCGCCGCAGGCACCTGGGACGAGGTGCGCGGCAACTACACGGCGCCGGTGGCCGATGCCATGGACCGGCTGATGAAGGTGACACCCGAGGACATCGCGGGCCGGCTGCTCCTGCTGCACGGGCCACCCGGTACCGGCAAGACGTCCGCGCTGCGCACCCTGGCCCGGTCCTGGCGGGACTGGTGCCAGGTGGACTGCGTCCTCGATCCGGAGCGGCTCTTCAACGACGTCGGCTATCTGATGGACATCGCGATCGGCGAGGACGACGGCACCTCGAAGGGCCGCTGGCGGCTGCTGCTGCTGGAGGACTGCGACGAGCTGATCCGCGGCGAGGCCAAGCACACGGCGGGCCAGGCGCTGTCGCGGTTGCTGAACCTCACCGACGGGCTGCTGGGCCAGGGCCGCAATGTCCTGGTCGGGGTGACGACCAACGAGGACCTGGAACGGCTCCACCCGGCGGTGGTCAGGCCCGGCCGCTGCCTGGCCCGGATCGAGGTGGGCCCGCTGACCCGCCGCGAGGCGGTGGCCTGGCTGGGCACGGAGGACGGACTCGGGCGGGACGTCGGCCGGGAGGGCACGACGCTGGCCGAACTGTACGCGCTGCGCCGCGGCAGCGGTCCTGCCTCGGTGCCGAAGCAGGACTCGGGGGCGGACGCGGGGCTCTACCTCTGACGGGTCGCCCTCCGTCACGGTACGGGCCCGGCCGCTGACACGCGGGGCCCTGTCCGCCGTGGGCATCGGGTGCCCCGGAACACCCGTCGGGCCGTGCCGGCGCCCGGGGAACCTTCCGGGTCCGCCCGGGGGCCTCGGGAGGCGAACGGCCGCCGGAACGGCCGCGGTCAGCCCTCGTACGCCGCCCGCACCGCGTCCTGCGCCAGCGATGCCGCCTGCGCCCGGGACACCCCGAGCCGTCTGGCCTGCTCCGCGTACTCCCGCGCCGCCTCGGCCGCCTTGCGGTCCGCCGCGTCACCCGAGGCGGCGATGAACGTGCCGTTCCGTCCACGGGTCTCGATCACCCCGTCGGCCTCCAGTACCCGGTACGCCTTGGCGACGGTGTTCGCGGCGAGGCCGAGCTCCTCGGCGAAGCCTCGTACGGTCGGTAGCCGGTGGCCCACGGGCAGCGCACCGGAACGGGCCAGTTCGGAGATCTGCGTGCGCAGTTGCTCGTAGGGAGCGGCACCGGAGTGCGGATCGAGAGCGATCTTCAAAGTCACGGGCCGATTCTCCCCCACCACCGGAAATCCGGAGGCGACCGGGCCGGTCCTCCGCGTAACGTCCGGCGCATGACTGTGAGGGTTCGCGATTTCCTTCCCGCCGACGCAGCGGCCTGGGTACGCGTGCGGCGAGCCGCTCTGCCGTACATGGTGACGACTCCGGAGGTGATCGCCTTCGACCTGGCCAACGCCCATCCCGACAAGCGGTACCGGCTGCTGGTCGCCGAGGAGGACGGAGAGATCCTCGGCACCGCGCAGGTCGGCATCGCCCATGACACACCGGAACCCGGCCAGGGTTTCTGCAATCCGTACACGCATCCGCAGCGGGTGGGACGCGGGGCGGGCTCCCTGCTGGTGCGCACGGCCGAGGAGTATCTCGCCCGGGTCGGAGCCGTCTCCGTCCACACCTGGGTGCTCGACGAACCGGCGAACCGGGCCTTCGCCGAGAAGCGCGGCTACACGCCGAGCCGCCCGGCCCACTTCCTCCGTCTGGACCTCGCTCGCGGCTCCCTGCCGCCCCGTCAGGAACTGCCGCCCGGTGTGGAGCTGCGCACCGCCGCCGACTTCGCCGACGACCCGCGGCCGCTGTTCGAGGCGGACGCGGAGAGCACGGCGGACGAGCCGAGCGACACCCCGGCGGAGCTCACGGACTACGAGGACTGGCTGCGGACCACCTGGAACAGTCCCGGCCTGGACCGGGAGCTCACCTCGGTGGCGGTGGTGGACGGTGAGGTGGCCGCGTTCAGCGTGGCCGAGACGGACGGGCTGACGCGCTACTGGTCGGGGATGACCGGTACCCGCAGGGCGTACCGCAACCGTGGTCTGGCCAAGCTGGCCAAGAGCGACTCCCTGCGCCGCGCCCGTGCGGCCGGCTACACGGACGCGTACACCGGCAACGACGCCGGCAACGGGCCGATGCTGGCGATCAACTCATGGTTCGGATACGAGATCTGCGCCACGGAGGTACGCCATGTCCGCAGGATCGGTTGAGATCGTCCTCGTCAAGTCGGGCCGGACGAAGATCCGTTACCCGGCGGACGTCGTACGCGACGACGGCACCCGGGTGACGGTCACGGCTCCGTGGGCTGCCCCCGGCGTGCGCGACTTCGGCTTCGTACGGTTCGAACCCGGTGACGTCCTCACCGAGCACTACTGGCGTGACCGGTGGTTCGCGGTGAAGGAGGTCCGCACCGGAGCGGGGGCACTGAAAGGCTGGTACTGCGACATCACCCGGCCCGCGGTGCTGAGCAGCGGGACGCTGGTGGTCGAGGACCTGGATCTCGATCTGTGGGTGTCTGCGGACGGCACCTCCGTACTGCGCCTGGACGAGGACGAGTTCGAGGAGAGCGGCCTGGCCGCGTCCGATCCGGCGGCGGCCGACGCCGCCCGCCGGGCGCTGGACGAGCTGGAACAGGTGGCCCTCGCGGGCGGACTCGGGGAGCTGCTGGCGCCGTCGGGTCCGCCCGGCACAGTGCACTGAGACCGACCGGCAATGGGTGACGCCGCCCTCCCATCGCCGGCCGGTCTAACGCACCACCAGCTCCACCTCGTACCCGGCCGCGTCCTCCAGATACGCGGCGCAGTACCCCTCACCGCCCGCGTACGGATGGCGGTCCGGGAACAGCAGCCGCCAGCCGTGCTCGGGCGCCCGCTCCACCAGGCCGTCCAGCGTGGCCCGGTCCCGGACGTGGAACGCCAGGTGGTTCAGGCCGGGGCGGAGCCGGTCGTGCGGTCCCGGGAGCAGGGCCGTCGACTGTTCGATCACCAGATAGCTGTCGCCGCGCCGCCAGCTGCGGCCGCGTTCCCAGCGCTGGTACGGAACATGGCCCAGCTCGCCGAGGAGCCAGCCCCACCCCGGCTCGGCCGCCGCCAGGTCGGGCACCCACAGCTCGATGTGGTGCACTCCGCCGGTGCCGGAGCCGCCGGACGGCAGCGGGACCGCGCGGCGTACGGCGTGCCGCTGGTAGGCCACGGTGTCGCCGTCCTCGTGCCAGTGGATCAGGAAACGCTCCCCGGCCCGGTAGCCCTCGAGCCCCGCACGGCAGTACGCGACGATGTCGTCGGGGAGGGCGTCCAGCGGGAACCAGGCGAGCTCCGAGCACTTTTCCGGTTCACGGTTGTACGGCGGGCGCGCCGGGTCGTACTCCGCCTCGAAGAACCAGCCGGTCCGGGGGGAGCCGCCCGGCCCACGGTGCTGCATGACCAGCGCGACCCGCAGCTCGTCCGGGTCGAGTGCGACACCGATCTCCTCGGCGGCCTCACGGATCATCGCCTCACGGACGTCCTCTCCGTCCTCCACATGCCCGGACGGGCCGTTGAACAGGCCGTCCGCGTACCCCGTGCCGGCGCGGCGGGCGAGCAGCACATCGGGGCCACGGCGCAGGATCAGGTGCACGTCGACGACCTCGGTGTGGCGGTGGGGCGGTTCGGCACGGGCCACCAGCGCGTAGCGGTCGTCGGCCACCGGCTTGCCCCACAGGTCCGGGTCGTCGGAGAGCCGCTCGTGGTGGATGCGTTCGGTGAACGGGGCGAGCAGCGCGGTCAGCCGCCCGGCGGAGAGACCCACCCCGCCCCACACCCCCTCGATCAGCAGCAGCCGCCCGCCGGGCCGCAGCAGTCCGAACCAGTGGCGCAGGGCAGCCGCGGGATCGGGCAGCAGCCACACCACATGGCGGACCATGACCACATCGAACTGCTGTTTTCCGACGGGTGGCCGTGCCGCGTCCCCGACCAGTACCTCGGTGCCTGTTCCGGCGAGTTTGGCCCGCGCCTGCTCGACCATGCGCGGCGACCGGTCCACTGCGGTGACCCGGTGCCCCTGCCCGGCGACGAGCAGGGCCAGACTTCCGGTGCCGCACCCCAGGTCGAGCACTTCGGAGCGGGCGCCGGGCAGCCAGCTCTCCAGTCTCCGCGCCCATGCGTGCCGTACCACCGGATCGAGCAGTCCGTGGTCGGGTTCTTCGTCGAAGGAGTCGGCGGCGGAGTCCCAGTCGATCGTCGTCATGCGCCGATCGTCCCAGCCCCTCACGGTCCCGGTCGACGGCCGTCCCACCGGCCACCCCACGTCGTTCCGGAGCAAGGCGCCCTGCCTGTCGATTTGCTGCTTCCCGTGACCGGCAGGACGTACGTATCGCGGCTCGACGGCCGGGAGATGCCCAACACGGACTCCGTCTTCCAGCAGTTCTACGACGGACTGAAGCTGCCGGATTACTTCGGGTGGAACTGGGATGCCCTCTTCGACTGTCTGCGCGACCTGAAGTGGCTGCCCGCGGACCACTACGTACTGATCGTCGAGGCCGCGGATGAGGCACTGTCAGGCGATGCCGCCGGACGGCGGGTGCTCTTCAAGACCCTTCTGCGGGCAGGACAGCGATGGTCCTCCACACAGCGCCCCCGAGGGCACCGACATGAGCAGGCTCGTTGTCGTCATGTCCTGCGACGCAGCATCCGTTTCGAGCCTGCAGGCACAGCTGCGATTGTGCTGGGAAGAGACGGGAGCGCGACCCACGTCGGTCAACGCCGAACCTCAGCAGCTAGAACGGCCGGATTGACGACTGAACGAACCCACTGACGATTCGAGATCAACGATTGGTGAGCGCGGTCGGCACGGGTGCATCAAGGTGCTGCAACAACGCAGCAAGCTTGTGATCCAGCTCAAGTCCTACCTTGGTGATTTGAGGTGTATTGAAGCTGCCAAATCGGGTGCTGGGTTGGTCGACGGTGAACCACGTGGCAGCGTCAGCATCTTCCACAATGGCTGTGCGTAGGGGGGCGTAGAGCAGAATGGCTGGGTTGTAGCGGTACATTTTTTGCGCCATGCCGTGATTACCCATGAGGTACTCGACACAACGGCCCCGGTCTCCGGCAAGACGCATCAGCGACGTGAAGTCGTGGGACCAGTAGAGAATCCAGTCATGTGGGGCATTCTCTGCGGTGGCATCGAGAACGCTCTGCCAGTCGGCACCCTTCTCGACGAGGGCGGCAAACCGTTCACTCTGGAAGACGGGAACTGCTCGCTCGTAGCGATTCCTGAATTCGTCGAACGAGTCGTCAACCTGAACCGTCAGCCGATCGACCTGGTGCGAGATCGTTTCAATCCTGCCATTCGATGATTGAGCCACGGTTCTCTCACGTTCTGTCTCGAGCGCCTATCGGTGATCCAGTCGCGTCCCCCGCAAAAGATTGCCTTCTAATTTTTCCCGAAGACCGTGGCAAGTGCACGGTCGACTTCCTCCTGCGTGTCCGCCTCGAAGTACGCCCGCCAGCCGTCCCAGTTCGGGACCTGGCCATCCATGCCCCAACTCAGATCAGGGATCACGTATACATGCACCCATGGTCCTCGGGCGGGCAGCAGACCTTCCCCGCTGACGGAACGGACTGCAGCCGTCACCTTTTCTAGAACCAGTTTAGTATCTTCCGGTGTCGGCAGAAGTTTCTGGGGAGCGATTACATCGATCTGCCACTTCGCAGACGGATCACCAAGGGTATGCGGGTTGTACCAGTTATCGAGATCGAATTCGTAGTACTGAACCCACGATGTCTGCTGATGGCGTGCCGTGTTTCGGAGTTTCTCGACGTCCGCTACAGCGGCGATCAATTTATCACCGAGTTCACGCTTTTGTTCTACGCTCAGTTTATCTTTCATCACGTGAACGCGCACGAAAACCATATCCGCCTCCCATTTCGCCCTTCACCCCTCCTTCCACTCTACGATCGTTCCCGGCCTAGGCAACTCGCGGAGTGGCGGCAGGGCTTGACGGGTGTCCTCGCCGCAATCCCCCACAGATGGCGTTTCGGGTGCTTCAGTTCTTTGGAGCAATGACTCGTTGATCCACACGGCTCGAAGCCCTCGTTTCAAGACCATCCGGACTCCGCTGAGGGCCGACAGGGTGAGGTGAGCCGCGATGGTCACCCGGTGCCTAGCTGTTCTGTCCACGGAGGTTGCCCACCGGTGGACTTTCCTGAGCCCCCTCTTAGCCGCTCCTTAAGCTCCCCATAACGATCGCCGGGTGCCCCTTCTCGCAGCCGATTCCGGGCCGGCGAGCAGCTAGCTTCTCCGTACCCCGCAGTGGAATCGAAGGAGTACGTCACCATGACCGTGTTCAGGACCGCCCGTCGCAGGGCTGCCGTATTCGTCGCGCTCGGCGCGGCGCCGCTGGCTCTGACCGGCCTCTCCGCGACGCCCGCCGCGGCGCACGGATCGATGACGGATCCGGTCAGCCGGGTCTCCGCCTGTTACGCCGAGGGGCCAGAGAATCCGAAGTCGGCGGCGTGTGCGGCCGCGGTCGCGGCAGGCGGGACCCAGGCCCTGTACGACTGGAACGGCATCAATATCGCCAATGCGGCAGGCAATCACCGGCAGTTGATCCCGGACGGCAAGCTGTGCAGCGCCGGCAACGACAAATTCAAGGGGCTCGACCTGCCCCGCGCCGACTGGCCTTCGACGCAGATGAAGGCCGGTACCCACACCTTCCACTTCCGGGCCACCGCACCCCACAAGGGCTCCTTCGAGCTGTATCTCACCAACTCCGGCTACGACCCGGCGAAGCCGCTGAAGTGGTCGGATCTGGAGACGAAGCCCTTCGCCACGGCCACCGACCCGAATCTGGTGGACGGCTCGTACGTGTTCGGCGGCACCGTTCCGGAGCGGACCGGGCGGCAATTGATCTACACCATCTGGCAGCGCTCGGACTCCCCCGAGGCGTTCTACGCCTGTTCCGACGTGGTCTTCGGCGGCGCGGCCGCCGACAGCGGTTCGGACGGCGCGGCCCCGGCGCCTGCCGCGTCCGCGCCGTCCGAGCAGGAGATCGCCGAAGGCGCGTCCAAGTCGTCCGTGGAGCACGCCGGCCATGGTGACGACGACGCCCGTACGGGGGCGAAGGTCACCAAGGCGGCTCCGGCCACCGGTTCGCAGGCGGGTACCTCCGAGGCGACTGCTTCCGAGGCGAACGCGCCCGAGCCGGACAGCGCCGCCGGTCCCGCCCCGGTCGGCCAGAGCCTCGCCGAGACGGGTGGCGACAGCAGTACCCGGTTCCTCACGATCGGCGGTGCGGCCGCACTCGCGGTGGGCGCGGCCGCACTGTTCGCCTCCGTCCGCCGCCGGGCCGCGGTCGCGGCCCGGCACGAACGCTGAGCGACCGGATAGCGGGGGCTTTCGTTCGGATCGGGCTGAATCACAGGGGAGCGGGGTCCGGTTCGTGCAGCTGCACGGCGGAGGAAGGAGCCGACGCGGAGCGTCGGTGACCGACCGCAACGCAGCAGATGTGCGTACCGGACCCCGCGAGCCCGGCCAGATCCGAACGAGAGGCCCTATCCGAGCACCGACGCGCAGGTGGTCGGGGTGGCGTGCGCCGGGTCCAGGGCGTTCGCCACCTCGTGGTAAGCGATGAGGTCCGTGGTCCCGATCGCCACATGCTCGGACAGGTCGACCGGGCACAGGTCCTGGAGCAGGACGTTGTGCACGTCCGGCCCGCTCAGGTACTGCGTGCGGTACGGGGTCACGACCTCGTCGTACCTGGTCGCGATCACGGTGTAGTGAACACCTGGCACGGTGTCAGCGCCCGCGTTCAGCTTGGTGATGAAGGGGGATCCGGCCACCTGGTCGGCGAGACCGGGCGTGTGGGTGTTCAGCAGGTCCGCAGCGCCCGGGAAGTACGGCAGCAGATTCGTCAGCCCGAGCAGGGTGGTGCCGTGGTTGTCGGGGGCGAGCCCGATCATGGCGTTCACCTTGGCACCGCCGCCGAGGTACTTCAGGTAGTAGTTGGGCATCATGCCGCCCTGGGAGTGGCCGACGATGTCGGCCTTGGGTGCTCCGGTGGCGGCGAGCACCTGGTCGACGAAGGTGGCGAGCTGGCCGGCCGACTTGTCGATCGGACCGAGGCCGTTGAAGAGCGGCACCCCGGGCAGCTGCCCGTAGTCGAGCGAGTAGACGCAGTAGCCCCGGCCGACCAGGTACGGCGCGAGGACGAGCCAGTTGTCGACCGAGTTCCCAAAGGTTCCGTGGACCAGGACGACGGGGCGGGGATGGGCTGCTGAGGGTTTGCAGGAGTAGTCGTTCCAGCCACGGGAGGTGGCTGTGGCAGCGGCGGGGGTGGCGGCGGTGGCGGTCGCCGTGGGGGCGGCGAGCGCTGCGACGGCGAGGAGCAGTGCGGCGAGGGTTCTCCGCGCACGTGGGGTGCGCGGCGCACGTGTCCAGGGCAGCATCGTGTGGTCTCCTTGCGGCTCAAGGGAGTTGCGATGTCAATGCGCCCTGCGGCCCGGACCACAAGTTGTGTACCGACGTTCTGTACCGACGTTCTGTACCGACGTTCCGTACCGGCTTCCGGTACAGCGCTTTTATGCGCTCATGCCAAATTACGCGCGAGTAAGGTGACGGGGGAAGTTACGCGTCGGTAAAAAAAATGACGCGGCATCACGGTAGATCATCCATGGCCTGGTATAGGGACACGTCAGGCGGCGAGTCGGCCCGGCATCACGGCCTGCGGCCCGAATCTCGCCCGCAGCCGGTCCGCCACCGCCTCGATCCGCCTCGCCCGCTCGTCCACCGGGTCGAACGAAAGCTGATGAGCAGCCCGTTCACGGTCCGTCAGCCCCTCGGCGCGCAGCCCGATCCCCCGCACCCGGGCCCGCTGCAGCCCGAACGAGTCATGGATGCGGTACGCGAGCTCGGTGAGTGCCGCGGAGTGAGCGGTGGGCTCCCGGAGCGTACGGCTGCGGGTCAGCGTCGAATAGCCCGTCCGGTCGGCGTAGCGCACGGAGACCGCGAGCGCCCGGCACACCTGCCCGTCCCCGCGCATCCGGGCTCCCAGCTCCTCGGTGAGCGACATGAGCGCGCGACGCTGCCGTTCCGGGTCCAGTTCGTCGCGCGGGAAGGAACGCTCGGCGGCGACCGACCGGGCGGCGGCGTTCGGCAGGACCGTCGTACGGTCGATGCCGTGCGCCCGCTCCCACAGTTCGCGCCCGGTCCGTACACCGGCGATCCGTTGCAGGGTGGCGAGGGGGGCCGCCGCGATCCGGCCGACGGAGTCGAGCCCGTATCCGCAGAGGGTGCGGGCGGTCGCCGCCCCGACACCGTCCAGCGCGACGGCCGGCTTGTCCGCGAGAAACCCGGCTCCGCCGCCGCCGGGCACCACGAACGTCGTCCCGGGCACGGCCTGCCGCGCCGCCATCCGGGCCAGCATGGGGTTCTCGGCGGCGCCGATCGCACAGTCCACTCCGTGCAGGGCGAGCGCACGGACCCGGATCAGCGCCGCCAGACCTGCCACGTCCTGCCCGAAGTAGCCCAGCGCACCGCGCACATCGGCGAGCGCCGCGTCCGGCGGCGCCCCCTCGACGACCGGGGTGAACGCACCGAGGAGGGCGAGCAGCCCGGCGTGACCGGCGCTGTCCGGCAGCCCGCCGCCGACCTTGCGGAACCGCAGACACAGAATCACCGGCACCTCACGCACGGCGCTCACCCCGCACTCCCCGGGGACTGGTGCCAGAGCTTCCTTCCGGTGGCCACACCCTCGCCGGGCGGCTGGAGGTCGGCCCAGGGGTTCATCTCGTACCCGGTCGGCATCTGGATGCGCCGCCCGCCGCCGGCCACCGGGTGACCCGGGGACTCCTCCTGCCCGGCGTCCTCGGCCGGGACCTCGGCCAGCCGGGCGGAGACCGCGTCGAGTCCGCCGGCGCGCCGCAGTTCGGCCAGTTCCGCCAGGTTCCAGGCGGCCTCGCCGACCACACTGAGGCTCCGCGGGCCGCGCCGCTGCACCACACCGCGCACCAGCAGCAGCCAGGAGTGGAAGACGGTGTGCGCGCAGGCGGCGTGGCTGTCGTCGAAGAAGGCCAGGTCGACCAGGCCCGTACCGTCGTCCAGGGTGGTGAAGATGACCCGGCGGCCGGACCGGACCGGCGGGGTCTGGGTGGCCGCCTTGGCGCCCGCGACCAGCACCGCCTCCCCGTGCCGCGCCTCCCGCAGCCGCTTGGCGGAGACCGCGCCGAGTTCCGCCAGGAACGCGTGGTGATCACCCATCAGATGGCGGGAGACATCCATGCTCAGGACACCGAGCTCGGCACTGAGGCGTTCCGCGTCATTGAGATCGGGCAGACCGACGGAACCGGTCCTGTGTCCCTCACCGAGCGGGAGCTGCGTGCCGCCCGAGCCGGACCTGGCGCCGGTCCCCCGCTGGGCACGGTGGAGCTCGGAGAGATGCAGCAGCAGGTCACGGCGGTTGGCGCCGAAGGCATCCAACGCCCCTACCTGGGCCAGCCGTTCGGCGGCGGGTCTGCCCGGCCGGGCCCGCTGCCAGAAGTCCAGCAGTGAGGCATAGGGCTGCCCGGCCTCGATCCGGGCGACCTCGGCCTCACTGATGCCGTGGACGTCCGAGAGCGCCAGCCGCAGCCCCCACACCCCGGAACCATCCTTATCATCGGACACCAGTTCGATCCGATGGGTGGCCGCCGACCGGTTCACATCCAGCGGCAGCACTGGCACCCCGCGCCGCCGCGCGTCCGCGAGGAGCAGTCGCTTCGGATACATCCCGGGGTCGTGGGTGAGCAGACCGGCGTAGAAGGCCGCCGGGTGGTGCGCCTTGAGCCACGCCGACTGGTACGTCGGTACGGCGAAGGCGACCGCGTGCGCCTTACAGAAACCGTACGAGCCGAACGCCTCGACGATCTCCCAGGTCCGGGCGATCACTTCGGCGCCGTAGCCCTTCGCCGCCGCCTGCCGCGCGAACCACACCTTGATCCGGCCCTGCGCATCGGGGTCGGAGAGCCCGCGCCGCACCCGGTCCGCCTCGTCCCGGCCGCAGCCGGTCATGATGTCGACCATCTCGATGATCTGCTCATGGAAGACCACCACTCCGTAGGTCTCACGCAGCGGCCCTTCCAGGTCGGGGTGCGGGTAGCGGACGGGCGCCCGGCCGTGCCGGGCCTCGATGAACGGCCGCACCATGTCGGCGGCGACCGGCCCCGGCCGGAACAGCGAGATGTCGACCACCAGATCGTGGAACGTGGCGGGCTGCAGCCTGCCGACCAGATCGCGCTGGCCTGGCGACTCGATCTGGAAGCAGCCCAGCGTCTCGGCGGTCCTGATCAGCCGGTACGTCTCCGGGTCGCCCGGCGCCACGGCGTCCAGGTCGAGCTCCTGGCCGGAGGCCCGTTTCAGCTCGGTGACCGCGTGCGCCATCGCCGACTGCATCCGCACGCCCAGCACATCGAGCTTGAGCAGCCCGAGGTCCTCCACGTCCTCCTTGTCGAACTGCGCCATCGGGAAGCCCTCACCGCTGGTGGGCACGACGGGCGTACGGCGCAGCAGCGAGGCGTCCGAGAGGAGGACCCCGCACGGGTGCATGGCGATGCCGCGCGGCAGGGCGTCCAGCGCCTCCACCAGCTCCCAGAGCCGCCCGTACTTCTCCTTCTCCCGTGCCATCTCGCGCAGTTCGGGCAGCTCCTCCATGGCCACCCGGGCATCACGGGCCCGGATGTGCGGGAACGCCTTGGCGAGCCGGTCGGTCTCGGCCGGGTTCATGGAGAGCGCGGCGCCGACGTCCCGGATGGCGTGCCGGACCCGGTAGGTCTCGGGCATGGCGACGGTCGCGACCCGTTCGGCGCCGAAGCGCCCGATGATCGTGCGGTAGACGTCGAGCCGGCGGGCGGACTCGACGTCGATGTCGATGTCGGGCAGCACGAAGCGGCGCTTGGAGAGGAAGCGCTCCATCAGCAGTCCGTGCTCGACCGGGTCGGCGTGGGCGATGCCCAGGAGATGGTTGACCAGGGAGCCCGCACCGGAGCCACGGGCGGCCACCCGGACCTTCATCCCCCTTACGTCGTCCACCACCTGAGCGACCGTCAGAAAATATGTGGCGAAGCCGTGGTAACCGATGATGTCCAGCTCGTGGTGCATCCGCTCCCAGTAGTCGCGCCTGTGGTCGTAGCCACGCAGCACCATCCCGGCGGCGGCGCGGGAGGCCAGCACCCGTTGGGCGGCACGCCGGCCGGCGCCGACGAGGTGCGGCTCGGGGAAGTGGACGGTGCCGAGACCGAGGTCACCCTCGGGGTCCACGACACAGGCGTCGGCGGTGTGCCGGGTCTCCGCGAGAAGCCGCGCTCCGGCGCCTGGGCCGAGGCCGGCGGCAGCGGTGATCCGCTCGGCGGCCTCCCCCATCGTCCGAGCGTCCTTGAGCCAGCGCTCACCGCTGTCGAGCGGGGCGCGCCGCGGGTCGACGGGGACGAGCCTGCGGGCGGCGTCCAGCACATCGGCGACCGGGCCCTGTCCGGGGTCGGCGTACCGGACCGCGTTGGTCAGCACGGCCCGTACCCCTTGTTCGGCGGCGAAGCCGACGGTACGGGCGGCGAGCCGCAGCGACCCGGGTCCGGTGCCCTCGCGGCCGTGATGCACGGCTTCGAGGCGCAGCCCGTCGCCGTAGATCTCCCGCCAGGGCGCGAGCAGCGCGGCGGCCCGGTCGGGGCGCCCGGCGGCCAGTGCCCTGCCGACCTCGGAGGCCGGGCCGAGCAGCACGGTGAGCCCTTCGGCGGGCAGCGCGGACCGGTCGGTCAGGGGCTGCCCGGCACCGGTCCGCAGGTCGCCGGTCCCGGCATGCGCGGCGGTGACGAGGCGGCACAGCTCCGCCCAGCCACGTGCGCCGTCGCGGGCGAGGAAGGTGACCCGGGGCGCCGACTCGTCGACGAAGGCGCCACCTCGGACCGGGGTCCGCAGCCGGTGCGTACGCCCGTCCCCTCCCGTACGCTCCACCGCGCCCCGCACCGGGAGCTCCACCCCGAAGAGCGGCCGCACCCCGGCCCTGTCGCACGCCTTGGCGAAGCGGACCGCGCCCGCGAGGGTGTCGCGGTCGGTCAGCGCGAGAGCATCCATCCCCCGCTCCGCGGCGCGCTCCGCCAGCCGCTCCGGGTGCGAGGCCCCATAGCGCAGGGAGTACCCGGAAGCGGTGTGCAGATGCGTGAACCCGGGCACCCGCGCCTCCTGAACCGATCCGTACTCGCCACCCCCTCGCTCTCCACCATAGACCAAGTTTCGAACATGCGTACGATACTCATGCCGCAGGCCACCACCCGGTCGGCGGGACATCGCGATCCGGTGCAGGCCGAGCGGGGCAACAAGCCCTCATCGACACCCTCGGTCGACGAACCGGCGTCGTCACCGCCTCCGTCGCGGCACACGCACAGGTGACCACCGAACAGAATCACGGTCGGCGCCGAAAAGGATCTTGAACAGTGAGAGCCCGCAGGGTTCTCCGGGGCTTTATCCGCCTGATGCAGTCGATCCCTGGAACGACGTTCGAATCCGATGCGCACACCGGAGGAGCGCGACTCGTGGTTCCCGGCTCTGGACGACGTGCGGGCACCACTCGGGCCGCAATCAGAGCTCCGGAAACCGCCCGGCCCCTGCCGATCTGCGGGGATACGAGTTCCCGGAACCGGTTTCCCTGGAATGGAGCCGATTCGAGGTGGGCAAGCGGGCCCGGGATTCACAGCCGCCTCGATCCCACGATGAAGGACGCATGCGATTTCCGGGGGAGGCCGCACTCCGTCGTATGCACAAACAACGTCGAAGCCCGGTCGCCGGCCGGCCCCGGAAAGGGGACGGCCGGCGAACGGGCTTCGACGTGCCTCGCGGAACCGACCGGTCAGCCGATCTCCGCCCCGAACGCCGCCAGCGCCTCCGGCACCGGCTGGAAGAAGGTCTCTCCGCCCGAGGAGCAGTCGCCGCTGCCGCCGGAGGTCAGGCCGATCGCGGTGTCGCCCGCGAAGAGCGAGCCGCCGCTGTCTCCCGGCTCGGCGCAGACCGTCGTCTGGATGAGCCCGCTCACGATGTCGCCGTTGCCGTAGTTCACCGTGGCGTCGAGGCCGGTGACCTGGCCGTCGTGCACCTGAGTGGTGGAACCGCTACGGGTCACCGTCATGCCGACGGTCGCCTCGCCCGCCTTGGTGATCGGCTGGGTGGAGCCGTTGTAGAGATCGACCTCGCTGGGGTGCGCCGTGCCGGAGGTGTACTTCACCAGTCCGAAGTCGTTGCCCGGGAACTCGGAGCCCGCGTTCGTGCCGATCTCGGCGCCGCCCTGCGAGTCCGACCAGCTGCTGATCGCCTCGGTGCAGTGCCCCGCGGTCAGGAAGTACGGTTCGCCGTCCTTGACCACGTTGAAGCCGAGCGAACAGCGTCCGCCGTCACCCCAGATCGCGTCGCCGCCCGCGATGAGCGGCTTGAACTCCCCTGCGGACTTCTTGAGCCGGGCCTTTCCGCCCAGCCCCTCGACGACCGCACTGAGCCTGTCCCAGGCCGCGCCCTTGACCGTACGGTCGGCGGTGACGACCACCTTGTTGCTGACCGGGTCGACCGCCCAGGAGGTGCCCCGGATCGTGGCCTTGCTGGTGAGGGTCTGCCGGGCCGCCTTCAGTTCGGCGAGCGAGTTCGCCACGACTCTGGCCTGGCCGCCGGCCTGCCGCACCTGTTCGGCGGCACTCCGGTCGATCACGTTGACCACCAGATTCTTCGACTTGGCGTCGTAGTACGCGCCGGCCGCGTCGCCGCCCAGGTCCTTGCCGAGAATGGTGGAGAGCTTTCCGGCCGCGTTCGCCGTCAGGGTTCGCGCGGTGAACTGCGGTACGTCGTCACTGGCGTTCGCACTCTGGAACGTGACTCCCGCTGCGACCAAGGCGACAACGGTCGCTCCTGCCATCACCGCGGGCTTCCTGGATATACGTCGGTGCTGCAACTTCGACCTCCTGTGGGGCCGCACAAAGACAGTGGGGTGCCGATGTACGGAGGATGGAGCCGCCCACTATTCCGACCGGGCAGATAGCACACAAGGTCGACTTCAGGACGCACACACGACATCACCGTTTCACCTCGCGCCGTTCACTTACCCGCGGTCACACCATGCCGGTTTCGCTTGCGAACACCGCGCCAACTAACCGGTCGGCAATGGGTAAGGACTGGACCTGTCCGGTACTCGTCGTTGATTTACCTCAATTGCCATTCCGTACAAGGACTTTGATGGGTCATCATCGAAACGGTGGAAAAAGTCGGGCACTCGGTGTCCGCACGGAGTGGAGGAGGCGCGGAGTGCGCAATCGGGTGCGCGCGACGGACGGGCGGCATCTGATGGTGGAGCGTCTGGGAGATCCACGAGGCAGACCGGTCTTCCTGCTCCACGGGATGCCTGGCAGTCGGCTCGGTCCGGCCCCGCGCGGCATGGTGCTGTACCAGCGCAAGACGCAACTCATCACTTACGACCGGCCTGGCTACGGTGGCTCCGACCGACACGCGGGCCGCTGCGTGGCGGACGTCGCGGAGGATGTGCGTGCGATCGCGGACTCGCTCGGGCTGGAACGGTTCGCCGTGGTGGGACGTTCCGGTGGGGCCCCACACGCCCTGGCCTGCGCCGCGCTGATGCCGGACCGGGTCACCCGTACCGCCGCTCTGGTCGGGCTCGCCCCCTGGGACGCGGACGGACTGGACTGGTTCGACGGGATGACCGCCTCGAATGTGCTGGCCTACTCCACGGCGGTGGCCGACCCGGACGAGCTCGCGAAGTCCTTCATCTCCCGGTCAGCGGTGATCAGGCAGGATCCGGTCAAGCTCCTCGACGATCTGCGCCGGGAACTGACCGACTCCGACCGCGTCGTCGTCAACGACGCGGGTATCCGTTCGATGTTGCTGCGCAACTACCGTGAGGGGCTGCGTACTTCGGCGTACGGATGGATCGACGACGCGATCGCACTCTGTACCCCATGGGGCTTCGACCCGGCGGACATCACCGGATCCGTGATGCTGTGGCACGGCGAGAAGGACGTGTTCTCACCGGTCGGGCACTCGCGCTGGCTGGCCGGACGGATCCCGGGCGCCACCGCGGTGCTCGAACCGACGGCGGCGCACTTCGATGCGCTGGCTGTGCTCCCTCTCGTCCTCAATTGGCTTTTGGAGGAACGGGCCGCAGCCATCCCGACGGGCTGATCGGGGTGGGGGGGGCCGCGGCGGGGGGGACCCCCACCCAGCAGCCTAGGTTGGAGTAGATCCCCGGGCAGGTCTGGGGGGAGGGCGGACAGGGAGTCACGGT
>NZ_JBHVWN010000007.1:0-70307 GCF_042882275.1 Streptomyces sp. NPDC058231 | reverse complement strand
CCGTCGGTGTTGTGGGGGGGGCCCCCCGGGGGGGGCCCCCCACCCCGATCAGATCGAAATCGGTTCCAGTTCCCGCTGGAACCGATTGTCGTCCCGGGCGATCCGCGTCAGCGGATGCTCGTCACCGAGTTGTCGGGTCAGCTCCTCGACCACCTCCACCCGTACCTGCAATGCCTCGTCCTTGCGTCCCATCTCGTCCAGCGTGACTGCAATGTTGGATGTCATGGCCAAGGTCTCCGGATGGTGCGCCCCGAGGGCCTCACGCAGCTGCGCGGACACCTGCCGTTCCGTCGACAGGACAATGTCGAGGTTGCCGAGGTCCGCTGTGGCGTTGGCCAGGTTCATGACGCAGAACAAGGTGTGCGGATGCTCGCGCCCGAACACCTCCCGCATCGAGGCGACCACCCGTTTCAGCAGCTTCTCCGCCTCCTCAGCCGCACCGGCCCCCGAGACGTACACTCCGAGGTTGTTCTGGGCGGCCAGGGTGTAAGGATGCTTCTCCCCCGGGACCTTCATGTACTGGTCGACCACTTCCTGTGCGGTATCCCTCGCCTCGACCGCCTCACCGGCCGCGAAGAGGTCAGCCGCCAGGTTGAGATCACAGGCCAGTGATTCGGGGTTGGCCGAGGTGTACTTGGCCCGGTACCTGGCGCGGGTGGCCACCGTGAGCCTGCGGGCGTCCTCCAGCCGGCCCGCCCTGCGCAGCGAAACCGCGAGACTCTTCGCCGCACTCAGGGTGCCCGGGAAGGTACGCCCGAGGTGCGTCTTGTAGCTGTCGTAGGTGCGACTGAGCAGGCCGACCGAGTCCTCGTACCGTCCCACGTCACGAAGATCGCGGGCCAGGTTCATGGCGGAGGACAGGCTGTACGGATGGTTCGCTCCGAGCACCTCGGTGCGCCGGTCGTAGACGTCCTGATCGATCTCCCTGGCCCTGGCGTACTGACCGACGAGGCGCAGGTTCAACGCCAGGTTGTTGGCCGCCGCCAGCGTCCTGGGGTGCGCGTCGTGGAAGATCTGACTGAACCCCTCAGTGGCTTCGGTCGCCAGCTCGATCGCCCGGCTGTAGTCACCGAGGGTGCCAAGGTCCGTGGCGAGGCTGCTGGTGGTCATGTACGTGTGCGGGTGCTCCGAACCCAACACCTCCCGCTGCCGGGCGAGGGTGATCTCGTCGAGTTCCTTGGCCTCCACGTAACGTCCGCGCGAGCGGTAGATGTTGGAGAGGTGGAAGCAGAGGTAGAGGTACTGGAGATCCCGTTCGCCAAGCATCTCCTTCCATGCCTCGCGCAATTCGGCACCGAGGGTGCCTGCCGTCCTGAAGTCACCACGCTTCCACAGGTAACGCACCCGGTCGATCAGGAGCCTGCGGGTCTCGGGTTCCTTGCAGTTGCGCGCATCGGACGGGCCGAGGTGCGGCCAGATGGTCGCGAACCGCGGCCAGGTCGCCGGGTTGTCGATCGGCTCGTCGTCATCGGGCCTGGCGCCGGCAAGGATGCGGTGCACCACATGACGGGCATCGCGCTGTTCCTCCTCGCTGAGCTGCGCCCTGATGACGGCCTGGACGAGGCGGTGCACCTGAATGGAGTTGGAGACCTGATCGACCTTGGCAAGGGCGAACCGGCCGATCTCCCGAATGACCCGGCCCAGCACCAGTTTCTCCTGGAGCGACGCGTCGTACGGCTTCAGTGCCTCGATCATCTCCTTGCTGTACAGGAGGTTGGCATTGATCGGCTCGGGAGCGAAGAAGGCGCAGAGCTGCAGCAGCCGCACCGCGGCGGGCGAACGCTCCTTGAGGCGCTGGATGGAGATGTTCCACGTGGCGGCGACGGGTTCCGGATAACCCGCGGGTTGGTTGAGGGACAGGACCTGCGGAGCCTGCCGGGCGAGCTGTTCCAGGTAGGCGTCGATGGGCGTGGCGGTCTCAGCGATCCAGGCCGCCGCCTGTTCCACCGCGAGCGGCAGGTCACCGACAGCGGTGGCCACCTGTGCAGCGTCCTCGATGGTCAGTCCCGGGGCGCGGCGCTGGAGGTGCTCGATGGACTCCTCCCGCAAAAAGACATCGACGGGCAGTGCGTCGCCGTGCTGGGACCAGGTCTGGTTCCTGGAAGTGACCAGAATGTGACCGGATCCGCCCTGCGGAAAGTAGCGCCTGAGCCGTTCGGGATCGTCGGCATTGTCGAAAACCAGCAACCAGCGGTCCGACGGAACTCCGCGGCGCAGAAGGTCGACGGCCTCCTGGGAAGCCGCCGCCATGTCGTCGCCGCCCTGGGCACCGAGCCTGATGGCGAGTTCGGCGAGGCCGGCCACCACATCGTCGGTCTGTTCGGACGATATCCACCACACCAGGTCGTAGTCGGCCATGAAGCGGTGCACATACTCCAGGGCCACCTGGGTCTTACCGACACCGCCAAGCCCGTACAGAGTCTGTGGCTGGGGCAGCACCACGGCCATGCCACCGCCGAGCTGATCGCGCATCCGTTCCAGGACAAGGGAGCGCCCGGTGAATCCAGGATTGCGTGGTGGTGCGTTCCAGATCCTCGGCACGGTCCCCGGAAAGCGAGGTCCGGGTGCAACCCCGTCGACGAGCTGTACCGGTCGGTCCAGGGCACGCATCAGCGCCGCAGTGGCGTGCACCTCGTCGAGCCGGAAAAGATCGACGGGGTTGCGGTCGATGTAGGGCGCGGACAGGCGCACGTCCCCGACCCGGAGAGGCAACAGCTGACGCCTGCCACCGCCAGGGTCCTCGGCGACCGCCCTGTCCCACAGACCGACGGCCCGCTGGGACTTGAGATAGGCGCTGGAGAGCAGGACGACGGTGCGGGTGGTGGCCTCGGCCGCTAGGTTGGCCGGGTCGGCCGCGCCGGGCTCGGCGGAGACGTCGCGGGGGACGACGCGGAATCCGGCTCGGGTGAGGACCGATTCGATCCAGTCGGCCCACATCCGGTTCTCCGCAACATAGTTGAGGAAGAGATCCGCGGGAAGCGCGGGCCTGCGCCGGGTGAAGGCGTCGCGAATGCGGAGCCGTACTTCCTCTCCCACGGGGGGCATCGAGGTGATCTGCCGGTCCGTGATGACTGCGGTGAGCCGCTCGAAGGCCGAGAGAAGCGAATTGGTCAGACCTGCCTCGTCGCCGAAAGTGGCCAGCGTCTCCTCGTACGCGTAGTAGGGGCGGTACGGAATCTCCACCGCTCCCCAGTAGGCCGTGAGTTCGTCGCTGGACAGATCCCGGGGAAGACGGTCGAACTTCAGCCGGGCCAGCGCGCGGCCCGCGTCTGCCTTCTCCTTCTCACCCTCGTCGATGCGCATCGGAACCGGGAAGATCGAGATGGGGCGGCCGGTGTAACGCTCTGAGATCTGCCGGGCTACGGAAGCCGCGCCGTCGATGGACTGGTCGCTGAGAGTGAAGCAGTCGACGAGCAGGTCCGGGAGATGGACGGTGCAGATGTCGGCGATGTCGCTGAGACCTGTCCGGCTGTCGATGAGGACATAGTCGTAGTTGGCCTTCATGTCGTCGCGCAGAGCGTCGAAGAAGTGGCCGCCGCCGAGCCGGTCGTAGAAGTTGTCCCAGTCGAAGGTGGAGACGGTCGCCGAGTATTCGCGGTTCTGGCGCCCGGCGGAGACGAAGTCGAGGGTGCCGCCCTGCGGAAACTCCCAGCCGAGCGCTTCCGGGGTGAGGGACACGGCATGCGGCTGGATGCGGGCGTAGTCGCGATGCCAGTCGTCGGCACGCTGCACCGGGCTGGTCGCAGCCCAGGCGTACTCGGTGATCAGGTCGATGACCCCGGTGGTGGCGCCGAGTGTCGACGGGTCGAGGAAGGGATGGAAGAACCGGTGCAATCCGGGCGCTTCCAGGTCCCAGTCAACGGCCAGTACCCGTTTGCCATTGGCAGCCAGGATCCAGGCGGTGTTGGCCAGGGCCATCGTGCGTCCGGTACCGCCCTTGTACGAGTAGAAAGTGACGATACGTCCGTCACGCCCGGCCGTCATACGTCCTCCGCATCCGTCGCAGGGTCGTGCATGTCCGGTATGAACTGCGTGTTGCCCATGGGCCCCATCAGTCGAGTTCGTTCAGTGTGACCGCCGCCCGTCGCCGGCGGATAGACCGCCGCGTGACGCAGATACTGCTGGGCCGCCGCCTCCACGACCTGGGGCAGGACCTGTCCGAAGGCGTCCATGCTGGGCACTCCCCTTGCCGCGGCACGGCAATAGGCGCGCCCTTGGCGAATTTTGGACGGCATGGTCCGCTCGAGCTTCTCGGTCAGCTCAGCCTCGGCGGCCCTGCTCTGAGGGTCTTCACGATTCCAGGGCACCACCATGGTCACCCATGGGCGGTTCTCGGCGTCGAAGGCCGCTAGCCTTCGGCGACGGTCCTCGTCCATCAGCGCCCAGCGGTCGACGACGAGGATCTCCGGTCTGTTCGGTGGGCCCTTGGTCTCCGCATGACCGGACTCCTCATCGAAAGAGGTGACGGTGGCCTGGTAGTTGAGGGAGCGGACCAGGTCCTCCGCGACATAGGCCAGGGGGCGGGCGGATGCGGGATGGTAGGGGTTCCAGTCGTGCGGATTGTCTCCGTAGTAGTCGGCGTTGCGCCCCTCGGGCAGGTCGTGCCGGGTGGGAGCCGCGATGGTCACCTTCATGGGCCGAGGCGCACCGGCACCGCTGCTCTGCGAGCCGAAGGCACTGGGGGCCATCCGGTAGTCGACCGGCCGGCCGACTTCGAGCCGCGCGGTGGACGCGACGCTGACGATGCGTTTGGCGAGTTCGTAGACGGCCCGTTCGTACTCCTGGGCGAAGAGCCGGAGCTTGATCAGTCCGTAAAGTCCGTCACTGACGTAACGGTCCCCGAAATCACGGTGATTGAACTGCAGTCTCTCCGCCGGTCCAGGCAGCTGATTCGGTGGCACCGGCACCCAGAGCGCAGGCACGATCGCCTCGGCGGGCTGATTGCTGCGGGCCCGGTGGGCGATGGCGCGCTGCTCGAAAGCGTGCCACTCCTTGCCGCACATCTCGCTGGCGAAGTATCGCGGCGAGAAGAGCGGGACGAACACCCGACAGGTGGCCAGCACGCTACCGAGCCGTTCCGACCACCCCTCGCCGGACCGTATCTCCCGGTCCATGAACCCGGCCGAGGCACCCGCCGGCAAGTCCGTCATGGCCATTACATGACCACAGAGATCCTGAAACAGCCGCTCGACCCACATATCAGGGTCCGTTCCACCGCCGTACCCCGGTGTATGTGCATAACTCAAGAAGAAGTACGGCCGATGGTCCGCCGCTCGCGGTTGCGTTGAAGCGTGCACACGACCCCCGTCCTGTGTGAGCACTCGCATCCGAGGACTGTGGGAAGAATGCGAGCGAATTCATCATTCCGGAGCGGACCTTGCTCCACCCCCATGGCGTTCGGTCATTCACCGCTACTTTTCAGTCATCCATCCTCACGTCCGGTCAATCAGTTCTTGATCGGAAACAGTCTCGCAACCCGTTCTCCCCGGATGTCCGGTGTGTACCGCTGATCTCCTTCCGGACCGCGGCCAGCAGCTGCTTTCCGTCGATGGTCGGTTCGGCCGCCGCTTCCAGGGTGTCAAGTGCCTGCGGTACCCCGTCCAGAAACCGCGGGTCGAAAAGACCGAGCCCGACCCGCTCATAGGTCATGGCCAGCAGCTGGGAGAAGGGAACGGACTTTTCCTGCCAGGGCGTCCGATGCTCCCAGGCTCCGTCCGATGCGTACAGATCCGTGACATCCACAAGGGCTCTCAACTTGGCCCGCCGGAATCCACGGAGCAGGTCGAGAGCCAGCTCATCGGTCCCCGTGTGCACCCCGATCCCCAATGCCCCGTAGCCGTGTCGCCCCACAGCAAGGCAGGCGGCGGTGAGCGGGGTCAGTACGACCAGGCCGCTCGCCACTTCGGCCGCCGACTCGGGCACGACCGCCGCCAGCCGTTCCCAGGCCACGGCGATGCGCGCGCACCACGCATCGGCCTCGGCCCGCCCGAACCGGGGTGCGACCGGTGTATCGAAGCAGTCCCGGTACGGGTCGAGGTCGTCGAGCAGGAAGCCGGGTGCCCCGCCGGCACGTACACGACGCACCGGGAGCCAACCGGGGCCTTCCGCCGAAGTCCGCACGAGCCGCCGACCGGCGATATCCCCCTCCCGCCGGATCAGGAATCCGTCGTCGGTGGCCCGCACGAGTGCAGTGCCGTGCTCTCCGGGCCCGCCGATCCGTACCTCGCCGAGGGTGGGGAGAAAGACGCTTCCGTTCCGGAAGACGACGGGTACCTCCTGTTCGACACCGGCGCGTACGGCGGCAGCGGCCACGGACGACGACAGGCGCAGCGTCGCCGGCCGGGCGGCGCCGGGCCGGTCGTCGTGAACGGCGTCCAGCGCGTCGAGCAGCCAGGTGCGGGTGTAGGGATGGGCCAGTACACCGTCCAGCCCGTCGGCGCCCGCTTCCGTCAGGTCCAGAGCCTGCACCAGCTCCCAGGTCTCGCTCCAGCGCTCTCCACCCCGGCCGTCGAGGTCCGCATGAAGCCGGGCGAGCAGGGTCCGTGTCAGGTCCTGATGCACAGCGACGAGCTCGCGCGGCTCCACGACAGCAGCCGATTCGGTTTCCGCAGCGACCCGCACCTCGATACCGCGCACCAGCGCTTCGAGATCCGCGCAGTAGACCGAAGGGTTGTCGAATCCGCTGTCCGATCGGTAGCGGTGGGTGTAGAGGCCGCCACCGCACGAGCGTACGACGGGGCAACGGCGGCAGCCCTCACTGACTCCGGCCAGTCCGAGCTGGCGTGCCCGGACCCCAGGGTGCGCCGCGACCTCGTCAAAGGTGTGTGTGAAGACGTCGAACCCGGTGGCGGCCGCGCCGTCGTAGGCACTCTTGAGCGAATCCACCTGCTCCAACTGCCCGTCCGTCTCGACAACGACGAGGTCGGTGGGGGCCAGGCCCAGGGACTCGGTGAGGCTGGGTCCACCGCTCAGGCTGGACAGGATCGAGGAGAAGAACCGCACCGGCACCGGTCGGCCCTGGTCCCTCCAGCGGTCGAAGACCGCAAGAAGCCAGTCGGCATAGGCCGTGGGCGATCCGTCAGGACGCGGCGGCGGCTGATCCCAGGTTGCATGTGGAAGGAGGAAGTCGATGAGCGGTGGTTCGAGTTCCGCCAGGGCATCGAACACTGCATGTGGGTCGTTCCGGATATCGACGGTGCACAGAAGGCCGAGGTTGAGGTGCCGGTAGCGCTCCTGACGGAGGAGCTCGACGGCTCGCAGGACCAGCGGGTGGCTGGTGCGTCCGTCAGCAAAACGGCGATGCCGGTCATTGGCGGTCCGGTCACCGTCGAGCGAGATGCCGACTCCGACACCGAATTCATCGAAGAGATCGAGATAGCGCGGGCTGAGCTGCAGGCCGTTGGTATGGATCCGTAGATCGAGATCGGCGATGCCGTTCAGCGCCGAGGTGAGCTCCTCACAGACACGGCGCAGACGCGCGGGACCTGCCAGGAGAGGCTCCCCTCCGTGCAGGATCACTGACACGGAGGGCAGCGCATGCGTCAGCGCATGCTCGGCCAAGCGTTGAGCGGTCCAGGAAATAGCATCATCAGAGATTACCTTAGGGCGGGTACGCCAGCTCTGATCAGCATGTTCGTAGACGTAACAATGATCGCAGGCAAGATCACACCTGCTGTGCACTTTGAGCACAATTTCACGGAAGGGGACCAGGGGTCCTGTCATTCCGTCAGTCTAGCCACCTTACAGCGTGACTCAGAGAGCCGAACTGAAGGTTGCCGCCTTGGTGGAACGACCAGTTGACGCGCTGAATACCCGAGCGAGCTTCTTGGTGGCTTCGACGCCACGGATGTCGATCTCAGCGAGCGGCACACGGCTCTTCGCATTGGCGAAGGATGAGGTGGATTCGTTGGTCTTCACGGCCGTCCTTGATGGGATTGTTCCGGACACTGAAACGCTTCCGGCTACTACATAAATGCAGTGTCCGGCGGCACGACTTTACTCTGCTGACAGCGCTTGGCAAACGCCGACGTCGCACGAAACGCAGGCGTCACACAGCATTAGGCCACACGAAACCCGGATCGACATTCCTCCGTCGGAGTGAGGAGAGAACGGGCAGGCCGGAGCGGATGACACGAGCCAGTTCCGGAAGGCCGAGCCCTTCCCTCCGCCGGCCCGCGCTCGGGGCGGTCCGGTACCCCTGCATCAAAGACGCACGGTCCGCCACCCTGATTTCGGCGACGGGTACATGGATATGACTTCAGGACAGATGGCCGATGCCACGTGTTCGCTTCCACTCGGCTCGCCCGCACTGCGCCACCTTCCGCCGATTCCGTCCGCGAACGCCTCAGGTCGGCCGCCCCGCCGGAAGAGCGGGCGGATTCCTGCCGGGCTTCAGCTGAGCGGGGCGTTGAGATCCGTTCTCGCCCCCTTCATGCAGTCCAGGACACGCTCGTGGGTGTCGCCCACGACGTCGGCGACCCGGAACCGCAGGTACAACGCATCGACCTTACGGACGAATCGCTTCGAGAAGGCACCCACCAGCAACGTTTCATGCCCTCCGCCTCCCACCAGAGGGAAGCCCGCTCCGAAACGGACGATCTGGAAGTCCTGCGCGACGACAAGTCCGGCTGCTGCCAGATCGGACACCGCTTCGTCGAGGTCGACCCACCGCGCCTCGGCGGAATCGTCCTGGCCCGCCAGGACCAGGCGGCAGTCCCAGGTACCGATCACGGCAAGATGCTGCCCGCCGTTGAACACTCCGACGCGCCACGCGGACGTGTCCTCCTTCAGATGCCCCTTCTGCCAGGATCCGCGCCAGCCCAGGTACGGCCGCACCGTGCAGGCGTACTGCGCCCTGGCGAGCACGGCGCCGCCGGCTACGGCGAGCAGGCTGCCCAGAGCATCCATGTCGATCAGGTGCAGGCGCCACGGCCATTCGGTCTGCGCCTCGGCCGTGACGTTGGACCGGATCACTTCCCAGACGAGCATCAAGATGAACAGTGCGAGCAGCACGATGGGCACGGTGAAGAGCAGTGGACTTCGCCGGATCCTCCGTTGAACGCCGGTCAGCGACTGGGCGTCGCCCTGGTTCACATCCTGCACGTTCGCCCCCCCCAGCGCGAGGCGAGACCCGTGTGCGTAAGGGATAACTCACCCTGAACAAAAGCTAGTTGAGCAACCATGCCACAGCGCTTCCGATCGCACGAGAGCGCCCTGCCCCGGACTCGGGTCAGCAACCGCCGCCCAGGGCACCATTGCGGTGTGAGGGCGGCGACCCTACTCTCATGCACCCGGCCGGCCGCCGCCCGCACACGCGTGCGATCCGGACACCGCGCAAGGTCTCCAGAGTCTCCGGCCGGATCGGACGGGCCATCCGCTTGGCTGAACGAGCATGTCCAAAACTGCAGACGGGGTGAACATGACGGCGATTCCCGGACCGCTTCAGTCCATGGTCTTCAGGAACGAGGACCTCCCTGCGCTCTTTCACCACACGGACACGATCGCGATCGCGCGCCAGCGGGAGGCGGTCAATACGACTCGCGGCCAACTGCTCCTGCTCGTCGCGGGTTCCGTGCCGGGTTCGCTGCCCTGGCGCGGCAGGGTCGGTGACTCATTCCAAATTCTCGACGCGCTGGCGGCGTTGGCCTATCTGGGGGTTCTGGTCACCACCTATGCCGCCTCCCGGCGCAAAGCGAAGTCGCACTGGCAACTGAACCGCTCCGCGGCCGAGTTCATCAAGTCGATGTGCTGGCGCTACGCCGTCCACGGCACCCCGTTCGACACCGGGACCCACCACCCGGAGGCGGTGTTCGCCAACAGGCTCGAGGAGGGTCTGCAGGAACTCAGGAAGGTCGGCTGGGCGGACCCCCGGGACGAGATGAACGATGCGGCCAGCGGACTCATCACCGACTCCATGCGCGAGTTACGCAGCAGAGCTTTCACGGTCCGCAAAGAGACCTACGTACGGGACCGGCTGATCGAGCAGCGGCGCTGGTACCGCAGGCGCCAGCAGGTTTCGCGACGCGGTGCACTCGCCTGGTCGAGCGCAGTCGCCGCGCTGACCACGCCGGCGCTGACGCTCAGCCTGCTGCAGACGTTCGGAACCGCCCGGTCCTTCGCCCTGACGGGGGCACTGTCGGCAGCTGCGGCCGCCTGCCTAGCCTGGAACGAGATGCGTCGCCATCATCCGCTGATATCCGCACACTCGTTGGTCGAGAAGGACCTGGAGTCGATGCAGGCCGCCATGGAGACGAGTCTGACCGAACGGCAGTGGCCGGTCGCGGTCTTCGAGACGGAGCGGATCGTCTCTCCCGAACACACCGACTGGCTGGCCAGGCACCGCATGTGAGGTGAGTCCGGGTGGCGGATCCGGATCAGGCGCGCTCGATCCCGTCGCGCCAGATCACCGTGACCGGGCGGCCGAGGGTGCGCGCGTACGAGACGATGTCGCCCGTGCCGCCGAGGCCGCGGGCGGGCCGGCCGTCCCAGACCGCGAGCAGCCGGTCGCAGTGGTCGGCGATGTAGGCGCCCGCGGCGTAGTAGGCCTCGTCGGTGGAGTGCGGGAAGTCCAGCAGGATCTCCCGGGCCGCCCGGCCCTTGAGGCTCCGGTAGCGGGCCAGTTCGGCGCCGGCGGAGAAGGACGTTTCGTAGTCGCCGCTCGGGATGACCACGGTCAGTTCCGCCCCGCACGCGAGTGCCAGGTCGGCGAAGAGCTGGTCCGCGCCGACGGCCAGGCTGGACAGCGCCTCCAGGGAGTCGTCGTGGCCGTGGAGCTCCGCTCGTATCCCCGCCAGCACATGGGCGTGCGCCTCCTCGGGAATGCTGCGATGACCGGTCACTCCGATACGTTTCACGGACTGGCCCCCCTGGGGTGTCTCCGGGGGCCCCGGAGGGCATCCCTCCGGGAGGCGCAGCATCCGCCCCCGTTGTTCCTGCGCGACCGGCCTCTCCCACATCCTCTCAAAAGCCGCGGGGTGAACGGGAGCCCCCGCCCGGACATTCGGGCAGGGGCTCCGTGGGTCGGTACGAGGCGTCGGTGCCGTCAGTAGACGCTGACGCCGTATGCGCTGAGCGCCTCGGTGACCGGCTGGAAGTACGTCGTACCTCCGGAGGTGCAGTTGCCACTGCCTCCCGAGGTCAGACCGATCGCCTTGGAGCCGGAGTAGAGCGGACCACCGGAGTCGCCGGGCTCCGCACAGACATTCGTCTTGATCATGCCGTAGACGATGTCTCCGCCGCCGTAGTTGACCGTGGCGTTGAGACCGGTGACGGTGCCGCTGTGGATGCCGGTGGTGGAGCCGCGGCGGGTGACCGACATGCCCACCGTGGCGTTGGCCGCGCTGGTGATGTCCTGGCTGCCCACGGTGCCGTCGTGGGCGACCGACGCGTTGTCGTAACGCACCAGACCGTAGTCGTTGGTCGGGAAGCTGGATCCGACCGTCGGGCCGATGCTCGTCGTGTCCGACGAGTTGGTGTACCAGGGCGGGTTGCCGTCGGTGCAGTGACCGGCGGTCAGGAAGTAGTAGGTGCTGCCGCTGCGGACGTTGAAGCCCAGGGAGCAGCGCCAGCCGGGTGCGTAGATGGCGTCGCCGCCGGAGAGCAGCTTGTTGAAGGTGCCGGACGTGCGCTCGATGCGCAGAGCGCCCGCGTTGGCTCCGGCGGAGTCCTTGATCTTCTGGATCTCCGCCTGCGAGACAGTGCTGTCGACGGTGACGACGAGGCTCTTGGTCGCCGGGTCGACGTTCCACGCGGTTCCGGCTATGTCGGCACCGAGCACGGCGTCGCCTGCGGCGGAGAGCTGGCCGGCGCTGAACGTCCTGGTGGCGTTGGCGTGGGCGCTGGGGACCGCCAGGGCGGCGACGGCGACCAGGCCTGCGGCTACTGCGACGATCCGGCTCCGTCTCGCCGTGGCGCTGAGGGGGGTGGTGCGCTTGATCCTCACTTTTCATTCCTCCCGAGGGGAAACAGGGGTCCGCCTGTGGGGTGGCAGGACCCGTGAGGCGCAGTCGGGCGCACGGCCGCATGTCCGAATTCCGGATGCGACGTGCTCCTGACAAGCGCTGCTCGGGAGTATTCAAGGCGTCAACTTCATGCGCAAGAGGGCCCTTTGGCCGGAGCTCCCCGCCCGGCCGTTTCCCGGCCGGGGCCGCCGCGCTCGTGCCCGGGCCCCGGCAGCGGGTGTCTGCCGGGGCCCGGGGCGGTCGAACGGGGCGGGTGGATCAGTTGTCGGTCCGGTTCCGCTCCCCCGCCTCGACGGCGAACGGAAGGGTGTTGCCGGGCGGCGGGAACGGGCAGATGAAGTGGTCGGCGAAGGCGCACGGCGGTAGCAGGGCGCGATTGAGATCGACCGTCACACTGCCGTCGTCGGCGGGGGCCGCGGGGCGCAGGAAACGGAAGCGGTAACTGCCGTTCCCGCTGGTGGTGTCGGCGAAGACCGCCCAGAGCGAGCCGTCCTGTTCGACCGCGACCTGGAGCGTGTGCTCGGTGCCGTCCACGTCGAACGCGATCTCACCGCCGAGACCGAGCCCCCGCTCGACACCGTCGGCGTTCTCGACCCGGACCGTGCGCGCGGTGTCGTACGGGCGGAAGGTGCCGGGCAGCGCCCAGCGGGCGTCGTACGGCGTGGCGTCGATGGCCCGGAAGGCACGCCGCGCCGCGGAGTCCGGGTCGAAGTCCCTCACGGCCCAGAGCCCTTCGCGGCTCAGCACGACCAGCCGCCGCTCGCCGTGCGCGACACGGGACTCGCCGATCGGGCCCTGGTCCGCCGTGAGCCGCACCTCGCCGCTGAAGGTCTTTCCGTCGAGGCTGAGCCCGTCCTCGGCGGTGGCGGTGAGCACCAGCTCGTCACCGTCCTCCCGCCACTGCCCGGGAACGGCCGGAATTCGACCCTCCGAGCAGTCGGCGAGCCAGTGGGTGCCCGTGAGGGAGAGCGGTCCGTACGGTGCCGCGACCGTCGCGGTGCGCTCCTCGTGCCAGTGGATCCAGTCCTGCTCCGCCAGTTGTGCCTGCTGTGTGTCCGTACTCATACGATCAACCTTTCCATACCGGCTCGGCCAGCCCCAGATGCGACCGCAGAGTGGAACCCGAGTAGTCGGAGCGGAAGGCTCCGCGTTCCTGGAGCAGCGGAACGACGCGGTCGACGAAGTCGTCGAGACCGCCCGGGGTGAGATGCGGTACGAGGATGAAGCCGTCGGCCGCGCCGGCCGAGACGAATCCGGCCAGCTCGGACGCGACCGTCTCCGGGCTGCCGATGAACGACTGCCGTCCGGTCGCCTCGATCACCGTCTGCCTGATGGACAGCCCCTTGGCCTGCGACAACGCACGCCAGCGGGCCGCCACCGCGAGCGGGTCGCCGACCTTGACCCGGCCCTGGACCAGCGCCGAATCGGGATCGGGGTCGGTCTCGGGGAGCGGCCCGTCCGGATCGTACGAGGAGAGATCGCGGCCCCAGATCTGTTCCAGGGCGAGAATCGCGTTCTGCGGGGAGATCTGCTGGCGCCGGATCCCGGCCGCCCGCTCCTGGGCGTCGGCGTCGCTGTCGCCGAGCACGAAGGTGACACCGGGCATGATCTTCAGCTCGCCGGGTTCCCGGCCGTACTTCGCCAGCCGCCCCTTGACGTCTGCGTAGAAGGTCAGGCCGGCCTCCAGGGTGCCGTGCCGGGTGAAGATGACATCGGCGGCGGACGCCGCGAATTCGCGGCCCTCCGGGGAGTCCCCGGCCTGGATGACGACCGGGTGGCCCTGCGGGGAGCGCGGGACGGTGAACTCGCCCTCGATGGCGAAATGCTGCCCATGGTGGCGGAAGGGGCGAGGGGTGCCGTCCGCGGTCCAGGTGTCCCACAGCTCCCGGGCGGTGGCGACGAACTCGGCGGCCCTGGTGTAGCGGTCGGCCCGGTCGAGATAGCCGCCGCGCCGGAAGTTCTCCCCGGTGAAGGCGTCGGAGGAGGTGACGACGTTCCAGGCGGCCCGGCCTGCACTGAGGTGGTCGAGCGTGGCGAGCCGGCGAGCCAACTCGTACGGCTCGTTGAAGGTGGCGTTCACGGTCGCGGCGAGACCGATCCGGTCGGTGACGGCGGCCAGCGCGCTCAGCACCGTGAGGGACTCGGGACGGCCGACCACGTCCAGGTCGTGGATCCGGCCGTTGTGTTCGCGCAGCCGCAGCCCCTCCGCCAGGAAGAAGAAGTCGAACTTTCCACGCTCCGCCGTGCGGGCGAGGTGCTCGAAGGAGGAGAAGTCGATCTGGCTCCCGGAGCTCGGATCGGTCCAGACGGTGGTGTTGTTCACACCGGGGAAGTGGGCGGCCAGATGCATCTGCCTCTGGGGGTGCGCGGTCATGCTCGTTCCTCCGCGGGGGCGTATCGGTTGGCCGGGCGGGCCAGTCCCAGGTGCTCACGGAGCGTGCCCCCCGGGTAGAAGGTGCGGAACAGGCTGCGGTGCTGCAGCAGGGCGACGGTGCCGTTGACGATCCGTTCGAGATCGCGGGCGGGCGTGATGGGTGTCAGGTGGAAGCCGTCGGCGGCTCCTGCCCGGTGCCAGCGGGTGATCAGTTCGGCGAGGTCGACCGGGCCGCCGCGGTAGTACGAGCCCCCGGCCGCAAGCCGCGGTCCGCCCTCCTGGCCGGGTTCGGATCCGGTCTCCGCGTCCCCGAGGTCGACGGTGAGCGCGACCAGTACCCGCAGGTTGGCGGGGTCACGGCCGTACGCCGCGGCGCGGCGTCGCACATCCACCCCGATGCCGGCGGCCTGTTCGGGCGTGGTGGCCCGTACGAGCACCACATCGGCGTGGCGTGCGGCGGTCTCCTGGCCCGGACCGCCCGTTCCGTCGATGACGGTGACCGGGTGCCCCTGTGGGGGCCGGGGCACGATCGCGGGTCCGCGGACCGAGAAGGTGGCGCCCTCGAAGTCGACGTAGTGGAGTTTGTCGCGGTCGATGAAGCGGCCGGTCGAGACGTCACGGATCTCCGCGTCGTCCTCCCAGCTGTCCCACAGCCGGGCGCCGGCCTCGGCGGTGTCGCCGGCCTCGCGCCACAGCTCGGCGGCGGGCGCGGCCGGACGCCGGCCGAAGAGGCGTGCCTCGGTCTCCGTCGTCGACACCTCGGCGCTCCAGCCCGCCCGGCCGCGGCTCACCCAGTCCAGGGTGGCCACCGCGGACGAGACGTGGAACGGCTCGGTGTGCGTGGTGGTGACGGTCGGCACCAGCCCGATCCGGCGGGTGGCGGGCGCGACCCGGGAGAGCACGGCGAGCGCGTCGAGCCCGGGCCGGGCGAACGAGTCGCCGAGCGTGACGAAGTCGAGGGCCCCGCGTTCCGCGAGCCGGGCGAGCCCGGTGTAGTGCGAGGCGTCGTAACGGGGCGGGCCGCCGATCTCGGCGGCCAGATGGAGCGCATGGGTGGCAGGCATGGCTGTACGTACCTCTCGGGGCTCAGTTCTTGGGCTCGGGGAGGCCGGCCGGGCCGGTCCCGTCGAAGACGGCGTCGCCCGTGCCGCGGAAGGCGAGGGAGTGACGGTCGGGCACGGAGGCGCTCCTTTCGGATGTCGCGGCGCGGAACACGGCCGGGGTCACAGGACCTTGGAGAGGAAGGCACGGGTCCGCGGGTGCTGCGGACGGTCGAGTACGTCGGCGGGGGCGCCCTGCTCGACGATGCGTCCCTCGTCCATGAAGACGACGGTGTCGGCGACCTCCCGGGCGAAGCCGATCTCGTGCGTGACGACGATCATCGTGGTGCCGCCGTGCGCCAGGTCCTTGATGACGTCGAGGACTTCACCGACCAGTTCCGGGTCGAGCGCCGAGGTCGGCTCGTCGAAGAGCAGCAGCTTCGGTTCGAGCGCCAGCGCGCGGGCGATGGCGACGCGCTGCTGCTGTCCGCCGGAGAGCTGCTTGGGGTACGCCCCCGCCCTGTCGGCGAGACCGACCCGGGCGAGGAGTTCCTCGGCGGCGGCGACGGCGGCCCCGCGGGGGCGGCGCAGGGCCGACACCGGTGCCTCGATGATGTTCTCCAGGACCGTCAGGTGCGGGAAGAGGTTGAAGTTCTGGAAGACGAAGCCGATCCTGGTGCGCCGGCGCAGGACCTCGCGCTCACGCAGCTCGTACAGCTTGTTGCCGTCCCTGCGGTAACCGACCAGGGTGCCGTCGACGCTGATCCAGCCGCTGTCGGCCCGCTCCAGGTGGTTGATGGTCCGCAGCAGTGTGGACTTGCCGGACCCGGACGGGCCGAGGACGACGGTCACCTCACCGGCGCGTACGGAGAGGTCGATGCCGCGCAGCACTTCGACGGCGCCGAAGCTCTTGCGCACGGCGCGGATCTCGACCATGGCGTCCGGTGAACTCCCGGCCACGGTGTCCGGTGAATCTGTGCCCGCGCTCATCGCGCTGCCCCCTTGGCGTAGTGACGTTCGACGTGGCGGTGATCGCATCGCGCGCCGCGGCACGGACCGCCGCGCCCGCCGGGGACGGGAGAGCCGGACCCGGGCGGGATACCGGGAGGTGGTTCGCTGATGAGCGGCATGGGACTTCCTTGGGCTGCGTGGGCACGAGAGGTGCGGGGGTACGAGAGGTGCGGGGTGCGGGGGTAGGGGTCCGGGCCGCCGTCGGGGTCAGGCGCTGAGGCGGTCGCCGCGGCCGTCCCCGCAGAACAGGTCGCGGAGGAACACGAGCGCCGTACGGGCGGTGGCGTCGTTCTGCCGGAACGCCGGGCCGCCGGTGCGCGGCCGGGTGAAGGCGCCGCTCGCCCGTGCGGTGGTGTGCGGGCCGAGGGCGAAGCGGCGCGGATGCGGACGTCCCTCCCGGTCCAGGATCCGGCCGTCCTCCGGGTCGACGGCGAGCAGCCCGGTGGGGGTGGCGGCCGCCCCGTCCTCGTGCAGCGCCCGGAGCAGCGGGCTCCGGGTGCGTTCCAGCGACGGATCCGGCAGCCGGGCCTCGACGAGCGCCCGGGCCTCGATCCACTCCCCCGGCACGGTGGCACTGCCGGCCCGGAAGACGCCCCGCTCCTCATCCGCCTCGACGGTCGTCCCGGCGCCGAGGAAGCGGACCACACCGGCGCGGGACAGGGCGAGCAGCTGGTGCAGCCGGGGGCCCGGCGGCCCGGATGCGAGGTAGCTGAAGAAGCTGTGCCACCACTGACCGACGTCTCCGAGCCGGATCAGCTCTGCGTGGACGGAGAGCAGTCCCAGGAAGACCGCGAGGTCCTCGCTGCGGGCGGGGTCGTGGCGGCGTGCGAGGTCGGCGGTGATGTAGCCGCGCAGCCCGTCCTGGAGTGCGTCGTACGAGGGGTAGCGCACCCCGTCGAGCGGGTGGTCGAGCGCTTCGAGATCGAGCCGGTCGGCGGGTTCGGGGACGGCGGCGGAGACGAGCGCGCGCAGTTCGGGACTGTCCGGTCCGGCAGCCGCGTACTTCTCCTCGAAGACCGCCCAGTCGACCGCGGTGCGTTCGGTGTGGACGGTGAAGAGCCGGTGGTAGTGGGCGTATCCGAGCTCCTTGGCGACCAGCGGCCAGACATCGCGCCGGAAGTCGGGCGGCTCGGGCCGGTCGAGCAGCTCCTCGGTCAGGTCCGGGCCGAGGAAGCGCGGCAGAGGCGGCCGTTCGCCCTGCCAGCCGTACCCGATCTTGGAGTGGTACGGGACGCCGCGCCGCGATCCGACGTGCAGCACGGGCTCCTTCCCGGAGGGTATGTACGCACCGTCCTCGTACCGTCCGCCGCGTCCCTCGGTGAGGAGCACCATCAGATCGATGAAGGCGAGCCCGAAGCCCCGCACGATGACCGGTTCTCCCGCGGGCAGTGCGGAGAGGTCGCTGTCGGCGGTGAAGTCGGGCGGCAGGTGGACGAGGCCGTGCTTGTCCGCGAACCGCGCCAGCTCGACGTGTTCGGGGGCGGGTTCGGCGTCGAGGTGGCCGATGGTGAGCACGACGAGGTCGGCGGTGAGCGGCTCGTCGCGGCCCTGGAGCCAGACGCGCTGACGGCCGCCGCGCGGGCCGGTGACGCGCACGGCGTACCCACGGTGTTCGTGCACGGTGATGCCCGGCGGGAGCCCGGTGACCGCCTGCTCGTACACCCACCCCAGATAGGCGCTCTGCAGCCGCCTGCTGGGGAAGCTCTGACCGCCCAGCTCCCGTATCTCGGCGAGGAGTCCGGGCTCGGCGTCGAGAGTGACGCGCCCTTCGCGGACGTCCGCCGCCCAGGCGTGCAGCGCGGGTCCCGGCCGTACCGGTCCCTGCTGCTGGACCGTGTCGTCGGTGAACATGGTGACGTCCTCCGCCATGGAGTTCATCCAGAGCAGCGGGGACTGGTCGTGCCGCCAGATGCGGCCGCCGCCCGGCGGGTGCGGGTCGACGAGATGGATGTCGAGCCGGTGGCCCTCGTACAGCTCCGGGGCGTTGGCGGCGATGCGCTCGACGAGGCCGGTGCCGCGCGGCCCGGCGCCGACGATCACGAGGGCCGCTGCACCGTTCACCGGGCACCGGCCGTGCCGCGCGCATAGTGCCGTTCGACGTAGTGCTGGCCGATGCCGAGGAGCGAGGTGACTGCCACGTACCAGAGGGTGGCGACCAGCAGCAACGGAATGACCTGGTAGGTGCGGTGGTAGACGAGCTGCACGGAGTACAGCAGGTCCTGCACGGCGATGATGCTGACGATCGAAGTGCCCTTGAGGGTGCCGATCAGCATGTTCCCGGCGGGCGGCACGATGGACCGCATCGCCTGCGGCAGCACGATCCGGCGGAGCCGGCGCCAGGGCCCGAGGCCCAGCGACTGGGCGGCCTCGATCTGTCCGCGCTCGACGGAGAGGATGCCGCCGCGGACGACTTCCGCCGCATAGGCGGCCTCATGCAGGGTGAGTCCGACGACGGCGACCGTGACGGGTCCGAGCAGATTCACCGTACGGACGCCGAGGATCTCCGGGTACAGCGCGCCGATGTTGAACCAGAAGAGCAGCTGGACCAGGATCGGAGTGGATCTGAAGAGCCAGATGTACCCCCAACTCACCGACTGCAGGACGCGGTTGCCCGAAAGCCTGAAGACGGCGAGCAGCGTCCCGAGGGCGAAGCCGAGCGTCATGACGAGCGCGGTGAGCCACAGGGTGAGGCCTAGGCCGCGCAGGACGGACGCGGTGGTGAAGTAGTCGCCCACGACATCCCACTGGAAGGCGTCGTTGCGGATGACGGAGTCGAGTGCCAGGGCGAGCAGCAGCAGGACCGCAACGGCGGCCGCCCACTGACCTGTTCGGCGTACCGGGACGATCCGGAGCCGTTCGGCGTCCTGACTCGCGCCGCCGTCCTTCGAGAGCGGCGCCGGGTGTGATTGAGGGAAGGCATCGGTCTGCGCAGACATGCGAAGGCTCCGTGGATGCAGAGATCGAACACGGGACGTGCCTTCACGGACAACACAACACGGACCGGGCCCCTCAACGCGATCCGTGCCTGAGGTAATCGGTGTTCACGGCAGGTTGTCAAGCCTGTCCACACTGTGAGTCATACGTCCCGACTCGGTTGACGGACCGCCGGATCGCTGTTCCACTTGGGCCATGCATTCGCAGCAGTGGCTGGTCAAGCGCTCCCACATCGACCTCGGTCGCGTGTGGTCCTCCTCCTGTTGAGCTGACCCCCTGCGGTTCTTCACCTCCCTGCCGCGCGCCGCGTCCGGCGCCTGAGCACTCCTCCCTGCGTGTCTTCACGTACACAACATCGCTGCGCCCTCCCCTCGCGCCGTTCGCCGTTCCGGGCGTCATCCGTGTCCTGGACGTTCCTCCGCTCCGCCTCCGCCCCGGCCCGTGAACGTGCCGCCGCGGCGCGTCTCTTCGCGCTGTCCGGCTGTCGGTTCGTGGCCGACGAACCTGGAGAACCACATCTCATGCCCCGTACCCGGCACACCGTTGCCTTCGCGCTGGTCACCGTAGCCGCTCTCGCTCTCACCGCATGCGGGTCCGGCGGTCCGGCGGCCGCACCGGCCGGCGCGGCCGGGCCAGCCGCCGCAGAGGGGGGAATCCCGACACGTGACGTCGTGTCGTCGGTGAGGAAGAACAAGGACGCCGCGGCGCTGCTGCCCGACCGTGTGCGCGCCTCCGGCACGCTCACCATCGCCGCCAGCGTCGGCTCGCCGCCCGGCGCGACCTACCTGCCCGACGGGAAGACCGTGGCCGGCACCGACATCGACTTCGCGGACGCCGTGGCCCGGGCGCTGGGGCTGAAGCCGAAGCGTGAGGTGGCGGCCTTCGAGGCGATCCTGCCCGCGCTGGGCAGCGGGAAGTACCACGTGGGCACCGGCAATTTCGGGGTGACCGACGAGCGGCGCAGGACGATCGACTTCGTCACCTACCTCAATGACGGGCAGGGCTTCGCGGTCCGCGACGACAGCAAGCTGTCGAAGGTCACCGACCTCACCCAGCTCTGCGGTCTGACCGTGGGCACCGCGGCGGGCACCACCTTCGAGGTGACGCTGGAGGAGAACCGGCACCGGTGCGGCGACGCGGGCAAGAAGCCGTACGACGTCAAGACCTACTCCGATCCGAGCGCGATCTGGGCCTCGCTCCAGCAGGGCCGCAGCGATGTGGTGATGTCGACCATCAACGGGCTGCGCTACGCGGTGAGCCGGCAGGAGGGGGTGCGCTTCCTCAACGAGTTCAAGCGGCTCGACGTGGGGTTCGCGTTCAAGAAGGGCACCCCGCTGGCGCCCGCGTTCCAGGCGGCGGTCAACGGGCTGAAGGCGGACGGGACGTACGACCGCATCCTGAAGAAGTGGGGCATCGGCGCATCGGCGATCGGGACCTCGCAGATCTCGCCGCCCGAGATCAAGTGACCACGGCCGGCACACGCGCCGCGGACGGATCAGCAGTCGCACCCGCAGTCGCAGTCGCAGCAGTCGCAGTTGCTGCAGCAGTCCCCGCAGTTGCCGCAGCAGTTGCAGAGATCGCCGCAGTCGCTGCAGTCACTGCAGTCGCACTGGCTGCACAGCCCTTCGCGGCGCTGCCGGCTCCACGGGTCCTCGAAGGTTCCGCAGCACATCTGGCAGGTGCAGGCGAGTCCGGCCCACACCAGGCAGCCCACGATCAGCCCGCGCCGGTCGCGCGGCGGCTCGGGCGGTGGCGACAGCGGGCCGAAGGGGCTGCCGGGGCCGTCCGGTGCGTACGGGTTGCCGGGCGGCGGGCCGAAGGCTCCGGTGACACCGGGTCCGTCCGCCGGGTGCGCGGCCACCCGGTGCGAGCAGGTCCCGTCCGCGAACGCGCGGTCCACCGAGCGGCGCAGTTCGTGCACGAGCAGGACGTGCGCCAGCTTGTCGTCGGTGAATTCGGCGTCGCTCAGCGCCAGCCGTACGCCACGCAGCGCGTCGTCGCACAGCCGGCGGGCCTCGGCGCGCGAGGTCCCGGTCGCGGTGAGCGGGTTCCAGGCACCCGACGCCGCGTCAGCCTCCTGGTCCTCCACGGCATCCAGCAGATGTGCGAGCCGCCCGAAGAGGCGGCCGGCCTCGGCGAGCGGCTCGGCGTTCCGCGGTTTGCCGGCGAGTACGGCGGTGTGGGCGAAGGCCGCCGCGGTGGCCGTCTCGGTGGGCTCGGTGACCGTCAGCAGCGGGGTGCCGGGTCCGGCCAGCCGCTCGATGACGGTCTGCCGGTCGACCGCTTCGACGAGGAGCGCGGTGTCGAAGCCCAGCTGTGCGCCGGTGCGCGCCCCGGCCCTGTCCCAGCCGGCGGCGACCCGGCGGGCCGCCGCGGCGACCGGACGCCGCTTCAACAGCCCGTCCCGGTCCGCGACGTGGTCCCGTACCTTCGCCGAGGCGAGCACCAGCGAGACGGCTGCCGCGAGCCTGGCGCCCTCGCCGCGGGCCACCGGCGCAGTCCGCATGGACCGCAGCGGACAGGGCCCCGCGGTGCGCCGGCGGCCGGGGTCGCGCTCGGTCTGAGCCTCCGTCAGGACCGAGACGATAAGCCCGTCGTAGTTCGTGACGATCCTGGCGAACTGTCCGTGGTCCGAGCGGAGTGCGAGGCAGAGGCCGCAGAGATGGGCCATCCACTCGGTCTTGAGTCCGTCGGACAACCGGTGGGTACAGGGCCTGACTATTCCGAACACGACGGTCCCCCGGGAGTCGTTCACCTGTGCGCCGCACTCGTGCGGGTGCGCGACGGGCATCGTATCGAGTGACCCGTTCACCCGTACGTCCCCCATATCACCCGTACGGACCGGCGCATCATATTTTCTTTCCGTCAGGGCCCCAACGCAGGAGGAACCTTGACGAATCGCCACATGTTCTGCACCAGTAGCGTCACGAATCGCCTCCACGCCGACTATCCACTTGGCGCACGATCCGCATCATGGTCGACCATAGGGATACGAAAGAGATGCGGAACACCAAGGAACCGCGGTGAGAGGAGGCGTCCATGGGATCGGTGCGCAAGGCGAGTGCCTGGCTGGGCCTCGTAGAGGACAACGACGAGCGTTACTACGACGACGACGAGTACGCCGAGGGTGCACGGACCGGGACCGGCAATGCCTGGGTGACCGACCCACGCGTGCAGGTGGTCTCCGAAGCGGCCGAGGAGACCGGCCGCCGCATCGCCACCGTCACCCCGGACAGCTTCCGGGACGCGCGCAGCATCGGCGAGCTCTACCGGGACGGCGTCCCGGTGATCATCAACCTCACGGCCATGGACCCCTCCGACGCGAAGCGCGTCGTGGACTTCGCCGCGGGGCTGATCTTCGGACTGCGCGGGTCGATCGACCGTGTGGCCACCCGGGTGTTCCTGCTGACCCCGGCCGACACCCAGGTACTCAGCGAAGCCGCCGGCAAGCCGGCCGACGGCTTCTTCAACCAGAGCTGAGCAGGGCGCTCGCCGGACCGGTCCGGCCGGCGTCCCGTTCTACCGGAATGCGTCCAGGCCGGTGAGCGCCTTGCCCAGCACCAGTTGGTGCATCTCCACGGTGCCCTCGTAGGTGAGCACCGACTCCAGATTCGTCGCGTGCCGCATCACCGGGTACTCCAGCGAGATCCCGTTGGCACCGAGGATCGTGCGCGAGGTGCGGCAGATCTCGATGGCCTCCCGCACATTGTTGAGCTTTCCGAAACTGACCTGTTCCGGGCGGAGCGTGCCCGCGTCCAGCCGACGGCCCAGATGGTGGGCGAGCAGGATGCCCTTGTGCAGTTCGACGGCCATGTCCGCGAGCTTGGCCTGAGTGAGCTGGAAACCCCCGATCGGCCTGCCGAACTGTTCCCGGGTCTTCGCGTAGTCGACCGCTGCCTCGAAGCTCGCCCGCGCCGCGCCCATGGCTCCCCAGACGATGCCGTAGCGGGCGTGGCTGAGACAGCTGAGCGGGCCGCGCAGGCCGGCCACCCCGGGAAGTACGGCGTCGGCGGGCAGCCGCACATCGTCGAGGACCAGCTCGCTGGTGACGGAGGCGCGCAGCGACCACTTGTGCTTGATCTCGGGTGCGGAGAATCCGGGGGTGCCGGCCGGCACGACGAAGCCGCGGATGCCGCTGCCACCGCTGCCCTCGTCGGTCTGCGCCCAGACGACGGCGACCCCGGCCACCGAACCGTTGGTGATCCACATCTTGCGGCCGTCGAGGATCCAGTCTCCCCCTGCGTCGCGCTTGGCGTACGTGCGCATCCCGGCAGGGTCGGAGCCGTGGTCCGGTTCGGTGAGCCCGAAGCAGCCGATGATCTCGCCGGCCGCCATGCCCGGCAGCCACTGCCGCTTCTGCTCCTCGGAGCCGTAGCGGTGGATGGCGTACATGGCCAGGGAGCCTTGCACGGAGACCAGGGAGCGAATTCCGGAGTCCGCCGCTTCGAGCTCCAGACACGCCAGTCCGTACTGGACGGCGGTGGCGCCCGCGCAGCCGTACCCCTGGAGGGACATGCCCAGGGCGCCGAGCGAGCCGAGTTCGCGGGCCAGCTCGCGGATGCCGGGCAGTTCGCCGGCCTCGTACCACTCGGCGACGTGCGGCAGGATCCGGTCGGTGGCCCAGGCACGGACACTGGAGCGGATCGCGAGGTCCTCGGGATCGAGCAGATCGTCGATGCCGATCGGGTCACCGGGATCGAACGGCGGGAGCTTCGACGTCCTGGACGGCTTCGCGGACTCGGTGGTGGACATGAGGGTGCCTCCGGCGGCTCGCACGGTACTAAAACTAGCAGTGTTAGTTATGGCGTCGCGCTGACGTTACGGCTCAGTGTGCCGCCCGTCCAGAGCCCGCGGCCTCGGCGGGCTGCCGCCGCGCGGGCAGCGGAAGAGGGCGCTCCGGACGGTGCCCGGCCGCGCCACCGCGGGAAGCGGGGATCGCCCGGGAGGTACGGGGAGCGTCGGCGCCGGCCCCCTCGCGGAGCTCACAGGGCGCGGCCGGCGGGCACTCCATCACCCGTGGCAGTCGCAGCGCGGCGAGCGCGCCGAGCAGCAGCAGCGCGGCGCTGACCAGCAGCGTGACGTGCAGTCCATGGATGAAGGCGTGCCGGGCCGTGTTCCGCAGCACCTCACCCAGCGGACCGCCGAGCCGGGACGCGATCTGGTAGGCCTCACCCAGCGAGTGCGACGCGTCGGTGGACGCCCCGGCCGGGACGCCCTCCCCGTGGAGGCGCGCCAGCCCGGGTGTGTAGGCGGCGTTCATGACACTGCCCAGCAGGGCTATCCCCATGCCGGCGCCCAGCTGGTACGAGGTCTCGCCGATGGCGGCCGCCCCGCCCGCCCGGTCGGCGGGGGCCTCGCTGAGCATCGATTCGTACGCTCCGAAGAGCGTGGACTGGAGCCCGAAACCGAGCACGACGAACGCCACGGTCAGCAGGGCGGGGCGGTCGTGCTGCCCCATCAGGGTCAGGATCAGTACCGAGGCCGCCGTGAGCACGAAGCCCCAGCCGACCATCCGGCGCGGCCCGATCCGGCGCAGGGTGTACGAGCCGGTGGCGCCCGCGGCCATCGCGGCGAAGGTGAGCGGCAGCAGCCGCAGTCCGGTCTCCAGCGGGCTGAGGCCCAGGACCAGCTGCAGGTACTGGACGGCGATCAGTTCCAGACCGACCAGGGCCAGCATTGCCAGGACGATGCAGCCCACCGCGGTGGAGAAGGCCGGCCGCGTGAACATCCCCATGTCGATCAGCGGGTGGGTACGGCGCTTCTGCCTGCGGACGAACGCGATGATCAGCACGGCCCCGAGCACCAGCGGCACGAGGGTGGCGGGGCCGAGAACGCCCCCGCCGGTGCCCGCTCGCTTCACACCGAAAACGACACCGAGCACTCCGGCCGCGGCCATCAGCGCACCGAGCACGTCCCAGGGGCCGTCGTTGCTGCCGCGTGACTCGGGCAGCAGCAGCCGTGCCACCGGAAGGATCAGGACCATCAGCGGGACGTTGACGAGGAAGACGGAGCCCCACCAGAAATGCTCGACGAGGAAGCCGCCGACGACCGGCCCGGTGGCCGCGCCGACAGCCGCGACCGCGCTCCACACCCCGATCGCGACGGCACGTTCACGCCGGTCGGGGAAGACCTGACGGAGGACCGACAGCGTCGCGGGCATGATCATCGCGCCGCCGACGCCCAGCAGCGCGCGCGCCGCTATGAGGACGCCCGGGCTGTCCGCCATCGCTGCGACCCCGGAGGCGATACCGAAGAGGGCGTAGCCGAGCAACAGGATGCGGCGGCGGCCGACCCGGTCCCCGAGGGTTCCGAAGAGGATCAGCAGCGAGGCGCAGACCAGCGGGTAGGCGTCCACGATCCACAACAGTCCGACGGCGCTGGGCCGCAGGTCCTCGGAGACCGCCGGGACCGCGACATGGAGCACGGTCGCGTCGAGCGCAACGAGGAGCAGGCTGAGACAGAGGACGACCAGGACGACCCATCGATTGGCGCCGTCGGCGGCTGCGCGCAGCCGCAATCGGGCTGTGGTCGTCCCGGACATGCATGTACCTCCCAAAAGGTCCTCGCGCTCGGCAGGCCAATCGGGAATGCAGCGTGCGCTGTCCCTCCAGGCCCGGCATCGACGGGCGAGTGATCCGTCAGCGTACGCGAGTTCGGTGTTCCCACACGTGGCCCATCTCATACCTCGGCAGCTCACGGAGTGTGGCGTACGCCACTCCGGATCGCCCTCCGGCGCTCGGCGGACCGGCTCCGCGGCCGGTCCGGCGCCGCCCGTCCGCCCGCCCCCGCGGCCGGGTGAATGGACAGCAGCAAGGCTCTCCACTTATGCGCCAATACCCAAACACCCTTCCGAAAAAAGCACGGAAGAAATGAAACGAAAGGACTCCGGGATTCATCGACGGGCCGGAAGAATCAGTCCGGCTGAGACATAGTCCACATCACATCGTCATCACAAACCCGCCGGATCGACCAGATCGTGCACTCACTCGCTGTAACGTCGATTGGGTGCGTACCGACATCTTTGCCCGGCTGGACCGGGAGCCGGAACCGCCGAAGATAGAGGCACCGCGGATGAGTCGTCACCGCATCGCCCTCTTCGGCGGGACGTTGGCGTTCTATCTCGCCATCGTCTTTGCCGTGCTGATCGGGTCATGGCTGGTGACCTTGGACTGGAAGGTCATGCTGTTCCGGCCGTACCAGCAGTGGCCCGGAATCCACGCCTTCCTCGACTACTACGTCGTGCTCGGCCAGCGAGGCCCCACGGCCGTGATGGTCGCCTGCTGGCTCGGCTGGCGTTCCTGGCGGCAGCACACCCTGCGGCCCCTGCTGACGCTGGGCGCCTCGCTGCTGCTGCTCAATCTGACCGTGGGCGCCGTCAAGCTCGGTCTCGGCCGGCTGGGCCCGCACTACGCGACCCAGATCGGCTCCGCGGAGCTCTTCGCCGGCGGCGATATATTTCCGTCCGGGCACACCGCGAATGCCGTGGTGACCTGGGGGATCCTCGCCTACCTGGCCACCACCCCGCGGGCCAGGCGCTACCTGTCGGCGGTGTCGGCGGTGGTCTCGCTCGGCGTCGGCCTCACCACCGTCTATCTCGGTACGCACTGGCTGAGCGATGTACTGCTCGGCTGGACCGCGGGGCTGCTGATCCTGCTGGGTCTGCCGTGGGTCGAGCCGCTGATCACCCGTACCGAGGACTGGATCTTCGCGGTGCGCGAGCAGTGGCGTGCACGCCGCAGGACGGCGCCCCCGGTGCCCGTCCCGGTCGGCGTCGGCGGACCCCGGACCGTACTGCTGCCGCAGCCCGGCGGCGCGGACGGCGCGGAAGGGAACCCGCCGCTCGAACCGGTCGCCGCGGGCGGCCGCCCGGCGGCCGCGGCTCCGGCGCCCGGAACCAGGCCGCGGGCCCACACGGTGCACGCGGTGCGCTCGGAGCGGACCCCCGTGACGCCGGCCGGCAGCCGCCGCCCGCCGCACGCGGACCGCGCTCCGCGCGGCGGCACGAGCCCGGCCCGGCCGGTGGCCGGCGGCTGACGCACCGCGCCCCGGACTCCGGGGAGGGTACGCACCGCCTCTCCCCACGCACGGTCAAGGCCCCGACCGAGGTCGGGGCCTTGACCGTGGCGGGGGTGCCGGGCAGCGCCTCACCCCACCCAGCAGCGGGTCACCACGGATTCGTCGACCTCGAAGTTGATCCGCCCGGCCCGGAACTCCATGGTGATGATCGAGCCCGGCGGCAGAGCTCTGACGGTGTGCCAGCCGCGCGCCCTGGCCCGTCGCTCGGCGGCTTGGGCGGCGAGGCCGACATACGCGTCAGGAGTGTCGTCGGGCTGTGCGGGAGTGGTCGGTACAGGTGTCATGTCTCCCACCGTAGGCGGCCCCGCACGGCTGAGGAAGCCGGACGCCGGGCGCACGGCGCAACATGCTCACGTCCTCCGCCGGTCACACTTGTGTCACAGGATCACCACGCCGGTTTCCTTCGAACTGCTTCACCCGAACGTGCGATCTCCAAGCCGACGCACAGTAATCACGCGCGTCGATAAACGATCACGAAACGGCCCGGGAAAACAAGCGGAATGTCACGTACCAGTCGGCTGGAATTTCCTCTCCGTAATACGCTCAAAAATGAGTCCGTCGCCCGGAATTCACGCTCCCTTACGACAGACTTATCTCTGGTCACGATATCCACACCATCGGACCGGTACCGTCGCCCGCAGCCGCCCGTATACCGGACACAGCGAGTTGACAGCCGAAAGAACACGGCCCTCGTCAGCCGAGCGCCCGGGACAGCCGGTCCCGGGCCGTCCTGATCGCGTCGATGAGCTCGCCCGGCTCGACGACTTCGAAGTCGAAGCCCATGAGCATCACGTGGATGACCAGGACGTCGAGGCTCGCCGCCCCGGTGCGCAGCAGACAGCTCTCCCCGTCGATCGGCTCCAGCGTTCCGGAGGAGGGGGAGATCCGTTCGGCGGCCCGCTCGGCCGGCACGTTCAGCCGGATCACCGCTCGGGTCGCGTACACGGTGGTGGAGACGCCCTCGGAGACGTAGGCGGCCAGGTCATCGGCCGGCGGACGGCGCGGGGCGAATCGCGGGCCGTGCGGCGGGGTGGGGGTGATCCGGTCCGCCCGGAAGGTCCGCCAGTCCGCGCGCTCGGTGTCCCAGGCGACGAGGTACCAGCGGCGCTCGGTGCACACCAGCCGGTGCGGTTCCACGGTCCGCCGCGACACGGAGCCGTCGTGGGCCCGGTAGCTGAAACGCAGCCGCTCGCCGTCCCGGCAGGCTCCGGCCAGCTCGGTGAGGACGCCCGGGTCCACGGTGGACGCGCCGGGGCCCCGCAGCATGGGAACCGTGAAGGTGCTCAGCGCGCTCACCCGGCGGCGCAGCCGGTTCGGCAGGACCTGTTCGAGCTTGGCGAGTGCGCGTACGGAGGTCTCCCCGATGCCCTCGACGCCTTGTCCCGCCGCGGTGCGCAGCCCGACCGCGACGGCGACCGCCTCCTCGTCGTCGAGCAGCAACGGTGGCAGCTCGGCTCCGGCGCCCAGCTGATAGCCGCCGCCGGTGCCGGGGCTGGCGTTGACCGGATAACCGAGCTCGCGCAGCTTGTCCACGTCCCGCCGTACGGTCCGGGGCGTGACGCCGAGCCGGTCGGCGAGATCGGCGCCGGACCAGTCCCGGTGGGCCTGCAGCAGTGAGAGCAGGCGCAGCAGTCGTGCTGAGGTCTCCAACATGGCCCGGAGTCTGCCAGCGGTCGAGGACAGCTGCTGTCCTCGTCGCGATCGGCCATCCGCCGACACCGTTGCGGGCCGGATTCGACGTGCGGGTCGACAAGGTGACTCATCCGCGCACCCGCCGGACACCTGGCGCGGGAGCGGCCCGGTGACGGAAAATCGACACCTTGGGGCAGGCGGCCGCATGCCACAGACCCGGGAACCATGCGCCACGTCGCACAAGGTAACGACGAGTTCCGGCCACTTCCGTGTTCGCCGATTTCATGATTTGTCGACCTGTCGTGAACCGGTCCTCTGCCGTCCCCTTCGCGCCAGAACGCCTCCGATCAGCCGGTATCGACCGGGAGTAAACACTTCCGGGCCCTCATTCACCCTCTGCGCCGGATGGTTCGATTCCGTTCCCTTTCGCGCGTGACCCCGGCCACGGATCGCCCGTTGTCTCTTCATGAGCCGGGAACCGCCCGGCGCACGCACCGAGTTCGAGGAGCCACCCCGTGCCGCGCATGCTCGACGTCAGCGAGGACGTACGCGCCGAGATCGGCGACGCCGAAGCCGATCGGCTGCTCGTCGGCGACAACGCCCCAGGCAGCTACGACTGCACCTCCTGCCGCACCCCCGGCGACTCCGAGCAGGAACGCACCAGCACGGTGCTGTTCGTCGGCGACGAAACCGCCGTTCTCGCCTTCGCCCACGCGAGCTGCATCCCCTCCCAGGTCGTCCAGGTCTCCGAGGAGCAGCTGCAGGGCGCCGTGCGCAGCATCACCGGCAGCGAGCCGGAGAGCCCGGACGGGCTCCTGCCCGACCAGGCCGTCCTGGGCATCACCAGCGGTCTCGTCCTGATCGAGGACGAGCTCCACCCGGCGCTGGTGGTCGAACCGACCGGGGGGATCTCCCGCCCCGGCACCGACGGCAGCGGAGGCGACGAGTTCCTCCAGCTCCTGCTGGAGCAGGGCTTCCATCCGGTGCACCGGGTGGACCATGTGCCCGCCATGCTGCACGGCTGGTCGATCCTGCTCGCGATGGGCCAGCTGCACGCCGTGCTGCAGCCTGGTACGGGCGGCGGCGCCCCTGTCGCCTGGTGGCAGGCCCACGCGCCGCTCCAGGTCACCGAGGGCTGGCGGGCCGCGGTCAACAAGTCGCAGACCGTTCTCGTCTTCGCCGCCCCCGCGGGATCGATCGGGCAGCAGCCCCGCGAGGACCTGCTGCGCGATGCCCTGGAGAAGGCGGCGGCCGGCGGTCTCCTGGTCGCGGCGGCCATGCCGCTCGCCGGTACCTGATCATGTCCGTGCGCTCGCACCCGCAGCGGACCGCGATTTCTCCGCCGGGCCCGCATCCGACGGACGGCGGGGTCGTTGGCACATACGTGCACTCATACGACCCCTCCCACCAGCGCCCGATCCCTGCCATGCGCCCGTCCCGGGACCCATCGAGCGGTCAGTCCCACACCCCGATCTACGACGCGCTGTACTCCGAGTACCGCCGGTCGTTCCGGGCGTTGCCGGGTGACCGGAGCGGCGAGGACGAGCTGGCCTTCATGGCCTTCGGTGCCGGGCTGTTCGGCAGCCGCACCTCGCGGAGTGCCCACTCCGGGTCATCGGGCCACTCCGGCCCGGGCGCACAGGGCGCGCACGCCGGAAGCCTCGGCTCCTGGCAGCGGGTCGGCCGCCATGCCGGGCGCGCCACCCCGGCGGCGCTGCCCCCGGGATCCCGGGGCGCCTGACCGTACGGCAGAAGCCCCGGACCGTTCCTGCGGGAACGGTCCGGGGCTTCTGCGTGTCTGTCCGGGGCCTCTTCCAGTCCGTGATCTTCACGGCGTCCGGGACTCATCACGCCCTGCGCCGGAGGACCGGCCCCGGCGACGGTTCAGGCCCGACCGCCGCCGGAGGAACCCGGCGTCACTTCTTGCGGCCGCGCTTCTCGCGGACCCGCACCGAGATGTGGATCGGGGTCCCGTCGAAGCCGAACTCCTCGCGCAGCCGGCGCTCGACGAAGCGGCGGTAACCGTGCTCCAGGAAGCCGGAGGCGAACAGCACGAAGCGCGGCGGCTTGGTGCCGGCCTGGGTACCGAAGAGGATCCTGGGCTGCTTTCCGCCACGGACCGGGTGCGGGTGGGAGGCGACGATCTCACCGAGGAAGGCGTTCAGCCGCCCGGTGGGAACACGCGTCTCCCAGCCTGCGAGCGCGGTCTCGATCGCCGGAACCAGCTTCTCCATGTGGCGACCGGTGACCGCCGAGACATTGACCCGCGGGGCCCACGCGACCTGCGCGAGCTCCGTCTCGATCTCGCGCTCCAGGTAGTAGCGGCGCTCCTCGTCGAGGTTGTCCCACTTGTTGTACGCGATCACCATCGCGCGCCCGGCCTCCACGGCCATGGTGATGATGCGCTGGTCCTGGACGCTGATGGACTCGCTCGCGTCGATCAGGACGACGGCGACCTCGGCCTTCTCGACGGCGGCCGCGGTACGCAGCGAGGCGTAGTAGTCCGCGCCCTCCTGGAGGTGGACGCGGCGCCGGATACCGGCCGTGTCGATGAACTTCCAGGTGATGCCGCCGAGCTCGATCAGCTCGTCGACCGGGTCACGGGTGGTGCCGGCCATTTCGTTGACGACGACGCGGTCCTCGTTCGCCACCTTGTTCAGCAGCGAGGACTTGCCGACGTTCGGACGGCCGATGAGCGCGATGCGGCGCGGACCGCCGAGCGCGGTGCCGAAGCGCTGGGCCGGGGCCTCGGGCAGTGCTTCGAGCACGGCGTCGAGCAGGTCGCCGGTACCGCGGCCGTGCAACGAGGAGACCGGGTGCGGCTCGCCGAGACCGAGCGACCACAGGGCGGTGGCGTCGGCCTCGCCGCTCTGGCCGTCGACCTTGTTGGCGCAGAGTACGACGGGCTTGCCGGCCCGGCGCAGCAACTTGACGACGGCCTCGTCGGTGTCGGTCGCGCCGACGGTCGAGTCGACGACGAAGACGACCGCGTCGGCCGCCTCGATCGCGTACTCGGCCTGGGCGGCGACGGAGGCGTCGATACCCAGCACGTCCTGCTCCCAGCCGCCGGTGTCGACGACCTTGAAGCGGCGGCCGGCCCATTCGGCCTCGTAGGTGACGCGGTCCCGGGTGACACCGGGCTTGTCCTCGACGACCGCCTCACGGCGTCCGATGATCCGGTTCACCAGGGTCGACTTGCCGACGTTGGGGCGGCCGACGACGGCGAGGACGGGCAGCGGTCCGTGACCCGCCTCGTCGATCGCGCCCTCGACGTCCTCGACGTCGAAGCCCTCCTGCGCGGCGAGCTCCATGAACTCCGCGTACTCGGCGTCGCCAAGCGCTCCGTGCTCGTGGTCCGAGCTGTCGGAGTGAATCTGGTCGTTCATGAAGTCCGTTCCTCTTTGCATCATCATCGATGGTCCACGATCACGCGGACCACTACTCAGGTCTCAAGTTTTACCTGGCGTCCGGTGAAACGCCTGGCGTGCTCCAGGTGCGAGGTCAGCCGCCCCTGGATCCGTACCGTCGCCTCGTCCAGCGCCTTCCGGGTCCGCCGGCCGCTTCCGTCACCGGCTTCGAAGGCGTCCCCGAAGACGACGTCGACCCGGCTGCGCAGTGGCGGCAGTGCCGATACCAACCGCCCGCCGCGCCCGGTGCTTCCCAGAACGGCCACGGGCACGATCGGCGCCCCGCTGCGTACCGCGAAGTACGCGAGCCCGGCCCGCAGCGAGGCGAAGTCTCCTTCACCCCTGGTGCCCTCGGGGAAGATCCCGAGCACCCCGCCGTTCTGCAGCACGCCGAGGGCCTGCGTGATGGCGGTGCGGTCGGCGCTCGTACGGTCCACCTTCAGCTGCCCGATTCCGCGCAGGAACGGGTCGAGGGGGCCGACGAACGCCTCTTTCTTGATCAGGAAGTGCACGGGCCGGGGCGCGGTGCCCATCAGCATCGGCCCGTCGATGTTGTGGGAGTGGTTCACCGCGAGTATGACGGGTCCGGAGGCGGGAACCCGCCACGCACCGAGAACGCGGGGCTTCCACAGCCCGTACATCAACCCGATGCCGATCCCGCGCCCGACCGCCGCTCCACGCAGCGTGGGCGTCCCCGTGGCAGGGATCACTTCGCGGCCCGCTTCTCCTCGACGAGGGTGACGACGCACTCGATGACCTGCTGGAGGCTGAGTTCGGTGGTGTCCACCTCGACCGCGTCGTCCGCCTTGGCGAGCGGCGACGTCTTCCGGCTGGAGTCCGCGGCATCCCGCTCGACCAGCGCCTCCTTGGTGGAGGCCAGGTCGGAACCCTTGATCTCGCCGCTGCGGCGGGCCGCGCGGGCCTCCGGGGAGGCGGTCAGGAAGATCTTGAGGTCGGCGTCGGGCAGCACGGTGGTGCCGATGTCACGGCCCTCGACGACGATGCCGGACTCGGCGCTCGCCGCTATCGACCGCTGCAGCTCGGTGATCCGGGCACGCACCTCGGGGACCGCGCTCACCGCGCTGACCTTGGAGGTGACCTCCTGCGTACGGATCGGTCCCGCGGCGTCCTCGCCGTCGACCGTGATCGTCGGGGCCGTGGGGTCCGTACCCGAGACGATGACCGGCTTGTCCACGGCGGTCGCGACCTCCGCGGCGTCGTGCACGTCGATGCCGTTGTTCAGCATCCACCAGGTGATCGCCCGGTACTGGGCGCCGGTGTCCAGGTAGCTGAGGCCGAGGTGGGCGGCGACGGCCTTGGACGTGCTCGACTTGCCGGTGCCGGAGGGGCCGTCGATGGCAACGATCACTGCGGCCGGGGCCGTCCGGGCGGCGGCGCTTATGGTTTCCACGGTGGTGGACACCTTCCTGGTACGCGGGGTGGGCGGGACGGGGACGCGCGAACCCGCCCCGCACAAGGTTACCGAGTGTCGGGACGGGCCCATGCACCCCTGTGGACAACCGCCTGGGCCCCCGGGGCCCGGGACGGCCTACTGGCGGATCGACCAGCCCCGCTCGCGCAGCGCGGCGGCCAGTGCGGGGGCCGCGCTGGGCTCCACCATCAACTGGACCAGACCGGCCTGCTGTCCGGTGGCGTGCTCGATGCGGACGTCCTCGACGTTGACCCCGGCCCGGCCCGCGTCCGCGAAGATCCCGGCCAGTTCGCCCGGCCGGTCGCTGATGAGCACGGCCACGATCTCGTACGCCGCGGGGGCCGCACCGTGCTTCCCGGGCACCCTGATCCGGCCCGCGTTGCCGCGGCGCAGCACGCCCTCGATGGAGTCGGTGCCCTCGCGGCGCTTGCCGTCGTCGGCCGACTGGAGGCTGCGCAGCGCCCGTACCGTCTCGTCGAGGTCGGCGGCGACCCCGGCGAGCACGTCGGCGACGGGACCGGGGTTGGCGGAGAGGATCTCCACCCACATCCGGGGGTCGGATGCGGCGATCCGGGTCACGTCCCTGATGCCCTGGCCGCAGAGGCGTACGGCGGTCTCGTCGGCCTCCTCCAGGCGGGCGGCGACCATCGACGAGATCAGCTGCGGGGTGTGCGAGACGAGCGCGACGGCCCGGTCGTGGGCGTCGGCGTCCATGACGACCGGAACCGCGCGGCAGAGCGCGACCAGCTCCAGGGCGAGGTTGAGGACCTCGGTGTCGGTGTCCCGGGTCGGGGTGAGCACCCAGGGGCGGCCCTCGAAGAGGTCGGCGGTGGCGGCCAGCGGTCCCGAACGCTCCTTGCCCGCCATCGGGTGCGTACCGATGTACGGCGTGAGGTCGACGTCGAGGGCTTCCAGCTCGCGCCGGGGGCCTCCCTTGACGCTGGCGACGTCGAGGTAACCGCGGGCGACGCCGTCACGCATCGCGGTGGCGAGGACCGAGGCCACATGGGCGGGCGGTACGGCGACGATCGCCAGGTCGACGCGGCCGTCGGGCGCCTCGTCCGTACCGGCGCCGAGCGCGGCCGCGGTGCGGGCGGACGACGGGTCGTGGTCGACGAGGTGGACATGGACGCCGCGCCCGGCGAGAGCGAGGGCCGCGGAGGTGCCGACCAGGCCGGTACCGATGACGAGGGCAGTTCTCACTGGGCGATGTCCTTGCGGAGGGAGGCGGTGGCGCCGAGGTAGACGTGCGCGATCTCGGACTTCGCAAGGTACGTCTCGACATGGGCGAGGATCCGCACCACACGGGGCATCGCCCCTTCGATGTCGAGCTCCTGGGCGCAGATCAGCGGAACGTCGACGATGCCGATGCCGCGTGCGGCGGCTGCCGGGAAGTCGCTGTGCAGATCGGGGGTGGCCGTGAACCAGATGCTGATCAGATCGTCCGCGACCAGGCTGTTGCGCTCCAGGATGGCGGTGAGCAGGCTGCTGACCTGCTCGTCCATGTGCCCTGCTTCGTCCCGCTCCAGCTGGACAGCTCCACGGACCGCTCGTACCGCCACGTCTGGCTCCTCAGTTCCTCGTACGCTTCTTCACTCATGACCGTCGCGCCTGCCCCCGTGCCCGCCTGCGCGTTTTCAGCCTAAAGGGGTGGGGCGGCGGACGGCCGAGGTGCTCTCTCCGTGAGACGCGGAGTCTCCTGCGCGACGCAAGGTCCACCGGTGTCACGCGGCCCATGGGTGTACGAGGTCAGCGGGGCGCGGCGGCGCATGCGGTGCCTCGACCGCCTGCCGGACGATCTCCGCGCAGGCGTCCACGGCCCTGCCGCGGGCACGTGCCGTACGCGGATCGCTGCTGTCCGCCGCCGCTGGAGGTGTCATGGCTCAGCCCGCGAGCAGAACCGGGGTGTACAGGGAATCCCGGGATGTACAGGAGATCTTGTTCCCGGCGCCCCCGCTCCGGCTCCCGAGCAAGCCGCCCAGGAGACCGCCGAGGTCGTTTCCCGCCATGGTTCTGCCTTCCTGGAAGGGATGGAATATCGACAATGTCGGCCAGAACCGGGGCTTGTGCCACTCGGGCGAGCGTGCCGCCACGTTGCTGGGTCCCCGGCGGCGGAGGGGACACGATGCCCATGCAGGGAGCAGCACGCTCCCGGTGTCGGCACCACCCCACAGGGAGCAATCCATGGACGCACGACGAAGGACAGTACTCACGGCAGGCGCGGTGGGCGCCGCCGGACTGGTCACGGCTTGCGGATCGTCCGGAGGCGGAGGCGGCACCACCGCATCCGAGACCTCGGCGAGCGCGACGCCGAGCACCGCCGGGAAGAGCACCGCGGTTCCCCAGGGTTCCACCCCGAGCGGCACGGCTCTCGCCAAGACCTCCGACATCCCGGTCGGTGGTGGCAGAGTCTTCGAGGAGCAGAAGGTCGTGGTGACCCAGCCCGAGGCGGGCCGGTTCAAGGGCTTCTCCGCCATCTGCACCCATGCCGGGTGCACCGTCGCCTCGGTCGAAGACGGCACCATCAACTGCCCCTGTCACGGCAGCAAATACAGCATCACGGACGCGACGGTCGTGGCCGGACCCGCGCCCCGTCCACTGCCCGCCGAGCAGATCACCGTGTCCGGCGGCACCATCCGGCTCGGGTGACCCGGCTGTCCTGGCGGAACCCGAGGCCCGCCAGGGCGGCCCGCCCGCCGGGGTGCAAGCCGGATCCCCGCGGATCGTCGTCGTGCGGAGGTTCCGGCAGCGGACCTCCCGGGCCGGGGAGGATCCTGCGACGGACCTCCCCGGCCGCTAGGCCTTCTCCGTCTCCCGTACCCTCGCCCGCATGATCACCCCCGATGCCGAGGCGCTCGTACGCGACCACACGGTCTACTCCTGCGTGATGGGCTCGCGCGCCTTCGGCCTCGCCACGGACGGCAGTGACACCGACCGGCGCGGCGTGTTCCTGGCGCCGACCCCGATGTTCTGGCGGTTCGAGAAGCCTCCCACCCATGTCGAGGGCCCGGCGGAGGAGCAGTTCTCCTGGGAGCTGGAACGCTTCTGCGCGCTGGCCTTGCGGGCCAACCCCAACGTCCTGGAGTGTCTGCACTCGCCCCTGGTGGAGCACGCCGGCCCCGTCGGCCAGGAACTCCTCTCCCTGCGCGGCGCGTTCCTGTCGCGCCTCGCCCATCAGACCTTCGTCCGCTATGCGCTGGGGCAGCGCAAGAAGCTGGAGGCGGACGTCCGGCAGTCCGGTGCGCCGCGCTGGAAGCACGCCATGCATCTGCTGCGGCTGCTGGCGAGCGGCAGGGACCTGCTGCGTACGGGCGAACTCACCATCGATGTGGGTGCGGCCAGGGAGGAGCTCCTGGCGGTGAAGCGCGGCAAGGTCCCCTGGACCGAGGTCGAGCGCCGCATGAACCGCCTGGCCGAGGAGAACGACGCGGCAGCGGTGAGCTCCCCGCTGCCGGCCGAGCCGGACCGCGCCAGGGTGGAGGACTTCCTGATCCGCACCCGTCGCGATTCGGCACTGTCGTCCGGCAACGGCTGAGCGCCGGTACCGGCACCGCGGCCACCGGCAGTGGGCGCCGGTGCCACGCGGACGCCGCCGGGCGGCCCACGAAGGAGCTGTCAGCCGCGCAACCGCGCCCGCACCACGAGTTCGTGCAGCGCGTCGAAGCCCGCGCCGCCCGGCGTTTCGGGCAGCTCCGACTCGCGCTGCGCCTCGTCGAGCACCCGGTGCAGCGCCTCCACGTCCCCCGGCACCCCGGCTCCGGCGAGGCCCTCCGCGCCCCCGTGCTCCGCCTCCGCCTTCGCGGCGATCAGGTCGGGCAGATACCCCGGCGCGGCCACCTCCGCGATCAGTGTCGGCAGATGTGCCCGCACCTCGCCGCTGCGCATCAGATGGATACCGGTCAGCAGCGCCCTGAACGTGTAGAGCAGCGGCTTCAGCTCGCCGGTCTTCTCGAAGAGCCGCCACTGCGTGTTCGCGAACCCCCGGTAGTGGTGGGCGTGGTTGCGGGTCAGTACGCGCGGCGCCAGCTCCACCAGCTCGGTGTGCAGGCCACTCGTCCGTACCACCAGCGGCGACAGCAGCTGTTCCAGCACGTAGCCGTTCGGCTTCAGCATCAGCCGGACGAACTTCCGCAGGTCATGAGTGACGAGGTCCATCTCGACCCCCTCACGGTCCCACATCCGCGAGCGCGTCTCCTCGGGCTCGCGCAGCCCGACGAGGTCATCCGCGGGCAGGAGGTGCACCCCCCGCAGGTCCACATCCGAGTCCCGGGACGGGAACCCGTACAGGTGCGCCCCGGAGACCGTGGCGAACAGCAGCGGTGCGGGTTCTTCGGCGAGGACCGGACCGAAGTCCGTGAGCGGCAGCCCTGCTTCGTCGAGGCGTATCGATTCCTGGTGCATGGGTCAAGAGTCCCAGAGCGCCCCCAGGGACAGCAGATCGCTCCGGTACTCGATCCGTTCCGACCATTCCTTGGGCCAGGCCCGGGCCCCCAGATGCGCCCCGGCCAGCGCCCCGGTCAGGCAGCCGATCGAGTCGGAGTCGCCACGGGTGCAGGCGGCCCGGCGCAGTGCCGTGACCGGCTCGTCGGGGAAGAGCAGGAAGCAGTGCAGGGCCGTGGCGAGGGCGTCCTCGGCGACCCAGCCGTCGCCCGTCGCCTCGCACGGGTCGTCCTCGGGGGACGGGTCCTGCAGGGCGTCCTGGACACGCGCCAGTGCGGCCAGGCACTCGTCCCAGCCGCGCTGGATGTAGCTCTCGCCGGAGTCGTCGCCCGCGTACCGCCACAGGTCGCCGAGCCAGCGTGTGAGGTAGCGGCCGCTGTTCTCGTACGCGTACGAGCGCAGCTGCCCGATCAGCCCGGTTGGATCCGCCCCCTGCGCCAGCAGGTGCACCGCGCGCGCCATCAGATCGGATGCGGCGAGCGCCGTGGGGTGGCCGTGGGTGAGCGCCGCCTGCAGCTGTGCCGCGCCGGAACGCTGTTCCTCGCTCAGCCCGGGTACGAGTCCGACCGGTGCCACCCGCATGTTGGCGCCGCACCCCTTGGAGCCGGTCTGGCTGGCCTCCTGCCAGAGCCGATCGCTGTCGAGCAGCCGGCAGGCGGTCATGCAGGTGCGGCCGGGGGCTCGGTTGTTGTCCGGCGAGTGGTACCACTCGACGAACTCCTCGCGTACCGGTCGGGCCATCCGCAGCGCGGTGAGCAGTCCGCGGTCCATGGCGGTACGTATGCCTCGCGCGAGGGCCAGCGTCATCTGGGTGTCGTCGGAGACGATCGCGGGCTTCGGCAGCCGCATCTGCCGCCACGGCCCGCACTTGGCGAGGATCGACGGCACGTTGTTGAACTCGGTGGGGAAGCCCAGCGCGTCGCCGAGCGCGAGCCCGGTCAGCGCGCCGGTGGCGGCACCCTTGGTCATGGTCCTGGTCACGATCATGTGCTTCTTCCTTCCGGTCTCAGGAGTGGGGGGTGCAGGGCGGTCGCGGCGCCCGCCCGGTACAGGGCGGCCGGTTTTCCGCGTCCTCCGGTGCGGCGCGGTGACCCCTCCACCGCCTGGACGAATCCGGGCGTGGTGAGGACCTTGCGCCGGAAGTTGGGCCGGTCGAGCTCGACGCCCCAGACCGTCTCGTACACCTGCTGGAGCTCGCCCAGGGTGAATTCGGCCGGGCAGAAGGCGGTGGCCAGGCAGGTGTATTCGAGCCGGGCGCCGATCCGGTCGTGCGCGTCGCCGAGGATGCGGTCGTGGTCGAAGGCGAGCGCGCCGAGCGCGCCGGTGTCCCACCAGCGGGCGCTGGCGGCGTCCCCGCCGCCGCGCGGCTCCGGCAGATCGGGTACGAGTGCGGCGTACGCGACGGAGACGACCCGCATCCTGGGGTCGCGGTCCGGCTCGCTGTAGGTGCGCAGCTGCTCCAGGTGGAGGCCGGAGACGGTGGACTCGGTCAGGCCGGTCTCCTCGGCCAGCTCCCGGCGGGCGGCGGACTCGGCGGACTCGCGGGGCAGGACGAATCCGCCGGGCAGCGCCCAGTGGCCCTTGTACGGGTCCTCGCCGCGTTCGACGAGCAGGACGTGCAGCTGTCCGCCGCGGACCGTGAAGACGGCGAGGTCGACGGTGACGGCGAACGGTTCGAAGGCATGCGGGTCGTAGCCCACGGGGGCGCTGCTCATCGCCGCTCCGGCAGGGGCGCGGCGAAGTTCCATCCTGCCGCGACCACGGCGTCGACGGCGTCGACCGCGGTCCTCAGCCGCTCCTCGTGCGTTCCGGTCAGTTCGATGAACTCCCGTCCCGTGCGAGTCAGTTCGGCCCGGAACCGGTCGGTCATCCAGGGGCGCAACTGCTCGCCGTCGCGCAGCCCGTCGTCCTCGAAGGCCACGCCCTCGTGGTCGGTGAGCAGCCACAGATGGTGGGCCACCCGGTCGGCGGTCTCCTCGACGAGCGGGTTGCGGCCGCCGACGTACCGTTCGTGCCAGACGGTGGTGGCGAAGGAGTCCGTGTCGCAGATGAGCACCGGGGACCCGGTCCGGGCGGCCTCCTCCTCCTTGGCGTTCTGTGCCTCGGCGATCAGCGGGAAGTCGTCGGTGGTGAAGGTGACGTCCTCCCACTGTGCCCGGGGCCGGCGGGCGCGCAGCGCGGCCAGCTTCCGTTCGCTGAACTCGCGCCCGTACTCGGCCACGTACCGGGTCCTCGCCCAGACGCCACCGCGCCGCCGGTAGTGGTCGGCGAGGGCGCCGGCCATCGTGGTGGTGCCCGTGGACTCGGCGCCGAGGACCACGATCCGGCGGGTGAGCGCGGCTCGTACCGGCGGTTCGAGGAAGTCCCAGCAGCCGACCGGGTCCTTGCGGACGGCGGTGCCGGAGACCGGGAAGACGGTACGGTCCGGGTCGACGCAGACGGATTCGGCGCCGAATCTGCGGGCCAGTTCGTCCCCGTACGACTCCGAGGTGAAGACGGCGTCCACCGGTTCCGGGACGGCCGCGGTGAAGACGGCCATGTGGGCGTCCCAGACGGCCGGGTCGTGGAGATCCATCCGGGTGTCGTCGACGGCGCCGACGACCCGTACGTCCGGGTGCACCTCCCGCATCCAGGCCGTCCGGTCGGCGAGCGGGACCGATTCGACGGAGGCGGCGCAGACCAGGACGGTCAGTCGCTCGCAGCGGTCCCGGGCGGTGCGGACGAGGTGGTGATGGCCGGCGTGCGGCGGGTAGAACTTGCCGAGCACGAGCCCGTGCGCGTACCGCTTCATGCCACGGCCTCCGTCAACTCCCGCTGCCGCACCGCGAGATCACGCCTCCAGCTGCGCAGCCCGGTCAGGCACAGCGCCAGGAACCCGACGTACAGCAGGGAGGTCGCGTACAGCTCCTTGTACATGTAGAGCGGGATGTACACCAGATCGGCGGCGATCCACAGCCACCACGACTCGACCAGTTTCCGGCACTGCCCGTACGTCGCCGCCAGGGAGAGCGCGGTGGTCAGGGCGTCCCAGAACGGCACGGTCGAGTCGGTGGCGCGGCCCAGCAGGACGGTCAGGGCGAGGGTCCCCGCCACCCCTGCCGCGCACAGCCGGGCCCATTCGGTGCGCGTGGTGCGGCGCACCGGCAGGACGGGCGAACCCGGTCCACCCCCGTGGGTCCAGGTCCACCAGCCGTACACGGCAAGGGCGATGAAGACGATCTGCAGGCCGGCGTCGGCGTACAGACCGGACTGGGTGAACAGCAGGACGAAGAAGAGGTTGTTGGCGATGCCGATCGGCCAGTTGGCGAGGTGCTGGCGGGCCACGAGCCAGACACACAGCGCTCCGCTGCCGAAGCCGAGGGCCTCGGTCCAGCTGACCGGGGTGCCCAGCACCGTCACCAGAGGTTGCTGCAGGGGATCGAGGACGTCCGCGAGACTCACACCCGCCTCCTTAATAGTCACCCTGACTATAAAGGCGGAACGGCGGCAGCAGAAGGCCCGCGGCCGATTCCTGTTCGAAATTCGAATGCAGGAACCGGCCGCGGGCCCAGGAGCGGACGGACCGCGGGTTACAGGCCGACCTCGCGCATCAGCATGCCCACCTCGGTGTTGGTCAGGCGGCGCAGCCAGCCGGACTTCTGGTCGCCCAGCGGGATCGGCCCGAAGGACGTCCGGACCAGCCGCTCGACCGGGAAGCCGGCCTCGGCCAGCATCCGGCGGACGATGTGCTTGCGGCCCTCGTGGAGGGTCACCTCGACCAGGTAGTTCTTGCCGGTGTTCTCGACGACCCGGAAGTGGTCGGCACGGGCGTACCCGTCCTCCAGCTGGATGCCGTCCTTGAGGCGCTTGCCCAGCTCGCGCGGGAGCGGACCCTGGATTGCGGCCAGGTACGTCTTCTTCACGCCGTACTTGGGGTGGGTGAGACGGTGCGCCAGCTCGCCGTGGTTGGTGAGCAGGATGATGCCCTCGGTCTCGGTGTCCAGCCGGCCGACGTGGAAGAGCCGCGTCTCACGGTTGGTGACGTAGTCACCGAGGCACTGACGGCCGTCCGGGTCCTCCATCGAGGAGACGACACCGGCGGGCTTGTTCAGCGCGAAGAAGAGGTACGACTGGGCGGCGACGGTCAGACCGTCGACCTTGATCTCGTCCTGGTGCACATCGACGCGCATGCCCTGCTCGACGACGATCTGGCCGTTGACCTCGACCCTGGACTGCTCGATCAGTTCCTCGCACGCGCGGCGCGACCCCATGCCGGCCCGGGCGAGGACCTTCTGCAGACGCTCGCCCTCCTGCTCGGCGCCGGGGAACGTCTTGGGCGTCTTGATGTCGGGCTTGTTCGCGTACCTGTCGCGGTTCCGCTGCTCGATCTTGGCGTCGAGCTCGCGCGGACGGGACGGGGCGCCCTGGGGTCCGCGCCTGGGGGCACCGCTGCGGCCGCCGCCCTGTGCGGTCCTCGGACCGCCCTTGGCGCCACCGCGGGCCGCGGCGCCGCGGCCCTTGCGGGGGCCGTCGCCGCTCTTCTCACCGGCACCGGTCGGGCCGCCCACGTCGTAGCGGCGCTCCTCGGGCCGGGGCCGGCGGGGACGCTGGTCCTGCCTGTCGTCACGCCCGGCGTCGCCACCCCGGGGGTTCCGGTTGCCGCCGCTCTTGCCGCTGCCGCTTCCGCTGTTCCTGCCACTGCTTCGCATCAAAATTCCGTCTTGTCGTCTGCGTGAGTATCCGGGGTGTCCGGTGCGTCCGGATCGAACGACGGCACACCCTCTAGCGTCTCAGCCTCGATCGCGTCCGCCTCGGGGAGGAAGGGCGCGAGCTCCGGGAGCTCATCCAGGCCGCGCAGGCCCATCCGCTCCAGAAAGTAGTTCGTCGTCCTGTACAGGATCGCACCTGTTTCGGGTTCCGCGCCCGCTTCCTCGACCAGGCCCCTCTGCAGCAGGGTCCGCATCACGCCGTCGCAGTTCACACCGCGCACCGCCGAGACGCGTGAGCGGCTGACCGGCTGCCGGTACGCGACCACGGCCAGGGTCTCCAGGGCCGCCTGGGTGAGCCGGGCCTGCTGGCCGTCCAGCACGAAGCCCTCGACGGCCTCCGCGTACTCCGGCCGCGTGTAGAAGCGCCAGCCGCCCGCGACCAGCCGGAGATCGAAACCGCGGCGCTGCACGGTGTACTCGTCGGCCAGCTCCCGCAGGGCGTCGGCCACGGCCCGCCGGGGCCGTGCCAGCACCTTGGCCAGGTGTTCCTCGGTCGCGGGCTCGTCGACGACCATGAGGACGGCCTCCAGGGCCGGCTTGAGCTCAAGATCCGCGACGGTGGTGCCGGTGTCGCGCTGCGCGCTGCGCTCACTCATGCCTCTGGGTCCTCCTGGTCGTCCTGATCGAACTCGTCCGTCACCGTCGGTGCGGCCTCCGCTCCGCCCGTCCACCGCACCATGAGCTCGCCGAGCGCCTCCTCCTGGTCGAGGACGACGGCCTTCTCCCGGTACAGCTCCAGCAGCGCGAGGAACCGGGCGACGACGGTGAGGGTGTCCGGGGCGTCCTCGGTGAGCCCGCGGAAACTGATCTCCCCCTCCTCCCGCAGCCGGGCCACCACGATGCCGGCCTGCTCCCGCACGCTGACCAGCGGTGCGTGGATGTGATCGATGTACACCTGCGGCTCGGGCTTCGGCTGCATCGCCTTCACGGCGAGCCGGGCGAACCCCTCGGCGCCGATACTGATCACCACTTCGGGCAGCAGCTCGGCATGGTGCGGTTCCAGCCCCACGGTCCGGGGGAAACGACGCCCCTCCGACTCCAGCCGGGCGCTGAAGATCTCCGCGATGCGTTTGTACGCGCGGTACTGCAGCAGCCGCGCGAAGAGCAGGTCGCGCGCTTCGAGCAGCGCGAGATCGGCCTCGTCCTCGACCTCGGCCGCGGGCAGCAGCCGGGCGGCCTTGAGATCGAGCAGGGTCGCGGCGACGACGAGGAACTCGGTGGTCTGGTCGAGATCCCAGTCCGGCCCCATGGCCCGGATGTGCGCCATGAACTCGTCGGTGACCTTGGAGAGTGCGACCTCGGTCACATCGAGCTTGTGCTTGGAGATGAGCTGAAGAAGAAGGTCGAACGGCCCTTCGAAATTGGCCAGCCGCACGGTGAAGCGCCCGTCGTCCGCGGGCGCCGCAGGTGTCCCGGGTCCGGCCGGCACTCCGGGCGCCCCGGGCACGGGTGGGGGTACGGCAGCCGCGGCGGTCTCCGCGGGTGACGGGCTCCCGGGCGCCCGTGCAGGTCCCCCGGGCGCCCGTGCAGGTCCCCCGGCGTCCGCCGCGCCTGTCCGCCCGGACCCGGCGGACGCCTCGTCGAGGGCGCCGGAAGCGGACTCCCCGGCCTCCGCGTCGGCGGCCGGGGAGTCCGGAGAGCCTTCCTCGGCGCCGGGAGGGGGCGGAGAGCCTTCCTCGGCGCCGGGACGGGGCGGCGGGGCGGTGACCGGAAGGCCTTCGGCCGCCACGTCGCCGCCCGCCGGCGCGGGACGGCCGCCCGGACCGCGCCCCAGGGGACGCCGGGGCGTGCGGGCGGGCTCGTCGGTCGTCGGCATGGAGATCCAGGGTGCGGCGGGATGCGGGCGGCGGGCGGAGGCCCGTGGAAGAGGTGACCACGGGTCGCGGCGGCTCTTCCGGCAGGCTACCGGCGCCCGGCCGTTCAGCGGCCGCGTAGCCGCCGTACGAGGATGCTGGCGTCGCCGCGCGCCTCCAGGTCGGCGAGGACCACCGCGACCGCCTCACGGACGATCCGCCCGCGGTCGACGGCGAGACCGTGCTCCCCGCGCAGCACCAGCCGCGCGTGCTCGAGGTCCATCAGTTCCTCGGCGGAGACATAGACGGTGATCTTCTCGTCGTGGCGCTCACGGCCGCTGGGCCGCCTGTTCGCCCCGCGCCCGCCACCGCGCCTGCGCTGCTGCTGGACGGCCGGAACCGCCTCCTGCTGCGCGGCGGGAGCGGAGGGGGGCGGGAGGCGCCGGGCCGTCCGGGCGGCCACGGCCATCCGGTCGCTCTCCGCTCCGCGGCTGCGGGAATCCCCCGTGTCGGCCTCCGCCGCCGCGTGCTCCTCCTGGGACGGTACGGCTCCGGCGGCGCCGGCCCCGACCGCTTCCCCGGGCCCTCCTGAGCTGTCCGCCGCGGTTTCGCCCTCACCGGCCGGAGCCGGTACCCGCGCCTCGCCGTTCGCCTTGCGCCGCCGGTCCCCGGGGGACGAGGACTGCAGCCCCATCCCCCCGGTGGTGCGGAACAGTTCGTCGGCCCCGGGCAGACTCACTCGGCGTGACACCGGGCGAGCACCTCCCTGGCGAGCTGGCGATAGGCGGCGGCACCGACCGAGTTGGAGGCGTACGTGGTGATGGGCTCGCCGGCGACCGTGGTCTCCGGGAAGCGCACCGTGCGCCCGATCACCGTGTGGTAGACGTGCTCGTCGAAGGCTTCGACGACCCGCGCGAGGACCTCACGGCTGTGCACCGTGCGGGAGTCGTACATGGTCGCGAGGATGCCGTCGAGCTCCAGCTCCGGGTTGAGCCGCTCCTGGACCTTCTCGATCGTCTCGGTGAGCAGCGCCACACCGCGCAGCGCGAAGAATTCGCACTCCAGCGGCACTATCACCTTGTGAGCGGCCGTCAGGGCGTTCACGGTGAGCAGGCCGAGCGACGGCTGACAGTCGATCACGATGTAGTCGTAGTCGGCCATCAGCGGCTTCAGGGCGCGCTGCAGCGTGGACTCCCGGGCCACCTCGCTGACCAGCTGGACCTCCGCGGCCGACAGGTCGATGTTGCTCGGCAGCAGGTCCATGTTGGGCACGGCGGTCTTCAGGAGGACCTCGTCCGCCGACATGCCCCGCTCCATGAGCAGGTTGTAGACGGTGAGGTCGAGCTCCATCGGGTTGACGCCGAGACCGACCGACAGGGCTCCCTGCGGGTCGAAGTCGACGAGCAGGACGCGGCGCCCGTACTCCGCCAGTGCCGCACCCAGGTTGATGGTCGACGTGGTCTTGCCGACGCCGCCCTTCTGGTTGCACATTGCAATGATCTTCGCGGGACCGTGATCGGTCAGCGGGCCCGGGATCGGGAAGTAGGGAAGGGGCCGGCCGGTCGGGCCGATCCGCTCGCGGCGCTGGCGGGCGGCGTCGGGCGCGAGGGTGGCCGCGTACTCCGGATCGGGCTCGTACTCGGCGTCGGGGTCGTAGAAGTGCCCCTGGGGCACCTCGTCGAAGTCGGCGAAGGCGGCGGTCTCCCGGCCACTCTCGTTGCCGGCCATGGCGTTCACGTTTCGGCCGTCCATCATCTGGGGGGCTGTCGTCATGTGCTGGTGGGTGGCGAAGGTGCGGACAGCGACGGAGCCGACAGCCTCCAGCCCGATCGGGCTCTGGCCCCGTGCAGGCATCCCTGGTTGAACACCCCCGGGAGTAAATGTCGACTCATTCACAAGTCGTCTTACCTCCTTGGACGTGACCAGGAAACTTATCGATAGGTCAGCGTGACACCATGCCGACGATTGGCGACTCTATGGCGTGTCACCGGTTCGCAGCAACACAATCCGCCGGACCCGGCCCGATGTGTCGGCAATCGAACACCCCGCTGTCAAGGGCGCGCGGTCACTCCGGCGCACATTTCACGAGGGAACGAAACGGGTAAAGGGTTACGTTCGACGTGAGTTGCACAAGACTCTCATCGGTCGCGACACACGTCCGGCCGGACCTTGCTCGGCAAGGTCCGGCCGGACGTGTGAGGTTGACGGGATGTGTTGACCCGTCAGCCGAGAAGCGTGCTCAGCTCGACGTGCTGCAGACCGTGCGCCTCCGCGACCTCGCGGTAAACGACCTGCCCGTCATGGGTGTTGAGGCCCTTGGCGAGCGCGGCGTCCCGGCGCAGCGCCTCGGCCCAGCCGAGGTCGGCGAGCTCCAGGATGTACGGCAGCGTGGCGTTGGTGAGCGCGTACGTGGAGGTGTTCGGCACCGCGCCCGGCATGTTGGCGACGCAGTAGAAGACCGAGTTGTGGACCACGAAGGTCGGCTCGGCGTGCGTCGTCGGGTGCGAGTCCTCGAAGCAACCACCCTGATCGATTGCAATGTCGACAAGTACACTTCCGGGCTTCATCTTGGCGACGAGCTCGTTGGTGACCAGCTTCGGAGCCTTCGCGCCGGGGATCAGCACGGCGCCGACGACGAGGTCGGCCTCGACGACCGCCTTCTCCAACTCGAAGGCGTTGGAGACGACCGTCTTCACCTTGCTGCCGAAGATCTTGTCGGCCTCACGCAGCTTGTTGATGTCCTTGTCGAGCAGCGTGACGTGGAAACCGAGGCCGACCGCGATCTGTGCGGCGTTCCAGCCGGAGACGCCGCCGCCGATGACGACCGCCTCGGCGGGGGCCGTACCCGGGACGCCACCCGGCAGCACGCCGCGGCCGCCGACCGAGCGCATCAGGTGGTAGGCGCCGACCTGCGGGGCCAGCCGGCCCGCGACCTCGGACATGGGAGCGAGCAGCGGCAGGGCGCGGTTGGCGGTCTCGACCGTCTCGTACGCGATGGCGGTGGTGCCGGACTCCAGCAGCGCGTCCGTGCACTCGCGGGAGGCCGCGAGGTGCAGGTAGGTGAAGAGCGTCTGGTCCTTGCGGAGGCGGTGGTACTCCTCGGCGACCGGCTCCTTGACCTTCAGCAGCAGGTCGGCGGTGGCCCAGACCTCGTCGGCGGTGGGGAGGATCTGCGCCCCGGCGGCAACGTACTCCTCGTCCGTGATCGACGAACCGCCGCCGGCGTTCTGCTCGACGACGACCTGGTGCCCGTGGCGGACGAGCTCGTGCACACCGGCGGGCGTGATCGCCACGCGGAACTCGTTGTTCTTGACTTCGCGGGGGATGCCGACCTTCACGTCGATCACGGTCCTTGGCTCAGAGGGTTGCTCGGGCATAGCGGTACATACCCGGATACAAGCAGTGTAAATGGACAGGCCACGAAGGGACGCGGCAGAGCCAGTTTAATGAAGGGCTTCTCCCTGTCCAGCCTTACAAAGCATTAATTTTCTGCCGACGCACTACGGATTTCGCAGGCTGGACTCTCTTCGCCCAGCAGTCTTTCCGCCAGTCCCCGGTGCAGCCGGGCCGCAGCGGGATCACCGAGCCGGTCGAGCGTGTCGGCCAGCCGGAGCTCCAGCGCCGCCTGCAGCCGCACGTCATTGGCCTGTCGCGCCCACTCCACCGCCTCCTGGCAGGTGCGCAGCGACTCCTGTGGCCGTCCCGCGTACTCCTGGACCCGAGCGGCCTCGCTGAGCGCCCGCGCCTGGCCCGACAGGTCGCCGAGCCTGCGGCAGCCGGCCGCCGCGGCCCGCCAGTTCCGCAGCGCCTCGCCGTACCGTCCGGCGTAGGTGTGCACCGCGCCGAGCCGTCCGTAGAGCCGCGCCTCGTCGGCCCGCTCCCCCTGGGTGAGCCGCTGCGCGAGCGCCCGGCCGTACCAGTCGGAGGCCCGGTGGTAGTCCCCCAGCTCGGCGTAGGCGCCGCCCACGGACTCCATCGCCCTGCCGGTCGCATACGGGTCCTTCGCCGCCCGTCCGGCGTCCAGCGCGGCCCGGTAGCGGGTCAGCGCCTCCCGCGTACGCCCGGTCCTGGCGTCCAGATCGGCGAGATTGAGCAGTGCGGCGGCCTGCTCGCGGGGCAGCTCGCGCCGTTCGGCGACGGCGAGGACCAGTCCGTGCAGCCCGTACAGATCGGGGGCGGCCGCCTCGGTGCCCTGGTGCACGGCCAGCGCCCGCACCAGCGCGGCCACCAACCGCCGTGCCAGGGTGTCGAGTTCGCCGTCCTCGACGGCGATCCGGGCCGAGGCGAGCAGGGCGGGGCGGCGATGCCGCAGCCAGGCCGCGGCGTCCTCCGGTTGCGCGAAGCGCAGCGAACGCGGCAGCCCGGCGAGCTTCTTGCGGGCCGGGGAACCCTCCGGCTCGACGACCGCCCGGCACGACTGCAGCTGCCGGACGGTCCGTTCCAGCATCCGGGCCCTGGCCAGCTGGATCTCGGCCGGCCGGTCCCGGTCGGCCAGCAGCGCGAGCAGCAGCGGGGCGAGGCAGCCGGGCACCTCGTACTGCGGCTGCTCCGCACCGTCGGTGCGCAACAGGCCCAGCCGGACGAAGTCGTCGAGGGTCGACTGGGCGGCCGAGACCGAGCACCCGGCCAGCGCGGAGGCGGTGTGGGCGTCGGCGAGTCCGGCGGGCGCCAGTGCGAGCAGCCTCAGTATCCGGGCGGCGGCCGACGGCAGGGATTCGTAGGCCAGCCTGAAGGCGCGGGCCAGCGGGCGGGCCCCGGTGGGCTGCTCGGCGTCGTCGGGCAGCTCGCGCAGCTGCTTGGTGACATCGGCGACCGATGCCGTGGGGTGGGCGGCGAGCCAGCCGCCGATCATGACCAGGGCGCCGGGCAGCCCGCCGCACTCCTCGGCCAGGGCCTCGGCGGTCCGCGGGTCCACGGTGATCCTGACCTGGCTGATGGTGCGGGACAGCAGCCGGACGGCGGCGTCCGCGTCGAGGCCTCCGACGGTGCACGGCCGGACGCCGGGGACACCGGTCAGCGGACCCTGCGCGGCGGCGACGACGAGGCATTCCGGATTGTCCGGCAGCAGCGGGTCGACCTGCTCGGCATCGACCGCGTCGTCGAGCAGCAGCAGGACCTTCCGCTCGGCCAGGGCGGCGCGGACCATCTCCGACAGTTCGTCACCCTCCGCGCCGGGCGGGCCGGTGACGTCGAGCTGGGCGAGGATGTCCCGTGCGGTGCGTTCGGTGGGGGCGGCCGTGCCATCGGGGTCGGCGAGCCGGACCCGCAGCACCCCGTCCGGGTAGTCGCCGCCGTCCAACAGCGCGCGGACGAGTTCCTCGGCGAGCGCGGTACGTCCGGAGCCGGGGCGTCCGGCGATCAGCAGGACCCGTGCGCGGGCGGTCCTGCGGCCGGCCAGCGTGTCCAGTCCGGCCCGTTCGATGTCGGCTCTGAGCGCCTTCAACTCGCGTTCGCGGCCGAAGAATCGGGGCGGGGTGGCGCCGGACGGGTCCTCGGTCCCCGCCGCCCTCGCCGGGCCGCTGGTGTCCACCGCCTGATCCGTCACGGGCCACGCTCCCACTTCGCCGCACGCATTGCCCGCCGGGACTCCGGTCAGGGCATTCCGAGCGTAGTTCAGGCGTGTGCGCGCTCAGGACGGAGCACGACGGAACCGTCCCCCGATCGGATGAGCATCTCGTCCGATCGGAAGACTTGAACCGACCGGCAATTGGACCCCGTGACGCCGCCCTCCCGTTGCCGGCCGGTCCTATCCGCGTCCCGATGGGCCGTCAGCTCTGCACGGCTCGTCGGACCCCGACGGGCCGTCAGGCCTCGAACGGACGGGCCGGCCACGGCGCCTCCGCCGGCCGCAGCGAGTCGATCCCGTCACCGGCAAGCACCGCCGCGAGCGAGAGGACTCCCACCACGAGGCAGTTGTTGTGCAGATCCCCGGCGAGCACCCCCTGCACGAGCTCCGTCAGCGGCACCCGTGCCAGCTCCATGTCGGCCTCCTCCTCGGAGACCTCGAAGCGTTCGCCGTCCGCCTCGGAGAGGTTCCGGGCGAGGAAGATCCGTACGGCTTCGTCGCAGCCGCCGGGCGTGGTGTAGACGTCGGTCAGCACCCGCCAGTCCTCGGCCTTGACGTAGGCCTCCTCGTAGAGTTCGCGCTGCGCCGCGTGCAGCGGGTTCTCACCGGGGATGTCGAGCAGTCCGGCCGGGATCTCCCAGAGCTTGTGGCGCACGGGGTGCCGGTACTGCCGCAGCACGAGGACCCGGCCCGCGTCGTCGAGCGCGAGCACGGCGACCGAACCCGGGTGGACCTGGTAGTCGCGGCGGACGACCGTTCCGTCGGGCATCACCACGTCATCGGTACGGACGCTGGTCTTGTTGCCCGTGAAGGGGGTCACGGTCGCGGTGACCTGCCACTCCTCGGGCGTGTCCTGGATACCCATCTACGTCCTCCCACAAAAACAGAAACCGGGGTACGGATCCTCGAACGATCCGTACCCCGGTCAACGTTAACGCCTGCCCGCTGCCGGACTACTTGTCCTGCGCTGCGCCCTGCTCGTCACCGGCCGCAAGGCCGGTCTTGCGCTCGACGGCCGCCTTGACCAGGCCCGCGAAGAGCGGGTGCGGGCGGGTCGGGCGGGAGCGCAGCTCCGGGTGCGCCTGGGTGGCGACCAGGTAGGGGTGCGCCTCGCGCGGGTACTCGACGTACTCGACGAGCTTGTTGTCCGGGGAGGTGCCGGAGAAGACCAGACCGGCCTTCTTCTCCAGCTCGGCGCGGTAGGCGTTGTTGACCTCGTAGCGGTGGCGGTGACGCTCCTCCACGTACGGCTGGTCGTCGTACGCCTCACGGACCAGCGAGCCCTCGGCGAGCTTCGCCGGGTACAGGCCGAGCCGCATGGTGCCGCCCAGGTCGCCCGCGCCCTCGACGTACGCGAGCTGCTCCTCCATCGTCGAGATGACGGGGTGGGAGGTGGCGGCGTCGAACTCGGTGGAGTTGGCGTCGGGGATCCCGGCGAGGTTGCGGGCCGCCTCGATCACGATGCACTGCAGGCCGAGACAGAGGCCGAGCAGCGGCACCTTGTTCTCGCGGGCGTACTGGATCGCGCCGATCTTGCCGTTGACACCGCGGTCGCCGAAGCCGCCGGGGACGCAGATGGCGTCGACGTCGGAGAGCTGCCTGGCGGCACCGGAAGCGGTCTTGCAGTCGTCGGACGCGACCCACTTGACCTTGACGCGGGCCTTGTTCGCGAAGCCGCCGGCGCGGATGGCCTCGGTGACCGACAGGTACGCGTCGGGCAGGTCGATGTACTTGCCGACGAGTGCGACCGTGACCTCGTGGTCGGGGTTGTGGACGCGGTCCAGCAGGTCGTCCCAGGTGGTCCAGTCGACGTCGCGGAACGGCAGGTCGAGCTTGCGCACGACGTACGCGTCCAGGCCCTCGGTGTGCAGCACCTTCGGGATGTCGTAGATCGACTTGGCGTCCACGCAGGCCACCACGGCGGCCTCGTCGACGTCGCACATCAGCGAGATCTTCCGCTTGATGGCGGTCGGCACGTCACGGTCGGCGCGCAGCACGATCGCGTCCGGCTGGATACCGATGTTGCGCAGCGCCGCGACGGAGTGCTGGGTGGGCTTGGTCTTCAGCTCGCCGGACGGGCCGATGTACGGCAGCAGCGAGATGTGCACGACGAAGACGTTGTCCCGGCCGACCTCGTGGCGGACCTGGCGGACGGTCTCCAGGAACGGCAGCGACTCGATGTCGCCGACCGTGCCGCCGACCTCGGTGATGACGACGTCGACGTCGTCGGTGGCCATGCGGCGGATGCGGTGCTTGATCTCGTTGGTGATGTGCGGGATGACCTGCACCGTGTCACCGAGGTACTCGCCGCGCCGCTCCTTGGCGATGACCTGCGAGTACACCTGGCCGGTGGTGACGTTGGCGGAGCCGTCGAGGTCCACGTCGAGGAAGCGCTCGTAGTGCCCGATGTCCAGGTCGGTCTCGGCGCCGTCGTTGGTGACGAACACCTCACCGTGCTGGAACGGGTTCATGGTGCCCGGGTCGACGTTCAGGTAGGGGTCGAGCTTCTGCATGGTGACCCGAAGGCCCCGTGCCTTGAGCAGGGCACCCAGGCTGGAGGCAGTCAGACCCTTGCCGAGGGAAGAGGCGACACCCCCGGTGACGAAGATGTGCTTGGTCGTCGTGGATGTGGGCTGCATAGCCAAAGGGGGCTCCCGTGGTCGCGGATCTTGAGGTGCGTACCGGCCTTGCCGTCCGGAGATTCCGGAGGTGCCGTCGCTGCGGTTCGGGGGCCTCGTCCGCTGTTGCTGACGACCACCGGTCCACGGGCTACCAGGGTATCAGCGACTCCGGGAGGCTGCTTCCGGCCACACCCCGTACACGCCTCACACCGAATCGACGCACTGTCCTCACACCCCACCCGTTCGGAGCAGACGCGTTGCCGGGACCGTCGCGCGGATCTTGCACGTGCGTCGTATCCTGCTCGGACACTCGCCCCAGGCGAATCACAGGAGCCCTCGGCTCACTCCGACAACCCCCCGCAGAACCCTCTTGACCCGCAGTAAGCGCCCCACGGGGCGACATGGCCGTTCGACTGGAGATGCACGTGGCCGGGCGCATCGAGGATTACGCACTCATCGGAGACATGCAGACCGCCGCCCTGGTCTGCCGGGACGGCACAGTCGACTGGCTGTGCCTGCCCCGCTTCGATTCACATGCCATCTTCGCGGGACTGCTGGGCACCGAGGAGCACGGCTTCTGGCGCCTGGGGCCCGCGTACGCAGCCGGGACCGAGGCTCCGGCCGCGGACCGGCGGCGCTACCGCGGCGACTCCCTGGTCCTGGAATCGGAGTGGGACACGCCGCGCGGCACGATCCGGGTGACCGATTTCATGCCCCCTCGTGACGGCGCGCCGCAGTTGATCCGGATCGTGGAAGGGGTCAGCGGCCGGGTGCCGATGCGCTCCGAACTGCGCATGCGGTTCAGCTACGGGCGGGTCATCCCGTGGGTGCACAAGGTCGACGGGCGTACGGTCGCGGTGGCCGGACCTGACTCCGTCTGGCTGGACACGCCCGCCGACACCTTCGGCGAGAACCTGACGACGTACTCGGATTTCGTCGTCGCGCCCGGCGACCGGATCGCCTTCACCATCAGCTGGCAGCCCTCGCACCACGAGCCGCCCGCGCTGCCGGACCCCGAGGGGGCGCTGGAGGCGACGGAGGACTTCTGGCGCGAGTGGGTCGAGCACTGCACGTACCACGGCCCCTACCGCGAGGCGGTGGTCCGCTCCCTGATCACCCTCAAGGCGCTCACCTACGCGCCGACCGGCGGCATCGTCGCCGCGCCGACCACCTCCCTGCCGGAGGACATCGGCGGCTCGCGGAACTGGGACTACCGCTACACCTGGCTGCGCGACGCCGCCATCACCCTCTCCTCGCTGCTGCGCACCGGCTACCGCGAGGAGGCCCGCGCCTGGCGCGAGTGGCTGCTGCGCGCGGTCGCGGGCGACCCGGAGAACCTGCAGATCATGTACGGCATCGCGGGCGAGCGCGAGCTGGGCGAGGCCGAGCTGGACTGGCTGCCCGGTTACGAGAGCTCCGGCCCGGTCCGGGTCGGCAACGGCGCCGCGGGCCAGCTCCAGCTCGACGTGTACGGCGAGGTCATCGAGGCGCTGCATCTCGCCCACATGACGGGCCTGACCCGTAACGACTACGCGACCGGTCTCCAGCTCAAGCTGATCAGCTACCTGGAGAACCACTGGGACGAGCCGGACGAGGGCATCTGGGAGGTGCGCGGCCCGCGCCGCCACTTCGTCCACTCCAAGGTGATGGCCTGGGTCGCCGTCGACCGCACGATCAAGCTGATCGAGTCCGGCGACGCCCAGGGGCCGCTGGAGCGCTGGAAGGAGCTGCGCGACGACATCCACCGCGATGTCTGCGAGCACGGCTACGACAAGGAACGCAACACCTTCACCCAGTCCTACGGGTCCAAGGAACTGGACGCGTCGCTGCTGCTCATCCCTCAGATGGGCTTCCTGCCTCCGGACGACAAGCGGGTGATCGGCACGATCGAGGCGATCCAGCGCGAGCTGTCCACGGAGGACGGGTTCGTGCTGCGCTACCCCACCACGGGCGAGGACGCGGGCGTGGACGGACTGGAGGGCGACGAGGGCGCGTTCCTGGCGTGCTCGTTCTGGCTGGCGGACGACCTGGCGATGATCGGGCGGGTCGACGAGGCGCGCGAGCTCTTCGAGCGGCTGCTGTCGCTCCGCAACGACCTGGGGCTGCTCGCGGAGGAGTGGGACTCGCGGCTGCAGCGCCAGGTGGGGAACTTCCCGCAGGCGTTCAGCCACGTTCCGCTGATCGACACGGCGCTGCGGCTGACGGCCAGCGGGGCGTACGTCGGCTGAGCCGAACGGGTGGCGGGGCGGCTCTCCCCGTGCGGTACGGAGCGCCCTGCCGCCCTACGACGGAAGGATCCTGGCGCGCCCTCGGCCGGTGCGGTGTGACGCCGCGCCGCACCAGCGGCCGCTGCGGCGCGGCGGAGACCTGAACCGAACGGAAGTACGAGGCCGGAACCAGTGGGGGACCAAGGCGGAATCACCGTGGGGCGCGCCCTGGAACTGCCGGGGCTACGCAGCGGACTCCCCGAGGTGGTGGCCTGCGCGGACCGGCTGGACCGCACGGTGCGCTGGGTACACGCCGGCGAGGTGCCGAACATCGCGTCCCTGCTGAAGGGCGGTGAACTGCTGCTCACCACCGGCCTGGGGCTCGGCACCCGGCCGGCCGAGCAGCGCGCCTTCGTGCGCACGCTCGCCGACCGCGGGATCGCCGCTCTGGTGGTGGAACTCGGGCCGCGCTTCGGCAGGCTGCCGGCCTCGATCGTGGACGCCGCGCAGGCGGCCGGCCTGCCCCTCGTGCAGCTGCACCGCGAGGTGCCGTTCGTGACGGTGACCGAGGAGATCCACACCGAGATCGTCAACGGTCACTACGCGATGCTGCGGCAGGCCGAGGACGTGCACCGACGGTGCACCGAGGCGCTGCTGGACGGCGGCGGGGTCCCGCAGGTGCTCGGCATCCTCGCGCAGTTCACGGCCAACCCGGTCTTCCTGGAGACGGCGGACGGTCAGCTGCTGTACGCGGCGGGGACGGAGGCAGGACCGGTCTCCGCCGATCCGCTCCAGGTCTGGGACGGGATGCGCGGCGACCGCGCGTCCCGGGAGGCGCCGCCCGCGGGTTCGGTGCTGGTGGATGTGCCGGGCGGCGGCCCTGGAGCCGGTTCGGTACGGGCCAGGCTGGTGCTGCTCGCCGTGTCGGGGCCGCTGACGGCGGTGGACCGGATGGCCGCGGAGCGGGCCGCGGGCATCCTCGCCGTGGTGCTGATGCAGGCCCGGCAGGAGGAGGAGCTCGCCGCGCGCGGCCGCGGCGACTTCCTGACGGATCTCGCGGAGGGCCGGATCGCCCCGGAGGACGCACCCGCGCAGGCCCGCGTGCTGGGCTTCCGGCCGGGTGAGGCTCCCCTGCTGCCGGTGGTGATGCGGCTGGCCCCGGAGCTGTCCCCGTCGGGCAACTGGGCACTGCTGGCGCGCGCGGTCCTGGAGGAGCTCTCGTCGGTGGGCGTGCCGGTGCTCCTCGGTGTACGCCCCGTGGAGGGACGGGTTCCGCTGCTGCTCGGCCTGCGGCCCGGGACGGAGCGCACAGCGGTGGCCGACCGGGTCGCGGCGGCGCTGCGAGCGGGTGTCGAGCGGGCCGGACTGGAACGGGCCGGCTCGCACCCGCCGGTCGTGGTGGTCGGGGTCGCCGGCGGCTGGGCGGTGGCCGGAGCGGGGCTGCGGCACGCGGCGGAGACGGCGGCGGCCGCGCACGGCCTCGGTGACCGGCCCTGGTACGACGCCCGCCGCCTGGACATCGACCTGCTGCTGTGGCGGCTGCGCGACCACCCCGACCTGGCGGCGTTCGTGGAACGGGCGATCGGCCCTCTGCGCGATCACGACCGCACCTCGCGCCCGCCGCTGCTGCCCACCTTGGAGTCGTATCTCGCCCACGCGGGCCGCAAGGCGGAGACGGCGCGCGATCTGCATCTGAACCGTCAGACGCTATACAACCGCCTGGCCCGGATGGGCGAACTGCTGGGTACCGACCTGGACGATCCCCAGACGGTGCTGGCCCTGAGTCTGGCCCTGAGAGCCCGCCGCCACGCCGGGCCTGCCACGTCCGGCGACTGAGCACCCGGCGGTCGGGCGGCCCGCCCGCCCGGCCTCACACGACGGGTTCACCACCCCCGCGCGACCGCCACCGGGTGGGTCAACTCGTCGTACACACTCAGCATTTGCGCGATCGTGTCGTCCTCCGTCGGCCAACTCGCCGCCTGCAGACGGCCCGCAGCGGCCATCCGCTCCCGGGCCTCCGGGTCCGACAGCAGACGCTCCACGGCGTGCGCCATCGCGTCCGCGTCTCCGTACGGTACGAGTTCGGCGGTGTCCCCCACGAGTTCGGGCACCCCGCCGGCCGCGGCGGCCACCAGCGGAACTCCCAGCCGCAGCGCCACCTGCGCCGGCACCGACCGCGCCTCCCACCGGCCGGGCAGCACGGCCAGATCGGCCGCGGCGAGCAGTCCGGCGACGCCTTCCCAGTGCCCGATCAGCCTGACGGGCAGCTCCTCGTCCAGGATCCGTCGCTGCAGAACGGCCCGCTCCCGCCCCTCCCCCGCGATGACCAGCAGAGGTACCGGGTCGAGCCGGCGCCACAGCCGCGCCGCGTCGAGCAGCGTGCCGTATCCGTGATGCGGCCCGAGGCTGCCGACGGATACGAGTAACGGCCGTTCCACAGCACCGAGTTCGGCCCGGATCTTGCCGTCGTCACGGACCGCGGCGGCGCCGCGCGGCACGGGAACGGCGATCGGTGCGAGCCGCGCGTCGCGCGCGCCCCGCTGCCGCGCCCGGTCGACCAGATCCGACGACGTACCGAACACAACGGCCGCCGCCCGGGCCGCTCTTCGCTCCACCACCTGAAGCATCCGGGCCCGGGCACCTTCCGCGTACGCCCGGGTGTGCCAGGTCAGAACCATCGGGGTGCGCCGCCCGCCGAGCGCGAGACCGGTGCGTACGGCGGCGTGCAAGCCGTGCGCGTGCACCACGTCCGCCCCCACGCAGGCGGACCGCAGCGCGGCGACGGCGGCGGGGTCGCTGCGTCGCGGTACGGCGACGAAGCGGGCACCCGTGGCGGCGAAGTCGTAGGCGCGGTCCAGTTCGGCCGGGGCGCAGACGGTGACCTGCACACCCCGTGCCACCAGCCCGGCGGCCAGCGAGCCGACGTGAGCGCTGCTGCCCGCGCTGCCTCCGCCCAGGACTTGGACCGTACGCAGCTGTGACACGTTGAATGGCTCCCGGAGCTACCGAGTCGGCGGAATGTGCACCGCCAAGGATGCCAGTCCGTACGCGCGTTCCGGCACCTCGGAGCCGTTGTTCCGTTGCCTGCAGCTACAACCGGGCAGGAGTTACCACCCGGACGGGTGAGCACAACGGTGCGATATTGCCAGGTCCGCCCGGCAACGCGTCACCTGCCCGGCACCACGGCAGCGATGCGGAAGCGCCGGGCGAGCCCACTGATCCGGTCGCCGTGCACCGCCGCAGCCACGACCCCCGCCGCATGGACGGCGAGCCCGGCCCGGCCACTCGCCACGACGATCGCGACACCGACGGCCGCGCCCAGGGCGTGGGCGCCCATGTCTCCGATCATGGTCCGTTCCGCCAGCTCGTCGGCGGTGAGGGCCGCCACGGCTCCCATCGGCGCGGCGGCGAGCCCGCCCCGGACCAGCCCCGGGGCCCCGAGGGCGAGCACGGTGGCGGTGGCGACGCCGGGCCGGAGATCGGTGAGGTTGACGAGATGGGCGGCTCCGGCGATCACGACGCCGGCGAGGATCCGGTCGGCCGGCCGCTCCTTGAGCAGGGCGCCCGCGGCGAGCCCGGCGGCCCCGATCCCGAAGAGCTTGACCGCGCCGCTGGTCACCTCGCCGTCCCGCAGCGCGGTCAGATGGGCACGGAACCCGCGGCGCGGATCGCCGGCGCCTGCGAGGTCGTCGTACGCGCCGCAGCCGCCCGCGGCCAGTACCGCGAGCACGGCGGCGGCCCTGGTGCGTAGTGGCAGCGGAAGGACGGCGGCCCCTGCCGCGGCGCCGAGGGCCACGGCAGGACCGGCGTACAGATCGACGGTGCGGCCCGCGTAGTTGGCGCGCTGCCACGCCGGGCGCGGCCGCCCCCTGAGCGCCCGGTACACCCCGCCCGTGACTCCGGCTGCGACGGCGCCTGCGGCGGCCCTGCTGATCACTGTTCCCATGTGGGCCAGGCTACGAAGCCGGCCCCGCACCCCTGGGCGTGGGGCCGCCGGGCACAGCGGTCCACGGCCCGTTACCCGTCCGCCCGGGCCGCGGCCAGCAGCTCCTCCGCGTGCGCCCGCGCCGTCTCCGAGTCCTCCTGCCCCGCGAGCATCCGGGACAGTTCCCGTACCCGTTCCTCGCCCTCCAGGACCGTGACACCGCTCCGGGTCACCGACCCGTCGACCGTCTTCTCGACCAGCAGCTGCCGGTCGGCGAAGGCCGCCACCTGCGGCAGGTGTGTGACGACGACGACCTGGGCGGATCTGGCGAGCTTCGCCAGTCGCCGGCCGACCTCGACGGCCGCCTTGCCGCCGACACCCGCGTCGACCTCGTCGAAGAGGTACGTGGGTACGGGGTCGGAACCCGCGAAGACCACCTCGACCGCGAGCATCACCCGGGACAGCTCGCCGCCCGAGGCGCCCTTGGCGATCGGCCGGGGCTGGGCGCCGGGGTGCGGGGCCAGCAGCAGTTCGACCTCGTCGGCGCCGGAAGGACCGTAGACCACGCTCCGCCCCCCGACGTCGATGCCGGACTCCTCGTCCGCCGCGTCGGTCTGCCGGATGTCGAACGAGACCCGGGCGTGCGGCATGGCCAGGGAGGCCAGCTCGGCGGTCACCGCTTCGGCGAAGCGCGCCGCCGCCTCCGTACGCGCATCGGTCAACGTCTGCCCGAGACCGGAGAGTTCGGCCCGCAGTGCGTCCCGCTCGGCGGTCAGATCGCCGATCCGGTCGTCGTCGCCCTCCAGCTCGGTGAGCCGGTCGGCCCCTTCTTCGGCCCAGGCGAGCACGGCGTCGATGTCCTCGCCGTACTTGCGGGTGAGTCCGGTGAGCGCGGCGCGCCGCTCCTCCACCGCAGCGAGCCGCAGCGGGTCGGCGTCCAGCTGGTCGGCGTACCCGGCCAGCTCGCCCGCCGCATCGCCGAGCAGGATGGAGATCTCCCCGATCCGGTCCGCGAGCGCGGCCAGCGCGGGGTCGTGGGCGCGGACGGCGTCCAGCGACCGCCCGGCGGCCGCGACGACGGTCGTCGCGTCGACGCCTTCCTGGTCCTCCGGGTTGCCCGCGAGCGCGGCGTGCGCGAGGGAGGCGGCGGAGGCGAGCGCCTCGGCGTGACCGAGCCGCTCGGCCTCGGCGGCGAGGTCGGTGTCCTCGCCGGGGAGCGGTTCGACGCCGGCGATCTCGCCGAGCCCGAAGCGCAGCAGATCCGCCTCCTGCGCGCGTTCGCGGGCGCGCGTGGTCAGCTCGTCGAGCTCGCCCGCGACGGCCCGCAGCCGCCGGTACGCCGCGGTGTACTCGGCGTGCGGCACGGCGACTCCGTCGCCCGCGTACCGGTCCAGGGCCTGCCGCTGCCGCGCCGGCTTGAGCAGCCCCTGCTGGTCGGTCTGGCCGTGCACGGCGACGAGTTCGTCGGCGAGTTCGGCGAGGACGCCCACCGGCACCGATCTGCCGCCCAGGTGGGCGCGCGAGCGCCCCTCCGCTGAAACGGTACGGCTGATCAGCAGCGCGCCGTCGTCGAGCTCGGCGCCCGCCTCCTCGGCCCGCACGGCTGCCGCGTCACCGGCGGACACCGTGATCCGCCCCTCGACGACGGCGGCCTTGGCACCGATCCGCACCAGGGCGGGGTCGGCGCGCCCGCCGAGCAGCAGCCCCAGGCTGGTGACGACCATGGTCTTGCCCGCGCCGGTCTCGCCCGTCACCGCGGTGAACCCGGGTGACAGCTCCACCACCGCGTCGTCGATGACCCCGAGCGACCGTATCCGCATCTCCTCCAACACGGACACGACCTTACGAGGTCCGGACCCCGGTGTGCGACGGACCCCGGCCGCGGATTCACTCTCCCGTGCTCCCGCGGCCGTGATCCGCCCCACCACCGGCCCGGGCGGGGGGCGCCCCGGTCAGTGCGGCGCGCCCCGCCACCCGGACACCGGCAGCGCGAACTTCGCCACCAGCCGGTCCGTGAACGAGGCGTGGTGCAGCCGGGCCAGCCGTACCGGAACCGCCCCGCGCCGCACCTCGACCCGTGCCCCGGCCGGCAGCTCCACGGACCTGCGCCCGTCGCACCACAGCACCCCGTGCGGCGTGTGCGGCTGGACCTCGACGGCGAGCACCGAGGTCGGCGACGTCACCAGCGGCTTGGCGAACAGGGCGTGGGCGCTGATCGGGACCATCAGCAGCGCCTCGACCTCCGGCCACACCACCGGTCCGCCCGCAGAGAAGGCGTACGCGGTGGAGCCGGTCGGGGTCGCGCAGACGATTCCGTCGCAGCCGAAGCCGGTGACCGGCCGGCCGTCGATCTCCAGGACGACTTCGAGCATCCGCTCGGGCGACACCTTCTGCACGGCCGCTTCGTTCAGCGCCCAGTCGGTGTGGACGATGTCGCCGTTGCTGTGCACCAGGACGTCGATGGTCATGCGTTCCTCGACCTGGTACGCGCGGGTGACGACCCGGTCGACCACCTTGTCCAGGTCGTCCCGCTCGGCCTCGGCGAGAAAGCCGACCCGGCCGAGGTTGACGCCGAGCATCGGCACCCCGGAGGCCCGGGAGAACTCGGCACCGCGCAGCAGCGTCCCGTCCCCGCCGAGCACGATCAGCAGTTCGCAGCCGTCCACGGCCGCGGGCGTGGCGTCCTCGACCGTCTCCACGGACGGCGGGAGCGGCAGATCAGCGGCCTCCGCGGCCAGGACCCTAACCCCGAGTCCGCTGCGCAGCAGTCCCTGCACGACGAGCTCGGCGCTGCGGATCGCGGCCGGCCGGCCGGTGTGTGCCAATAGAAAGACAGTTCGTGCCGCATTCGTCGTCAACGAGGCCCCTCCGCCACTGCACGGTCGACATCCGCGGGATCCAGTTCAGGTGCTCCGGTCCGCAGCCACAGAAAGTACTCGACGTTGCCGGACGGGCCGGGCAGTGGGCTCGCGGTGACTCCCCGCACTCCGAGCCCCAGCGCCCAGGCCCGGCGCGCCACCTCCCGTACCGCCTCGGCCCGCAGCTCCGGGCTGCGCACCACGCCCCCGCTGCCGAGCCGCTCCTTGCCGACCTCGAACTGCGGCTTCACCATCAGCACCAGGTCCGCGTCGGGGGCTGCGCAGCGCGCCAGCGCGGGCAGTACCAGCCCCAGCGGGATGAAGGACAGATCGCCGACCACCAGGTCCACCGCCTCTCCGTCGATCGCCTCCAGCGTCAACTCCCGCACGTTGGTACGGTCCTTGACGGTGACGCGTTCATCGGACTGCAGCGACCAGGCAAGCTGTCCGTAGCCGACGTCCACGGCGAGGACATGGCCGGCCCCGGCCCGCAGCAGCACGTCGGTGAAGCCGCCGGTGGACGCCCCGGCGTCCAGCGCCCGCCGCCCCTCGACCTTCAGCCCGAGGGGTATGAAGGCGGCGAGGGCCCCCGCGAGTTTGTGTCCGCCGCGCGAGACGTACTCGGGGTCGCTCTCGTCCTTGATGACGACGACCGCGGCGCTGGTCTCGACCTGGGTGGCGGGTTTGGTCGCGGTGTTCCCGCCGACGGTCACCCGCCCTGCGGCGATCAGCTGGCTCGCGTGCTCGCGCGAGCGGGCGAGATTACGGCGTACCAGCTCGGCGTCGAGGCGACGACGTGCCACTCCTGCCACGTTCGGTTCAGCTCCTGTTGTCGTACGAGGGCATCGGTGCGGGTACCGGTGCGGGTGCGGGCCGGGCGTCCAGCGCGGTCAGCGCGTCGCGCAGCCCACGGTGTACATCCTCGTACACCTCGATGTGTCCGTCCGCCGCGAGGTGGTCCGCGTCGGCCAGCCGCTCCAGCCACGCGTCCACCTCGGCGTTCGCGGTGGGGGTGCGCACGACGCCGAGGGGCGCGGGGGCGGCGGGCATCGGAGGAGGCCCGTCCGTCGCCGCCGGCTCCCCGCGCGCGGTCCCCGGCTCCGGCATCAAGTCGCTCATGCGGAAACGCTACCGCGAAGGGCTGGGGTACCGTCGGTCACGATGGCGACCATGGCGGAGTGCCGCAGCGCACTCGACAGACTTTCCGACAACCTCGCGACGGCCGAGGGCGACGTGCGCGGCGCGGCCGCGCTGAACCGCTCGTTGAGCTGCCACATCAAGGATCTCGGGATCACCTTCACCGGCCGTCTCCAGGACGGCCGGATCCAGGTGCTGGACACGGTCGAGGGACCGCCGAAGGAGAAGGCCGAGATCCGCCTCGCGATGACCGGTGACGACCTGGTGGCCATGGTGAACGGCGATCTGAACTTCGCGAAGGCCTGGGCGGCGGGTCGGGTCCGCCTGGAGGCGGGTCTCCGGGACCTCATGCGCCTCAGAACGCTGCTCTGACCCCGGAGGGACGCCACGCCGCAACCCGCCCGGATCGCTCCCGCACCGGCCGTGCGCGGCGAGGGCCGCTCGGCCCCCGCCCGCGAGGCGTCCGCGGGCCGCGCGCTGCCCGGCACGGCCCCCGCACCTCGTGGCTCAGGCGCCGACCGGGTCCACCGCCCGCGTGCCCCGTGCGGCGCGCGCTGCCGGAACCACCAGCGGCGTCCCCGTCTCCGGATCCGCGATCACCTGACACCGCAGCCCGAACACCCGTTCCACCAGTTCCGCCGTGACCACGTCCCCCGGCGCCCCCTGAGCGATGATCTCGCCGCCGCGCATGGCGATCAGATGCGTGGCGTAGCGCGCCGCGTGGTTCAGGTCGTGCAGTACGGCCACCAGCGTGCGCCCCCGCGTCTCGTGCAGCTCCGCACAGAGGTCGAGGACGTCTATCTGGTGCTGGATGTCGAGGTACGTCGTCGGCTCGTCCAGGAGCAGCAGCGGCGTCTCCTGCGCGAGCGCCATCGCGATCCAGACGCGCTGGCGCTGCCCGCCGGACAATTCGTCGACATAACGATCGGCGAGCTCGTGGACCCCGGTCGACATCATCGACTCCTCGACAATGCGTTCGTCCTCGGGCGACCACTGCCGCAGCAGTCCCTGGTGCGGATACCGGCCGCGCGCGACCAGGTCCGCGACGGTGATCCCGTCGGGTGCGATGGAGGACTGCGGCAGCAGTCCCAGAGTCTTGGCGACCTTCTTCGCGGGCATCCCGTGGATCGCCTGACCGTCGAGGAGCACCTGTCCTCGGCTCGGCTTGAGCATCCGGGAGAGCGCCCGCAGCAACGTGGACTTCCCGCAGGCGTTGGGACCGACGATCACGGTGAACGAGTTGTCGGGGATCTCGACCGAGAGGTTCTCGGCGATGACCCGCTGGTCGTAGCCGATGGTCACCGAGTCCGCGGTGAGGCGCTGCATGGTCGTACTCCCGGAGTCGGTGGGAAGGGTCGTCGTGGTACTGGCCTGGCTGGGCGGATTCGCCGTCCGGCGGGACCTCATATGCGTCCCGCCTTGCGCTCCGTGACCAGCAGCCACAGCAGATAGCAGCCGCCGAGCACACCGGTGACGACACCCACCGGCAGCTGCCGGTCGCCGAAGGCGTCCATCGCGATCCAGTCGGCGACGAGCAGGAGCGCCGCTCCCATGAACGCGGCGGCCGCCAGATTGGGCCCGGGCGAGCGGGTCAGCCGGCGCGCCAGCTGCGGGGCGCTCAGCGAGACGAAGGTGATGGGCCCGGCCGCGGCGGTGGCGACGGCGACGAGCAGCACGGCGCAGCCCATCAGCACGAGCCGGGTGCGTTCCACCCGTACACCCAGCGCGTACGCGGCGTCGTCGCCCATCTCCATCATGCGCAGCGCCCGCCCGTGCCCGAGCACCAGTGGAATGAGCAACCCGCAGACCGCCAGCAGCGGCCAGACCTGCGCCCAGTCCCGCCCGTCCAGCGATCCGGTCATCCAGACGACGGCGCGGGTCGCGTCGACCAGGTTGGCCTTGGTGATCAGGTACTGCGTGGCGGCGGTGAGCATCGCGGCGGCGCCGATACCGACGAGCACCAGCCGGTACCCGTGCACGCCCCGCTTCCACGCGAGCAGATACACGGCGACTCCGGTGACCAGTCCGCCGACCACCGCCCCACCGGCGACCGCGGCCGCCCCGCCCTGGAGGAGAACGATCACAGTCAGCGCACCGACGGTGGCTCCCTGGCCGAAGCCGAGGACGTCGGGGCTGCCGAGCGGATTGCGGGAGACGGTCTGGAACACGGCGCCGCCGATGCCGAGCGCCGCACCGACCAGAAGCCCCACCAGGACCCGCGGCAGGCGCAGGTCCGTGACGATGAACTCCTGCTGGAAGGTGCCGTGCCCGAACAGCGTGCCGACGACCTCGCCGGGCGTCATCGTGTAGTCGCCGCTGCCGATGAGCACGATCGCGGCGCCGGCCGCGACCGCGGCGAGCAGCACGATCACCACGAACGCCCGGACATCCACCCGGAAGGAGAACCCCCCACCGGTCCGTACGGCCCGGACCGACCGGGCCGCCCCGGCCTCGCTCCTCGTGCGGGACTTCGTGACGCTCACAGCTGGGCCATCCTCTTGCGGCGTACGAGATGGATGAAGACGGGCCCGCCGAGCAGCGCGGTGACGATGCCGACCTGCAGCTCGGACGGCCGGGCGATCACCCGCCCCACCACGTCCGCGCCGAGCAGCAGCGCCGGTGAGAGCACGGCCGCGTACGGCAGGATCCAGCGCATGTCGGGACCGGTGATGGCGCGCACCAGGTGCGGGATCATCAGCCCGATGAAGACGATCGGCCCGCAGGCGGCGGTCGCGGCCCCGCAGAGCAGGGTGACGGCGATCATCGCGAGGACACGGGTGCGGACCAGGTGGGCGCCGAGCGCCCTGGCGGTGTCGTCGCCCATCTCCAGCGCGTTCAGCGGCCTGGCGATGAGCAGCGAGAGCACGACGCCGACCGCTATGAACGGCCACACCTTGCCGATGGTCTCCATGTTCGCCGAGGCCAGCGATCCGACGGTCCAGAACCGCAGCCGGTCAAGCGCCGCAGCGTCCAGCAGCTGTACGGCGTTCACGTAACCGAAGAGCGCCGCGCCGGCGGCGGTCCCTGCGAGGGCCAACCGCACGGGCGTCGCCGTCCGGCTGCCGCCGAGCAGGTACACCGCCACCGACACGACCGCGGCGCCGAGGAAGGCGAACCAGACGTATCCGGTCAGCGAGGTGACGCCGAAGAAGGTGATGGCGGACACGACGGCCGCCGACGCACCGGCGTTGACGCCGAGCAGTCCGGGTTCGGCCAGCGGGTTGCGGGTCAGCGCCTGCATCACCGCACCGGCGAGACCGAGCGCGGCGCCGACGATCAGCCCGAGCACGGTCCGGGGGATGCGCACATCCCGCACCAGGACGTCACCAGGGGTCCCCGAGGAATGGAACAGCCCGTGCCAGACGTCGGCGAGCGGCAGCGCCTTGGCGCCGACCGCGATGCTCACGAGGCACACCAGCACGAGCACGGCCACGGCGGACAGCAGGCCCACGGCACGTATCGCGTGGCGCCCGGGGGGCGCGGATGTCGCCGGCGCGGCTGTCGGACCTGCGCTCGGCTCTGGCGGACTCTCAACCAACACGTGGTTAGGTTAGCCTACCCTCCAAAGTCGGCGAGCCGCCGGACCACCCGGGCCGGCAGGACCGGGTCCTCCACGTCCGATTCATCCTCCAGGACACGGCACCCGCCGACGTGATTCCCGGTGAACTCCCCGAGGAATCTTCCCCCTTGCATCCACCCGGCAGCCCACGGCGCAGCCCGGAGGGGGCCCTACAGCCCGAGCCTGGCCACCGCCTTCCCCGCATCCAGGTCGCACGCTCCCTCGCCGGCGTACGACCAGGCCGCCGCGCACAGCGCCCGCAGCCCGTCGAGCACGTCACCGTCGCCCTGCAACGCCAGCTCGTCACCGCGCACCACCGCCGTCCAGCCACCGCAGCCGAACCCGCCGCCGGTCTCCGTGACCTCGGGCTGGCCGGTCAGCAGGCCGCGCAGGTCCGCGTCCACATAAGTGGGACGGTGTTCCGGCCCGGCCGCCACCAGCTGCGCCGCGTCCGTCACCCCGGTGAGCACCAGCAGCGAGTCCACCCCGCCGTTGAACGCACCCTCGATGTCGGTGTCCAGCCGGTCCCCGACCACCAGCGGCCGCTGCGCCCCGGTCCGCAGCACGGTCTCCCGGTGCATCGGGGGGAGCGGCTTCCCGGCGACCTGCGGCTCAGCACCGGTCGCGATCCGCACGACCTCGACCGCCGCACCGTTGCCCGGCGCGATGCCCCTGGCACTCGGAATCGTCAGATCGGTGTTGGACGCGTACCACGGCACGCCGCGGTTGATCGCGTACGCGGCCTCCGCGAACCGCCCCCACGCCATGTCGGAACCGCCGTATCCCTGCGCCACCGCCACCGGATCGTCGTCCGCCGACTCGACCGGTACCAGTCCGCGCTCGACCAGCGCCACCTTCAGCCCCTCGCCCCCGACCACGAGCACCCGGGCCCCGGACGGCAGCTGATCGGCCATCAACCGGGCCACCGCCTGCGCCGAAGTGATCACGTCCGCCGACTCGGCCGGTACCCCGAGCTCGGTCAGATGCTCCGCCACAGCCGCCGGTGGGCGCAGCGCGTTGTTGGTCACATACGCGAGGTGCATCCCGCCGTCGCGCGCCGTGCCCAGCGAATCGACAGCATGGGCGATCGCATGGCCGCCCGCGTACACCACACCGTCCAGATCCAGCAGAGCCGTGTCGTACGCCTCGCTGAGCGGGGTACTGATCCCGCGCGGCCGGGTCCTGCTCGCCTGACTCATATCTCTACGCTCCTCATGGCATGTTCTCCCCCGATCATCCCGCATCGCCGCAACGCACATACGATGCAGAAATGAACACACCGGGCCCCGCAGAGCAGGGACTGCGCCTGATCCCGTTCCGTGGACTGCGCTACGTCCCCGAGCGGGTCGGCAGTCTCGCCGCGGTGACCTCACCGCCGTACGACGTCGTCGTGCGCCCCGACGGGCTGCTCCACCTGGAGTCGGCCGACCCGCACAACATCGTCCGGCTGATCCTGCCGCAGGCCGACACGGCCGCGGCCCGACACCAGCAGGCCGCCGAGACCCTGAACCGCTGGCTCGAAGAGGGCATACTCGCCCCCGAGGCCGAGCCCGCGCTCTATGTCTACGAGCAGGGCAACGGCGAGATCCTGCAGCGCGGCATCGTGGGAGCGCTGGCGCTCTCCTCCCCGGCCGACGGGATCGTGCTGCCGCACGAGGACGTCATGGCCCATGTCGTCGAGGACCGTGCGAACCTGATGCGCACCACGGCCGCCCACTTCGAACCGCTGCTGCTGACCTACCGCAGCGACGGCCGTCCGACCGGCGCGACCGCGGTCATCGACCGCACCATCGACCGGCCGCCGCTCCTCGCCACGACCACGGAGGACGGCTACAGCCACCGGCTCTGGGCGGTCACCGACCCGGCCGACCGGTCCGAGATCGAGACCGACCTCGCCGGCCACCAGGCGCTCATCGCCGACGGCCACCACCGCTGGGCCACCTATCTCCGGCTGCAGCAGGAACACACCGTCCCCGGCCCCTGGGACTTCGGCCTGGTCCTCCTGGTCGACACGGCCCGGTACCCGCTGCGGGTCCGCGCCATCCACCGGCTGCTGCACCGGCTTCCCGTCGGCGACGCACTGGCCGCGCTGGACGGTGCCTTCCGGGTCCGCGACGTCGAGGGACCGCTGCCGGTGGCCCTCGACGTACTCGCGGCGGCTGCCGCCGAGGGCAACGCCTTCCTGCTGGCCGGCGACGGTCGCTTCCATCTCGTCGACCGCCCGGACGAGGCTCTGCTGACCCGCACGGTCCCTGCCGACCGCCCGCTCGCCTGGCGCACCCTCGACGCGACGGTCCTGCACGCGACACTTCTCGACCATGTGTGGCAGATCCCCGACACCCCGGAACACATCGCGTACATACACGACACCGCGGCAGCCGTGGAACAGGCCGAACGCAACAACGGCACGGCGGTCCTGATGCATCCGGTACGCGAAGAGGTCGTCCGGGACCTGGCCCGGCAGGGCGTCACCATGCCCCGCAAGTCGACCTCGTTCGGGCCCAAGCCGGCCACCGGCCTGGTCCTCCGGAGCCTCGCCCTCGACTGACCCCGGACACAAAAAAAGAGGGCGGCACCCCTTCCGGGATGCCGCCCTCTCTCCTGCCTTAGGCCTTCGCCGGCCCGTCCTCATCCGCATCGTCGGCTTCGACATCGGCTTCGACGTCGGTGCCGGAACCGGCTCCGGCCTCGGCCGACTCGTCGTCATGACCGAGGACGTCGACGAACTCGACTCCGTCCAGCTCGGCAAGGCGGTCCGACGCGTCGGTGGAGCCGTCCTTGTCGGCCTCCAGGGCCTTCGCGAACCACTCGCGGGCTTCGTCCTCGCGCCCCGCGGCCAGCAGCGCATCGGCGTACGCGTAGCGCAGTCGGGGCGTCCACGGGTGCACGGCGTTCGAGGCGAGCTCGGAGCTCTGCAGGGTGACGATGGCGGCGTCGATCTGCCCCATGTCCCGGCGTGCTCCTGCGGCCACCAGCCGCATCTCGACCTGTCCGGCCTTGTCCAGCTTCTGCACCTCGGGCTCGCCGGCCATGGCCATCGCCCGCTCGGGCCGGCCCAGTCCACGCTCGCAGTCGGCCATGACGGGCCACAGTTCCACCGAACCGGTCATCCGCTTCGCCGCCCGGAACTCGGCAAGCGCCTCCGCGTACTTCTGCGTCGCGTACGCGGCGAAGCCGGCGGCCTCACGCACGGCAGCCACCCGCGAGGCCAGCCGCAGTGCGATGCGCGAGTACGCGTATGCCTGCTCGGGGTCCTCATCGATGAGCCGGGCCACCATGACGAGGTTCCGCGCAACGTCCTCGGCCAGGGTCTTCGGCAGGCTCATCAGCTCCTGCCGCACGTCCTTGTCGATCTCGTCACCGGTGACGTCGTCGGGAATCGGAAGCCGCTTGATCGGCTCCCGGTCACGGTCGTCCCGCCGGTCGAAGCCACCACGGTCGTCGCGTCCGCGGTATCCGCCGCGCTCACGATCGTCGCGCTGCCCGCGGTATCCGCCACCGGAGCCGCCGCGGTTGTCGTCACGGCGGAAGCCACCACGGTCACCGCCGCTCGAAGGCCGACTGTCGTCGCGACGGAAACCGCCACC
>NZ_JBHVWN010000006.1:95354-222704 GCF_042882275.1 Streptomyces sp. NPDC058231 | reverse complement strand
TACTCACCCTCTCGGGCTTTCCTCCGGGCTTTCCCTTCGGTCTTGCGTTTCCGACTCTATCAGACTCTTTCGTGTCCGATTCCCGGTCGAAGCGGGTTCCGCCTTCCAGCTCCTCGCTTTCGCGATTCCCTTTCCGGCGAGTTCCAATTTACCAGACTCTTTTTCGTTCCGTTTCCGGTTCGATTTTGATTCCGATGACCACTGGAGCGGTCTTGCCTTTCGGCTGATTCGACTTTATCAGAAACATTTCCACCGAAATGATCGGCTTCGTGGTCCGGTTAAAGGAATCGATCGCTCTGGGGAAATTTGATTTCCAACACGAGCGAGATAGATGTTAACCGTCGAGCCTCAACATGTCCAGTTGGACTCAACCGTTTGAATCTACCTCCCCAGGTCCGCCATGTCAATGGCTTTTTGGGGCAAGGAGGAGACTAGCAGGTCAGCGGGGCCGTACGCACATCAGGCAGCGGCCGGGAGCTCGGCGCTTCGCTCGGCGGCGTCCAGGTCTCCGGTGTCACCTGCCCGGGCAGCGCGGCCGCCGAGTATGTAGACGTATGCGAGAAACGCCAGCTCAGCTGCGATACCGATCGCGATCCTGGCCCAGGTGGGGAGACCCGACGGGGTGACGAAGCCTTCGATCACGCCCGAGACGAACAGGACGAGGGCCAGGCCGATGGCCATGCCGATGGCGGCCCGCCCTTGCTGTGCGAGGGCGGCGCGGCGGGTTCGCGGGCCCGGGTCGATGACCGTCCAGCCGAGGCGGAGTCCCGTACCGGCCGCGACGAACACAGCGGTGAGTTCGAGCAGGCCGTGCGGGAGGATCAGGCCGAGGAAGGTGTCGAGGCGGCCGGCCGACGACATCAGGCCGATTCCGACCGCCAGGTTGAGGACGTTGACGAAGAGGATCCAGATCACCGGGAGACACAGGAACGCCCCCAGGACCAGGCACATCGCCGCGGCCTGAGCGTTGTTCGTCCAGACCTGGGCGGCGAACGACGCAGCCGGGTGGCTGGAGTAGTACGTCTCGTACTCGCCGCCGGGGTGCGTCATACGGCGGAGGTCGTCCGGTGCGGCGATCGCCGACTGGACCTCCGGATGGGTGCCGATCCACCAACCCATGCCGGCGGCGAGGAGTACCGAGAGGACGGCTGTCGGTATCCACCAGTGCCGCGATCGGTAGACCGCTGCGGGGAAGCCGGCGGTCAGGAAGCGTGCGACGTCCTGCCAGGAGGCCCGACGGGTGCCTGTGACGGTCGAGCGGGCACGGGCCACGAGCTGGGTGAGGCGTGCGATGAGCATCGGGTCCGGGGTGCTCGACCGGATCAGCGAGAGATGGGTGGCCGTGCGCTGGTAGAGGGCGACGAGTTCGTCGGCCTCGGTGCCGGTGAGCCGGCGACCGCGGCGCAGGAGGTGGTCCAGGCGGTCCCACTCGCTGCGGTGGGCTGTCACAAAGACGTCGAGGTCCATGGTCGGCGGATGCTCCAGGCATGGGTGCGTACGGGCTCGTACAACTGCGGCGCGCTGCGGGTCAGCTTGGCAGACTGAGCTCCCGAGGGGCAGGGAAGGTCGGCGAAGGGTGGGCAGCGATGAGTGAGCTTGTGACCGGGGACGCGGTCGTGCTGGGGCTGATGCCGGCGAAACTGCCGAGTCGGGCGTTGGCTCTGGCGATCGATCTCGTAGTGGTGTGGACCGTCTTCGTCCTGGTGTCGATCGGGGTCGCCGTCGCGACGGTGACGTTGGACGAGGCGGCGACCGCGGCCCTTTCCGTCGCCACCTTCCTGCTCGTGCTGGTGGGCGGTCCGATCTGCGTGGAGACACTCAGCCACGGCCGTTCGCTGGGGAAGTTGGCGTGCGGGCTGCGAGTGGTGCGGGACGACGGGGGACCGATCCGGTTCCGACACGCGCTGGTGCGTGGGGCGATGGGGGTCGTCGAGATCCTGATGACGCTCGGCGTCGTCGCGTGCATCGCGTCGCTGGTCTCGGCGCGAGGGCGGCGCCTCGGTGACGTGTTCGCGGGAACGATCGTCGTACGGGAGCGCGTGCCCGCCGGGCGAGCGGCCCATGTCCCACCTCCGCCGCCGTGGCTGGTCGGACGGTTCGACGGGCTGGATCTGTCGGCCGTGCCGGACGATCTGTGGCTGGCGGTACGGCAGTGCCTGACGCGGATGAACCAGCTCGATCCGGAGGTGGGCCGGTCGATGGCCGAGCGGCTGGGGGCGGAGCTGGCGGCACGTACCGGGGTCCCTGCGCCGCAAGGGGTGCCCGCGGCGGCGTATCTGGCGGGCGTGGTCAACGAGCGGCAGGCGCGGGACGCGCGGCGGGTGTTCGGCGCTGCGCGGGGCGTTTCCCCGGGGACCACTGGTCTCCCGGCGGGTGGTCAAGGGCGAGCCGCCGGCGAGTGGGCTGCATCCGGACCGGCGGATCCTGCGGGCGCTGGGCGGGCAGGGACTCCTACGGGGCCCGACGGCTCCGGGCCGGAAACAGCAGGAACCGGAGTGGCTGGAGCTCGGGTTCCCGGTACCGGATTCGCGCCGCCCGCCTAGCGGGTCGAAGGCGGGGTTTCCAGGTCTTCGAGCTCGATGCCGGGGGCTGAGAGGACCACGTCGCCGGCGATGTGAACCGTGTGCTGTTCGCCGGTGTCCAGGGCGCTGACCTGGTATTCGTCCACCATCAGGGGGCCGTTGTCAGTGGCGTGCGTTTCACTGTTCACCAGGGCCCAGGACTGGTCGACAGTACGGGGGGCGAGGACCGGGTCCGTGAAGGTGACGAGGCGGACGCGGGTCGCGGGGGAACCGGGGGTGAGGCGCAGCAGTCGTGAGAGCGCGACGAGGAACGAGGGGGAGGTGCCGGCGAAGGCATGGGCGCGGACATTGCCTTCGGTGGCGTGGGCGCCGGTCGGGTCTGTCCGGACCCAGGTGACGCCCTCGAGGGCGGCGCCGCGGACCTGCCAGCTCGCGGCGTGGAGTTCGAGGCGGATGGGGCGGCCGAGTTCGTCGAGGGTGAGGTCGACGGAGCCCAGATGTTCGCCGGAGGGGGCGGTGGTCTGTGAGACATAGCGCCAGCCGGAGGGGCCGGGCGCGCAGTGGAAGTGTTCTTCACCGAGGGGGGTGTGGTCGTGGGGATCGTGGAGCGAATAACGGCCGCGTGGCATGGGGTCCTTCGGGTTCCTCGGGCTGTGCGGGTGCGGAACGGCGCAGGCCCCCGACACGGGGGTGCGGGGGCCTGCGCTCGTATCTGCTGCTGAGGCTGGTCCGGCCCGTCAGGGGCGGGTCGGGCGGTCTCGGGCCGGGTGGCCTGCACCGCTGACGGGCGGGATCAGTACCGGATCAGTAGCGGTAGTGGTCGGGCTTGTACGGCCCCTCGACCTCGACGCCGATGTAGGCGGCCTGCTCGGGGCGGAGCGTCGTGAGCTTCACGCCGAGGGCGGCCAGGTGGAGGCGGGCGACCTTCTCGTCGAGGTGCTTGGGCAGCACGTAGACGTCGGTCGGGTACTCCTCGGGCTTGGTGTACAGCTCGATCTGGGCCAGGGTCTGGTCCGCGAACGAGTTGGACATCACGAACGAGGGGTGGCCGGTGGCGTTGCCCAGGTTCAGCAGGCGGCCCTCGGACAGCACAATGAGGACCTTGCCGTCGGGGAAGGTCCAGGTGTGGACCTGCGGCTTGACCTCGTCCTTGACGATGCCGTCGATCTTGGCGAGGCCGGCCATGTCGATCTCGTTGTCGAAGTGGCCGATGTTCCCGACGATCGCCTGGTGCTTCATCTTGGCCATGTCGGCGGCCATGATGATGTCCTTGTTGCCCGTCGTGGTGACGAAGATGTCGGCCTGGGAAACGACGTCGTCGAGGGTGGCGACCTGGTAGCCGTCCATCGCCGCCTGCAGGGCGCAGATCGGGTCGATCTCGGTGATGATCACGCGGGCGCCCTGACCGCGCAGGGACTCCGCGCAGCCCTTGCCCACGTCGCCGTAACCGCAGACGACGGCGGTCTTGCCGCCGATCAGGACGTCGGTGGCGCGGTTGATGCCGTCGATCAGGGAGTGGCGGCAGCCGTACTTGTTGTCGAACTTGGACTTGGTGACCGCGTCGTTGACGTTGATCGCCGGGAAGAGGAGGGTGCCGTCGCGGTGCATCTCGTACAGCCGGTGCACACCGGTGGTGGTCTCCTCGGTGACGCCGCGGATCTCGGACGCCAGCTGGGTCCACTTCTGCGGGGACTCGCCCAGGGTGCGGTTCAGCAGGGTGAGGATGTGGCCGTACTCCTCGCTGTCCGCGGTCGACGGGTCCGGGGCCGCGCCGACCTTCTCGAACTCGACACCCTTGTGGACGAGGAGGGTGGCGTCGCCACCGTCGTCGAGGATCATGTTCGGGCCGCCGGTGGGGGTGTTCGGCCAGGTCAGGGCCTGCTCCGTGCACCACCAGTACTCTTCCAGCGTCTCGCCCTTCCAGGCGAAGACGGGGACGCCGGCGGGGGCGTCCGGGGTGCCGTTCGGTCCGACGGCGATGGCCGCGGCGGCGTGGTCCTGGGTGGAGAAGATGTTGCAGGATGCCCAGCGGACCTCGGCGCCGAGGGCGACCAGGGTCTCGATCAGCACAGCGGTCTGCACGGTCATGTGCAGCGAGCCGGTGATGCGGGCGCCGGCCAGCGGCTGCGTGGCGGCGTACTCCTTGCGGATCGACATCAGGCCGGGCATCTCGTGCTCGGCGAGGGTGATCTCCTTGCGGCCGAACACCGCGAGGGAGAGGTCGGCGACCTTGAAGTCCTGTCGATTGGCGACCGTCGTCATAACGGGCTGCTCCTCGTAATCGGGTCGAGGGTGGGTGGGCTGGCTCTGCGGCGGCGGGCACACGAATGCCCGGGCGCTCGCAGCGCAGTCCGTCGGAGGCCCTCTCTCCCTCGCCCGGTCCGCAGATGCGGAGCGGCCGACCGCCATCAGCAGCGACGTCTGACACTGCGATCGAATCTACACCGGTCGGCCCGGTCGCTCCCAGCCCACTCGGCACCGGGAAAGACCTAAACGACGGTGCGGGCGGGTCAGTGGTCCGATTCCGTCGGATCGGTGTCCGGGCCGTCCGGGGTCCTGGCGGGGTTGGTTCCCGCCGAGGCGGCCGCCGCGTTGAAGATGTCCGGTTCGAGATAGATGACCCGGGCGATCGGGACCGCTTCGCGGATGCGGGATTCGGCGGCGTTGATGGCGTTGGCGACCTCGGTGGCGGTGTCGTCGTGCTGGACCGCGATCTTGGCGGCGACCAGGAGCTCCTCGGGGCCGAGGTGGAGCGTGCGCATGTGGATGATGCCGGTGACGGTGTCGCCGTCGACGACCGCGGCCTTGATCTTGTCGACCTGGTCGGTGCCCGCCGCCTCGCCGAGCAGCAAGGACTTCGTCTCGGCGGCGAGGACGATCGCGATGACGATCAGCAGCGTGCCGATGCAGAGGGTGCCGATGCCGTCCCAGATGCCGTCGCCGGTGGCGACGGCCAGGCCGACGCCACCGAGGGCGAGGATCAGGCCGATGAGCGCGCCGAAGTCCTCCAGGAGCACGACGGGGAGCTCCGGCGCCTTCGCGCGGCGGATGAAGTCCGTCCAGGAGAGCGCTCCGCGGGTCACGTTGGACTCACGGATGGCCGTGCGGAAGGAGAAGCCCTCGGCGATGATCGCGAAGACGAGCACTCCGACCGGCCAGTACCAGGCCTCGATCTCGTGCGGGTGCCGGACCTTCTCGTAACCCTCGTACACGGCGAACATGCCACCGACCGAGAACAGGACGATGGAGACGAGGAAGGCGTAGATGTAGCGCTCACGGCCGTAGCCGAAGGGGTGCTGGGGGGTGGCTTCGCGCTGCGCCTTCTTACCGCCGAGCAGGAGCAGCCCCTGGTTGCCGGAGTCGGCGAGCGAGTGGACGCTCTCCGCGAGCATCGACGACGAGCCACTGAACAGGAACGCCACGAATTTGGCCACTGCGATCGCGAGGTTGGCGCCGAGTGCCGCCACGATCGCCCTGGTTCCGCCTGACGCACTCATGGGTGCCTGGTGTCCCTTCTTCGGTGCTGCGGCCCTGGCGCCACGGCACGGCCGGACATTGTTGCAGTCGCTGTTCCGGACGGTACGTCAGGCCACCACTGTGGCACGGAACAATGCACCGGTTCCGGACGCTTCGACCTTTTCGCCCGCCGGTACGAAGACCGAACCGCCCGGAGCGAGATCGAGGGTGCCGACCCGGGGCGCGCCCGCAGTGCAGAGCAGGATCTGGGGGGTGGACCTGGTCAGGTCGGTGGGGGCGGCACCGGGCGAGAGGTCGAAACGGGACAACCGGAATTCGTCGACCGGGGTCTCGTACAGCTCCTCGCCGGAAGAGGACGCCTCGGGACGCAGGATCCCGGCGTCGGTCGCCTCGAAGCGGACGATGCCGAGGAGCTCGGGAACGTCGATGTGCTTGGGCGTCAGTCCGCAGCGGAGCACATTGTCCGAGTTGGCCATGATCTCGACACCGAGGCCGCCGAGGTAGGCGTGCGGAACGCCCGCACCGAGGAACAGGGCTTCGCCGGGCTGGAGTTGCACGTAGTTCAGCAACATCGCCGCGATGACACCCGGGTCACCGGGGAAGTGGTGCGCGATCCGGGCGTACGGGGCGTGGGCGCCGCCGAGACGTTCGGCGGCGGTGGCGGCCGCGGTCACCGTCTCCGCCATCTGCACGGGGTCGGCGGTGAGGATCGCAGTGAGCACCTCGCGCAGGGCCGCCTCTTCGGGGTGGGCGCCGAGCAGGTCGACGTACGGCTTGAGGGAGTCGACGCCGAGTGCCGCCATCGTCTCGGCCGCCTCAGCGGGCCTGCGGAAGCCGCAGAGCCCGTCGAAGGGGGTGAGCGCGCAGATCAGCTCGGGCTTGTGGTTGGCGTCCTTGTACGTGCGGTGCGGCGCGTCGATCGGGACGGCACGGCGCTCCTCGTCCTCGTAACCGCGTTTGGCCTGCGCGAGGTCGGGATGGACCTGGAGGGAGAGCGGTGCTCCGGCGGCCAGCAGCTTGAGGAGGAAGGGAAGCCGGGGGCCGAACTTCTCGACCGCGGCCGGGCCCAGTTCGCGCTCGGGGTCGGCGGCGATGACGTCGGTGAGGGACTGCTCGACGGGGGCTGTGGAGGCGTCGGATATGCGGGTGAGGCGGGAAGGGGCTCCGGGGTGGGCACCCATCCACATCTCGGCCTGGGGCTCACCGGTGGGGGCGATGCCGAGCAGCTCGGGGATGGCGGTGGTGGAGCCCCAGGCGTAAGGGCGCACGGTGTTGGAGAGCCGGTCCATGGAGATTTTCTCGTCCTCATGAGGTGCGGGGATCGTGCTGTGCGGGTGCGGTGCAGCCGAGTGGTGCCGTGGAGCTGTGGAGTTGTGTGGCCGAGTGTGCGGTGGAGCGGTGGGACCGAACGGTTCCGGTCAGCCGTGGGCCGACGAGGCCAACGCCACGTAGACGGCGGCGAAGTCGGTGACCGCGAGGAGTTCGGCGAGCCCTTCGAGTTCGGTGCCCTCTTCGGGTTCGAGCTCGCTGATCGCCGTGTCGTGACCGAGGGCGAGCTCGCGGGCCGCGGGGGCCGCGCTCAGACCGCCGGTGGGCCGGTCACGGAGCAGGACGACCCTGGCGTGCAGCGGCTCCGTCTCGTCGACCCGGTCGCGGAAGAAATCGTCGGGGTCGGCTCCGCCGGCGAAGGTGCCGGCCAACAGCGCCCCGTGGGCGGGGAGCGCCTCGGGGAGTTCCGCGGCGAGGGCCGGGCGGCCGGAGAGCTCGGCCAGGACTGCGGCGAACCGGCGCCCGACCGGGGCCGCGGCGTCGCCCTCCGTCCAGACCAGGGGCAGGCTGTCGGCGAGTTCGGCGGCGAGCGTCTTGGCCGGGTTGCTGTAGGTGGCGATGGCCGGACCGCACCGCTCGGCGGTGCGGTCGAGACGGTCGGCGACGCCCTGCAGCGCCTCGGGGGGTGCGGTGACCAGGCCGACCCGGTCGAGCAGGGCGAGCAGCGGCGTGAACAGGGCCCAGAGCGTGCCGGGGCCCGCGGCCGATGTCTCGGCGTCGTACTCGCCGTGCGGGGCGGAGGCCATCGGCACGACGAGGCCGTGCACCCCGTCGATGGCCTCGCGCAGCGGGGACCGGCTGGGCGCGACCGCGACGACCGTGCAGCCGCGCCGGTAGGCCTGTTCGGCGAGGAGCGCGAGGCCCGGTTCGGAACCGTCCGCGGTGGCGATCAGCAGCAGGTCGAGAGAGCCGGCCCAGCCGGGAAGCGTCCAGCGCATCGCGCCCGCGGCGGGTGCGACGCCGGTGGGGTGGATACGGGTGACGGGTGCGGAGGCGCCCGCCAGTGCGGCGATCAGATCGGCGACGCCGGATGCGGCGGTGCCGGAGCCTGCGACCAGGACGGCGCGCGGGCGGCCTTCCGGGGTCAGCTCGGTGATCCCGGCCTCCGCCGCGTGCCGGGCGGCGGTACGGACCCGGGCCCCGGCCTCGGCGGCGCCCCGGAGCAGACCGCGGCGGTCGGCTCGGGCCAGGGCTTCCGGGGCGTCGAGCAACGAATCGTCGAGCATGGGGACGGGCCTCCGATCACGTGCTGATCACCGTGCGGGCTGCGGTCTGCTGGGGTGGGGCGCCGGACCATGGGTGGCGGCGCTCCCGTGACCCGTGGTCAGGCGGGGCGACGGGCCTCGTCGACGAGGAGGACGGGGATGCCGTCCCGTACCGGGTAGGCCAGGCCACAGTCCGTGCCGGTGCAGACCAGCTCGGGGTCGTCGGCTGCCGACCGGTCGTCGAGCGTGGAGTGGCAGGCCGGGCAGGCGAGGATCTCCAGAAGGCCGGCTTCGAGCGGCATGGGGTGCGTCCCTTCGAGCATTCGGACAGGCGGTTCGGGTTCACGCGGATCAGGCGTGGTCAGCCTACCGCCGGGGTGGCGGGGGCGCGGCCCGGCCCGGGGCGGGTACGGGGGCGGCACAGGGTCGGGGCGGCCCGAGGCCGGGAGAACGGGGCGGGCATGGGGCCGCAGCGGCCCGGTCGCGGTCCGCTTCCCTGCCCCGCCTTCCCTCCGGCCCCCGGCTCCCCCTTCCGTCCGACCCGCGGCTTCCCTCTTCTCCTGCCGGGAACGGGGCGCACGGATCAGGAACACCGGATCGGGGCGCACGGATCAGGGAGTGCGGATCAGGGCCAGGACCTCGTCCCGTACCGCCGTCATCGTCCGTTCGTCGCGGGCCTCGACGTTCAGTCGCAGCAGCGGTTCCGTGTTGGAGGCCCGGAGGTTGAACCACCAGTCCGGTGCCGTGACGGTCAGGCCGTCCAATTCATCGAACGTGATCCGGTCGCGGCCCTCGAAGGACGCGCGTACCGCCGCCGTGCGGGCGGTCTGGTCCTCGACCGTGGAGTTGATCTCGCCGGAGCCGGCGTAACGGTCGTACTGGGCGACGAGCTCCGACAGCGGGCCCGGCTGGCCGCCGAGGGCGGCGAGGACGTGGAGAGCGGCGAGCATGCCCGTGTCCGCGTTCCAGAAATCGCGGAAGTAGTAGTGGGCGGAGTGCTCGCCGCCGAAGATCGCGCCGTGTTCGGCCATCTCCGCCTTGATGAAGGAGTGGCCGACCCGGGTGCGGACCGGCGTGCCGCCGTTCTCGCGGACGACCTCGGGGACCGTCCAGGACGTGATCAGGTTGTGGATGACGGTGCCCTTCCCGCCGTTGCGGGCCAGCTCTCGGGCTGCGACCAGGGCGGTGATCGCGGACGGGGACACGCCCGCGCCGCGTTCGTCGACGACGAAGCAGCGGTCCGCGTCGCCGTCGAAGGCGAGCCCCAGGTCGGCCCCCTCGGCCAGCACCCGGGCCTGCAGGTCGACGAGGTTCTTCGGGTCGAGCGGGTTGGCCTCGTGGTTGGGGAACGTGCCGTCGAGTTCGAAGTACATCGGGACGAGGTCGACCGGGAGGCCGGCGAAGACGGTGGGGACGGTGTGGCCGCCCATGCCGTTGCCCGCGTCGACCACGATCTTCAGCGGGCGGATGGACGCGAGGTCGACCAGGGAGAGCAAGTGGGCCGCGTAGTCGGTGAGGGTCTCGCGCTCCGTGAGGGTGCCGGGGGCGGCGGCCGGCTGCGGTGCGCCGTGCTCGGCCCACTTCTCGACCAGGGCGCGGATCTCGGAGAGCCCGGTGTCCTGGCCGACCGGTGCCGCGCCCGCCCGGCAGAGCTTGATGCCGTTGTACCGGGCGGGGTTGTGCGAGGCAGTGAACATCGCGCCGGGCAGACCGAGACTTCCGGAGGCGAAGTACAGCTGGTCGGTCGAGCAGAGACCGATGAGGGTGACGTCCGCGCCGCGCGCCGCCGCACCTCGCGCGAAGGCCCCCGAGAGACCGGGTGAGGAGGGCCGCATGTCGTGGCCGATCACGATCGCCTCCGCGTCCGTCACCTCGACGAACGCGGCACCGAAGAGTTCGGCCAGAGTTTCGTCCCACTGGTCGGGCACGACTCCACGCACGTCGTACGCCTTCACGATCTGCGACAGATCAGCAGCCACGGGCCGGTCCTCCTGAGGTTTCTGCGGACCGCCCAAACTACCCGGCCGGGCCACGGGCCCTCGGGGGATGGGGTCGTCGGGTGTCCGGCCGCTTCAGGAGTCCGGGGAGCGCAGGACCCGCAGGTGGCCGCGGCGCGCGACCTCCATGGGGTCCGCGGTGCGCCGGCCGCCGCCTCTGGTCTCGGCCCCGCGGTCGTGCGGACGGGCCGCCTCCCGCACCGCGTTGGCGAGCGCTTCGAGGTCGTCGCCACTGGGGCGGGTGGGAGCGGAGGGATCGGCGAGCCGGACGACTTCCCAGCCGCGCGGCGCGGTCAGCCGCTCGCCGTGCTCGGCACAGAGGTCGTAGCAGTGGGGCTCGGCGTAGGTGGCGAGCGGGCCGAGGACCGCAGTCGAGTCGGCATAGACGTACGTCAGTGTCGCGACGGCAGGGCGGCCGCACGCAGTGCGCGAACAGCGACGTACAGGGCTCACGATGTTGGACGGTACCGCACTCTTGAGCGGGCTGCGACGACTCTCCCTCACCTCACCCCACCGTGTCGCACTGTGACCTCAGGCACAACCGTCTTTCGGGCAACTACCCTGACCTGCGCCGGAAGAGAGAAGCGCAGACCATGACGGCAACGATTTCGGTCACCACTCGGTACATAGGCTGTCAATACGTAGGAGATCAGCGGTCATTGGAGGGGCCTGAAACGGGCTCAACCTTGGCCTGAATGTTCAAGACTGGACATGCCGGCGCCCCGCCGGTGAGGGGTGTTCCGGCTGCCCCACGGAGGGTTACGCAGAGGGTTACGCTGCGTCGGTGATGGACAGTCCTGTACCGCCGCCCCACCCGTCCGAGCCGCGGCCGGATCCGCGACCGCGCCGGCGCGACCGCCATGGCCGCGGCATGCGCGGTCCCGTGGCCCCGCCCCAGGTGCCGCTCGCGGCCACCAGGGCGGAGAACTTCCGCGATCTCGTACAGGACTCGGTGGAGCGGCTGGAGCGGCGCTGGCCGCAGCTGGCCGATGTCGACTTCATGGTTCTGGACGTCCCGGCGACGCTGGAGGAGACCGTGCCGCTGGGGCGGGCGGTGTCCGCGGAGAAGGACCGTCCCGCGCAGATCGTCGTCTACCGGCGCCCCGTCGAGATCCGGACCAAGAGCCGCGACGAACGTGCGCTGCTGGTGCACGAGGTCGTGGTCGAGCAGGTCGCGGAGCTGCTCGGGCTGTCACCGGAATCGGTGGATCCGCGGTACGGGCAGGAGTAGGCCCCGCCCCGACGGGGCGATGAGCGGGGTCGACCGGCGGGGCGGGAGCGGCCTTCCGCTCATCCGCCCCGCCGGTACCGCTCCTCGCCCGCCCCTCGCTCAGTCGTCGAGGACCGAGAGGTCCTGTTCCGCCCTGGGCACCTCGACCGTGCCGCCGTCGTCCGGCAGCGTCTGGACGGTGAACATCGGGATGCCGTTCTCCGGGAGGGCCAGGGTGCGGGCGGCGTGGACCGGACCGCCCGACTCCGTCTCGACGGTCAGTGCGTAACTGCCCTTGAGCCCGTCCGGTACCGGCGGCGTGACCGCCAGCGTCGTACCGCCCTTGACCGTGTACGTCTTGACGGTCCGTGCCCCGCCCTCACTCCCCGCGGACGCCGTGACCTTCACCGTGCCGGTGGCGCCCGGCGCGGTGAGGGAGAGGGTCGAGCCCTTGGCCCGGTTGTCGGCCGCGGTGGCCTGCGCGCCCACCGGCCCGGTCGCCGGGATGAACGCGACCTCCTGCTTGTCACCGCTACCGCGCACCACACGCAGCGCCGCCACCACCGGGGTGGCCCGGTCGCTCTGCGCCGGGGTCAGCAGCAGGGAGCCCGCTTCACCCCTGGTGAGGTTCTTCAGGTCCACGCCTGTGGTCATGTTCGACTTGATGTGGAGGTCCTCGTGCCCGGCCGGCGAGATCGCGCCGTTCTTGCCCAGCAGTTTCACCTTCAGATCGGCATCGTCCTCACCGGGAGCGAAGGCCACCAGCCGGACATCGGTGGCGTCCGCGGGGATGCCGGGGAGGACCAGGGTGCCCGCCGGGTCGGCCGAGGCGGTGAGCCAGTCGCTGCCGGTCTTCTCGTCCGCGGCCCTGACAACGGCGCCGACGCGCCCGGTCCGGGTGGTGACGTGGATGGTCACGTCGTCGGCCGCTGTGCTGCTCAGGGTGGAGATCAGCACCGGAACGCTGGACCTGGCCGGGACGGTGATGCCCTCCCCCACATCGGACTTGAGCGAGCCGTCCGGCCCGTAGAGCTCGATGTCGGCGACGGCGGCGGTGTCGTCGGGGTTGGTGAGGTGGACGTAGTCCTCACGGGACTTCGCGGTGCTGGCTGCCGGGAACCAGAAGTCCGTGTCGGGTGCGGTGCAGCTGACGCCGAGCAGACCGCGGGAGGCACCCACGCCGACCGTGGTGGTCTGCTGAGTGGTCCAGCCGGGGGCCAGCGCGCCGGTGGCGGTGCCGACCAGGGCGGGGGCGTCGGAGCCGGACGCATCGGCGGTGGCCGGCTTGCCCGACTTCTTCAGCGAGACGGCCGGCTTGTCGGAGTCGGCCTTCTTGCTCTTCTTCCCGCTCTTCCCGGCGGCGGTGTCGCTCGCGTCCGTCGCGGCGGACACGGACGGCTTCAGTTCGGCGATGCCCGCCGCGCCGCTGCCGCCGGCCGCCGGGGTGAAGGAGGTGTACGTCGTCTCGGCGAGCTCCGAGAGGCCGGGCGCCGGGCACAGCAGGCTGGACCGCTCCACCGGAAGCCGTGCGGCGGCCTTCGCCCCGTCGGCATCCGCGTCGCCGGGCGCGGTGAACGCGGCGAACCCGGTCACGGCGGCGAGGGCAACCGTGCCCGCGATGAGGGACAGATAGGTGGACTTCACTCGGACTCGCCTCGCGATGCGTTACCGGTCGGCCAGGGGTTCTGGGCCGGGTCGGGATTCTCGTCGGGGTTCTGCGGGTCGTACGGGGGCTGCTGGGCGTAGGGGGCCTGCGGGTCGTACCCGGGCTGCTGGGCGTACTGGCCGTACTGACCCTGGTCGTAGGCGCCCTGGTTCTGCCCGTACGGGTCCCGCTGGTCGTACTGCTGCTGCGGGTAGCCGTACGGGTCGTACCCGGGTGCGGCGCCCTGCTGGTACGGATCGGCGGCGGGCTGCTGCTCGCCCTGGTACTGCGTGTAGTCGGCGCCCGCGTACTGCTGTCCGTCCCACTCCCCGTACTGCTGTTGCTGCGGCACGGGCGCGTACTGGCCGGTGTCGTCCTGCCCGGGCGCGTACTGACCGGTGTCGTCCTGCCCGGGCGCGTACTGACCGGTGTCGTCCTGCCCGGGCGCGTACTGACCGGTGTCGTCCTGCTGCGCATACGGATCCTGCGACCCGTCCTGCTGCGCGTAGGGGTCGGCGGTCTGCTGTGCGGGGATGTACTCCCCCGCCTCTTCCGGAGTCGGCTCGGTGTCCCCGGACGCCGCCTCCGCCTCCGCGGCCGCCCGCAGCCGGCGGGCCCGGCGTCCCTCACCCGGGACCGGCTCCGACGGAACGGACGCGTCGGCCTCGGGGAGGTCGTCGTCGATCTCCCGGCGCCGGCCCGGCAGGGCCAGGACCACCAGGACCACGCCGAGCGCCGCCTGGGCCCAGATCCACGCGGCGTGGGTGATCGGCGTCTCGTACGTGAGGTCCAGCGTGCCGCCCTCGGTGGGGAGCTCGAAGCCCTGTGCCCAGCCGTCCACGGTCCTGGCGGTCAGCGCCCGGCCGTTCAGCGTGGCGTGCCAGCCGGGGTCGGCCGCGTCGGCGATCCGCAGCACCCGGCCGGAGCCGCCGGCCGGGATCGTGGAGTGCGCCTCGACGGGCTGGGAGCCGACGGGCAGCTGCTCGCCGCCGGTGCCGGAGGGGACGATCATGATGCGTGCGACCTGCCGGTCCACACGCCACAGCGCGCTGCCGTCGAGCTGGCTCAGCCGGCTCAGCCCCGGGGTCGCGTCGAGCACCCGGCTCATCTCGCGCGGTGCGCCGTCCCGCACCAGGACGTAACGGATGGCGAAACCGCTGAGCTGGCTGCCCTGGTCGGCGCCGGAGCCCGCGACCAGGTTGGCGACCACCTTGTCGAGGTGACTGTTGGAGCCGCCCGACTCGGCCAGTTCCGCGTCACCGAGCCGCGCGCCGGAGCCGCGGACGAGGGTGTAGGCGACGGAGCCGGGCGAGGTGCCGCCGAGTACCAGGGTGCGCGGCTGGTCACGGGTACCGCTCTCCTCCGCGACGAACGCGGGGACCTGCACCGGGTCGCGGCGCTCCAGCGGACCCGCGGCGCCGCCGATCATCCAGCCGACGGCTGCCAGCGCCGGGGCCAGCAACGCGGCCAGTGCGATCAGCCCGGCGACGGGCTGGCGCCAGCCGAAGCTGAGCTCGGCGACCCGTACCCGGGCACCGTCGGCGCCGACGAGTGCGGCGGCGATCAGCGCGATGCCGTAGACGAGGGTGGCGGGCCCGGCCCAGCCGGACCCGTTGGCGATCCCCGCGAAGACCAGGGCGACGAGCGCGACGGCCCAGGAGGCGCGGACCGCGAACTGACGCTCCCCGCGCAGCAGCGCGGCCAGGGCCGCGAGCACGACGCCGAGCAGCAGCACGCCGCCCGCCGCCTTCGGGCCGCCGGGGCTGATCCCGAGCAGGTCGAGTGCGGAGGCCGTACCCGTACCGGCTTCCAGGCCCGCCTCGTTCAGGAACGACGAGGGGCTGCCGAGCAACGACAGTGACCACGGTGCGAGGACGAGCAGCGGGGTGGCGGCCGTGGCGACGAAACGGAGACCGTACGCGGCGATGTCGTCACGGCGCAGCACGAGGACACCGATGCCGAGGACCACGGCGAGCGGCCAGACGATGGGCGTGAAGGCCATCGCGAGGGTGAGGAGCAGCGTGTACGCCCACGTGGCGCGCCAGCTGCCGCGGGTGCCTCCGCTGCCGCGCATGCCGTGTGCGGAGACGGCGGCACGGGCGATCAGCGGAAGCAGGATCGCCAGGACGGCGGTGCCGAGGCGACCGGTCGCGAGGGCTCCGGTCGCGGCGGGCAGGAAGGCGTACGCGATGCTCGCCCAGGCCCGCAGCAGCCGTGATTCGAGGAGCGGGCGGGAGACGAAGTACGCGGTGAGTCCGGCGAGCGGGACCGAGCAGACCAGCAGCAGAGTGAGCGCGAAGCCGGTCGAGCCGAGGAACAGCGCGGACAGGGCGGAGATCACGGCGAGGTAGGGCGGTGCGGTCTGGGTTCCGCCGGTGCCGACCGGGTGCCAGCCGTCCGCGTAGCGGCCCCACAGGTCGGATACGTCCGCGGGGGCGGGGAGCAGCGCGCCGCCCGCCAGCGCACCGCCGCCGAGGAGGCCGCGGCAGGCGACGAGCGAGACGAGGAGCAGGACGGCGAAGAGGACCGGGCCGGGCTTGCGGCCGATCCGCTTCAGCCGGGCGAACTGCTCGATCTCCAGGAAGTCGGCGTCGTCACCGCCCGGTCCGGACTCGACGGCGCCGTGCCGTGAGCCGCCGGAGTCGGCATCGGAGCTGCCGAAGTTCCCGGCGACCTGTTCCACGGTGGCGCGGACGGTGGCGCCGGGCGGCGGGAACAGCCCGCGCAGTTCGGCCGCGTCCACGACGCCCTTGCCGCGCATCCGGCGGGCGGCGAGGATCCTGCCGGGCCGCAGCAGGGTGCCGAGGAGTCCGGCGACCTCGTCGAGCGCCTGGCCCGGCACCTTGCCGACGAGGTAGGCGAGGGTGCGCAGCAGGGTGCCGAGGACGAGCCGGAGCAGCACCCAGGGCAGCATCTTGCCGCGGGCGTTGACGATCATCGTGTAGACGGCGCCGGCCTTGTCGACGCGGTGCGGGGAGGCGACGGAACGTCCGGCGCAGTCGATGGGACGGCGTTCGCGCGCGGAGGCCTCTGCGTGCCGCATCATGGCGTCGGGGGCGACGAGGACCCGGTGCCCGGCGGCGTGCGCGCGCCAGCAGAGGTCGACGTCGTCACGCATCAGCGGGAGCCTGCGGTCGAACCCGCTGAGTTCCTCCCAGATGTCACGGCGGATCAGCATGCCCGCGGAGGAGACCGAGAGGACGGTACGGACCTGGTCGTGCTGGCCCTGGTCCTGTTCCCGCCGGTCCAGCCCGGTCCAGCGGCGCCCGCTGTTGGCGATGGAGACGCCGACTTCCAGGAGCTGCTTGCGGTCGTACCAGCCGCGGAGTTTGGGGCCGACGATCGCGGCGTGCGGGTCGGTCTCGACGACCCGCAGCAGTTCGGCGAGCGCGTCGGGCTCGGGTGCGCAGTCGTCGTGGAGCAGCCAGAGCCACTGCACCGGTTCGCCGTGCGGCAGTTCGGGAAGGTCGTACGCGTCGTCGCGCCAGCTCCTGGTGACCGGGTCCCAGCCGCTGGGGCGCTTCAGGTACGGCAGGTCGTCGGGCCCGAGCCCGCCGGTCGTGCGGACCGCCTCGTCGACGGCCGTGCCGAAGCTCGTACGGCGTGCGAGGTGCAGGACGCGTTCGGCTCCGATCGCCTCGGTGACCAGCCGCGCGGAGTCGTCGGCGCTGCCGGTGTCGGCGGCGATGACCTGCTGTACGGGGCGTTCCTGCCCGAGCAGCCCGCCGAGCACGGAGGGCAGCCAGCGTGCGCCGTCGTGGGAGACGAGCACGGCGGTGACGACATGCCGGGGGAACTCTGGGGCGGCGGCGGCCGCGTACGGCGCCGTCGATTGGCTGTGCACGGACATCGAGGTACGGGCCCTCCGGCCGGGTCCGGGGGGCGTCCCCCCGGGGGCTGCATCGGTGTACACGCGCGCTCCGTCGGGGCGTTGGCGCGTCTCGGACGGGGCCCCACACTAACGGTACGGATAACCGGGGTGGCGCCGAGCGGTTGAACGAGGGCGGCGACAGGGTGGTGGTACGGGGCGCGGGGACACGGCAATGGCCCGCCGCCTGCGGGCAGGGTGCAGGCGGCGGGCCATGGGGCCGGGGCCCGGAGCGAGGCCGGTGGCGCTCCGGTGTCCGGGAGGTTCCGGCGGATCGGGGGTCGGTTGCCGTGCGGGCTCCGCGATCAGACCGCGGCCTTCTTCAGCCGCCGCCGCTCCCGTTCGGAGAGACCGCCCCAGATACCGAACCGTTCGTCGTTGGAAAGGGCGTACTCAAGGCATTCGGACCGGACTTCGCAGGCGAGGCAGACCTTCTTCGCCTCGCGGGTCGACCCGCCCTTCTCGGGGAAGAAGGACTCGGGATCGGTCTGGGCGCACAGCGCGCGCTCCTGCCAGCCGAGTTCCTCGTCCGCGTCCTCGACCAGCAGTTGCTGGAACAGCTCGGTCATGTGCGCCCCTCGTCTGTCTCTTGCGTCCCGTGATGCAGCCGTTATCGATTCGGCCGAACGACACGAGTGAAATTACAAGTGTGTGGATCCGAGCGAGTCAAGCGGAGATCTGCTATTGGGCCCGGTATTCACTCTGCGGAACCAAGCCTATGCAGAAAGTGTGCAAATCACCAAAAACCTGACATATGCCATGGGCCTCGACCGCACCCCCACCCGCCACGGAGTCAGACTTCCGGGAGGGCGACCACGTTTCGATTCGATCACCGAAGCGATCAAGATCACAGTCGGGTCACGAGGCCGCCGCGACGTTTGAGGGTGCCGTTGCTGCGCCACATCTCCGGCGCGGTGGCTGCACAAACCTTTCTCTGACTGGATTAACTGGATGAGGTGAAGCATTGCCGCCAAATCGGGCATTGAGTTGACAGTGGGCGCTTAGCTCGGTTCTCCTTGATCCCATGCCAGCGACCTCAGCCATGCGCCCCACCCACATCCGTGGGTTCCGCAGCGCTGTGCAGGCCCGCTGTTGCTGTTCCAGCTGTCTCAGCTGTTGAGGCTTTCGCGCTCCAGCTAGTTGCAGCCCTGCCGGACACCGATCTTTCCGGACATTCCCACCCAGCGGCTTCGCCGCCCCGGTGGCAGCCCGGCCCCTCGGTCCCCGGTCCTCGCGACACCCCTGCATCTGCATTCCTGCCCTGCATCCCCTTGCCGAGGAACCACCGCACCCATGAACAGCAGCAGCGACCTCCAGATCGCCGGCGACATCCTCGAGGTACAGCACCTCCTCCAGCCGGCCCGCCCGCACCCGGCCACGGTGGCCGAGTTCGCCGGTCTCGCCCGCACCATCGCCGCCGACCGCGCACAGTGGGCACCGCTCGTCCGGTACGACGCGACCACCCGCTGGTACCACCGGCTCCGCACCGGCCCCGGCTACGAGGTGTGGCTGCTCAGCTGGGTCCCCGGTCAGGGCAGCGGCCTGCACGACCACGGCCCGTCCTCCGGCGTACTGACCGTCCTGGAAGGCGAGTTGACCGAACGCACGGAACGCACCGCTCGATCGCTGGACGCCGGCACGCAGCGCGTCTTCGCGCCCGGCTACGTCCACGAAGTGGTCAACGACTCCCTCGAACCGGCTGTCAGCCTGCACATCTACTACCCGGGCCTGACCGAGATGCCGATGCACGCGGCGCGGTGCGCCGCGGCGAACACCGGCGCCGTACCCGCCTGACCCCCCGCCCGCCACCACCCCGACCCTCGTCCGGCTCCGCCTGACAGACTGTCGCCCATGCGCATTGTGGTTCTGGCCGGTGGTATCGGTGGTGCTCGTTTTCTGCGTGGCCTCAAGCAGGCCGCGCCCGACGCGGACATCACGGTGATCGGCAATACCGGTGACGACATCCATCTCTTCGGGCTGAAGGTCTGCCCCGACCTGGACACCGTGATGTACACCCTCGGCGGTGGCATCAACGAGGAGCAGGGCTGGGGACGTACCGACGAGAGCTTCCACGTCAAGGAGGAACTCGCGGCGTACGGCGTGGGGCCCGAATGGTTCGGACTCGGCGACCGGGACTTCGCGACACACATCGTCCGCACCCAGATGCTGGGCGCCGGCTACCCGCTGAGCGCCGTCACCGAGGCGCTCTGCGCCCGCTGGAAGCCGGGGGTCAGGCTGCTGCCGATGTCCGACGACCGGGTCGAGACGCATGTGGCGGTCGACGTCGACGGCGAGAGCCGGGCGATCCACTTCCAGGAGTACTGGGTGAAGCTGCGCGCCTCCGTCGAGGCACGGGCGATCGTGCCGGTCGGCGCGGAGCAGGCGAAGCCGGCGCCCGGTGTCCTGGAGGCCGTCGCCGAGGCCGATGTCATCCTCTTCCCGCCGTCCAACCCCGTCGTCTCCGTCGGGACCATCCTCGCCGTGCCCGGCATCCGGGAGGCGATCGCCGAGGCCGGGGTGCCGGTCGTCGGCCTCTCCCCCATCGTCGGGGACGCTCCGGTGCGCGGCATGGCGGACAAGGTGCTCGCCGCGGTGGGCGTCGAGTCGACGGCCGCCGCCGTCGCCCAGCACTACGGCTCCGGGCTGCTCGACGGATGGCTCGTCGACACCGTGGACGCCGGGGCGGTCGACGAGGTGGAGGCCGCGGGCATCCGGTGCCGGGCCGTGCCGCTGATGATGACCGACGTGGACGTGACCGCCGAGATGGCGCGGCAGGCACTGGCGCTGGCCGAGGAGGTACGGGCGTGAGCGCGGCCGCCGACCGGGCGCCCTCGTACCGGGTGTGGGCGCTGCCCGGGATGCCCGAGGTGCGGCCCGGGGACGACCTCGCGAAACTGATCGCCGCCACCGGGCCGGGGCTGGCCGACGGCGACGTCCTGCTCGTCACCTCGAAGATCGTCTCCAAGGCGGAGGGCCGGATCGTCGAGGCCACCGACCGGGAGGCGGCGATCGACGCCGAGACGGTACGGGTGGTCGCGCGCCGCGGCACGCTGCGGATCGTCGAGAACCGGCAGGGACTGGTGATGGCCGCCGCCGGGGTCGATGCGTCGAACACCCCCGCGGGGACGGTGCTGCTGCTGCCCGAGGACCCGGACGCCTCGGCGCGGTCGATCCGCGAAGGGCTGCGGGACACGCTCGGCGTCGAGGTCGGGGTCGTGATCACGGACACCTTCGGGCGGCCGTGGCGCAACGGGCTGACCGATGTCGCGATCGGGGCCGCGGGGATCCGGGTGCTCGACGATCTGCGGGGCGGGACGGACGCCTACGGCAATCCGCTCAGCGCCACCGTGGTCGCCACCGCGGACGAGCTGGCCTCGGCCGGTGATCTGGTCAAGGGCAAGGCGGAAGGGCTGCCGGTCGCCGTGGTGCGGGGACTCCCGCACCTGGTGGACCCGGCGGACGCCGGGGACGGGGCCCGGGCGATGGTGCGAGTCGCGGCCGACGACATGTTCCGGCTGGGCACGTCCGAGGCGGTACGGGAAGCGGTGACGCTGCGGCGTACGGTCCGGGAGTTCACGGACGAGCCGGTGGACCCGGGGGCGGTACGGCGGGCCGTGGCCGCGGCGGTGACCGCGCCGGCGCCGCATCACACGACTCCGTGGCGGTTCGTGCTCCTGGAGTCCGAGGAGTCGCGGACCCGGCTGCTCGACGCGATGCGGGACGCGTGGATCGCGGATCTGCGGCGTGACGGCAAGAGCGAGGAGTCGATCGCCAAGCGGGTGCGGCGGGGCGATGTGCTGCGCCGGGCCCCGTATCTGGCGGTGCCGTGCCTGGTGATGGACGGCTCCCACACGTACGGGGACGCCCGGCGGGACGCCGCGGAACGCGAGATGTTCGTGGTCGCGGCCGGGGCGGGCGTTCAGAACTTCCTGGTGGCGCTGGCCGGTGAGCGGCTCGGATCGGCGTGGGTGTCGTCGACGATGTTCTGCCGGGACGTGGTGCGTGAGGTGCTGGACCTGCCTGCGCAGTGGGATCCGCTGGGGGCGGTGGCCGTGGGCCGGGCCGCGGGCGAGCCGGCGGCCCGCGCGGTACGGGACGCGGAGGGGTTCGTCGCGGTGCGGTGAGGGGCGGGCGCCCGGCGGGGCTCAGAGCCGGGCGATGTCGCCTCTCGTCATGCGCGGGGCCCTGCGGGACGGGGTGCGGCCCGAGAGCAGGATCAGACGGGTGGCCCGATGGCGCTGGCCCTCGTACGGGGCGAGGAGCGTCAGCATCTCCGCGTCGTCGGCGTCCCTGTTGTCTGCCAGGGCGTGGCCGATGATGCCGGGGAGGTGGATGTCGCCCACGGTGACCGCGTCGGCGGCGCCGTTGGACCGCTGCAGGGTCTCGGCCGAGGTCCAGGGGCCGATGCCCGGGACCAGCTCCAGACGGGCACCGGCCTCGGGCAGCGCCATCGTCGCCGCCTCCTCGAGGCGGCGGGCGACACGTACCGCACGCAGGATCGTGGCCGCGCGTTTGCCGTCGACGCCCGCACGGTGCCATTCCCAGGACGGGATCAGGGACCAGGTGCGCGGGTCCGGCATCACGTGCAGTCCGTGCGTGCCGAACAGGGCCGCCGCCGGGCCGGGCGCCGGCGTGCCGTACGTACGGACCAGCAGGCGCCAGGCCCGGTAGGCCTCGTCGGTGGTGACCTTCTGTTCCAGGATCGACGGGATCAGCGACTCCATCACCAGACCGGTGCGCAGCAGGCGCAGGCCGGGGCGGCGGTGCCTGACCGCGGCGACCAGGCGGTGGCGGGGGCGGAAGGCCTCCGGGTCGTCCTCGGCTCCGAGCAGGGTGGGGAGCTGGTCCAGCAGCCACGGGGCGCCGGGCCCCCAGGCCGCTGCCTCGATCCGGCCGCCCCGGTCGGTGACGTGCAGCGTGCCCGGTCCGGCCGGCGTACGGGTGGCCCGCCAGACCGAGCCGTCGCGGTCGATGCGGAACGTCGGGTCGGCCGGGCCGCGGCGCAGCGGGGAGAGGACGAGCCGCAGGTCGAACGGGCCCGGCGGGGTCCAGTCACGGGTCAGCGCCCCGGGCGCAGGACCCGTCGGCGCCTGGTGCGGGACGGGCGCGTGCGGGCCGCTGCGGGGGGCGAATCGTCCTGCCACGGTTGAGGTCCTCGGTCGTCGGGGGTCGCTGTCGAGGGTACGCGCCGCGGCGGACCCATCACTCGTCGGACGAGAAACGGACCGACGCGTCGGGCAGCACCGCGCCGCACCAGACGCGGACGCCGTCGCGCAGTTCGTTGTCGGCGCCGACCTGCGCGCCGTCGCCGACGACCGCGCCGGCCAGCACCGTACGGCTGCCGATCCTGGCGCCGGCTCCCACCAGTGAGTCCGTGATCACCGCGCCTGGTTCGACCACCGCACCGGCCAGCACCGCGGAGCCGTCGATCCGGGCTCCTCCGCCGATCAGGGCACCCTCGCAGACGACCGTACCGCCGCTGAGCTTCGCGTCGGCGGCGACCGAGGCGGTCGGCAGGACGAGCCGGTCGCCGCAGCGGCCGGGGACGGCCGGGGACGGGGCGCGGCCGAGGACCAGATCGGCGGAGCCGCGTATGAACGCCTGCGGGGTGCCGAGGTCCAGCCAGTACGTGGAGTCGACCATGCCCTGGAGGTGCGCGCCGGAGGCGAGCAGTCCGGGGAAGGTCTCGCGCTCCACGGAGACCGGGCGGTCGGCGGGAATGGTGTCGATGACCGAGCGCCGGAAGATGTACGCGCCGGCGTTGACCTGGTCGGTGACGATCTCCTCGGGCGTCTGCGGCTTCTCCAGGAACGCGGTGACCCGGCCGGTGCCGTCCGTCGGCACGAGTCCGAAGGCGCGCGGGTCGTCGACCCGGGTGAGGTGGAGCGAGACATCCGCTCCGGAGCCGGCGTGCGACGCGACCAGGGCCCGGATGTCGAGGCCGGTGAGGATGTCGCCGTTGAAGATGAGAACCGGTTCGTCGGGGCCCGAGACGAGGCGGGACGCCACGTTGCGGATGGCTCCGCCGGTGCCGAGCGGCTCGCGTTCGGTGACGTACTCGATGTGCAGACCGAGCGACGAACCGTCGCCGAAGTACGGCTCGAAGACCTCCGCCAGGTACGACGTGGCGAGCACGATGTGCTCGACCCCGGCGGCCCGGGCCCGCGCCAGCTGGTGCGTGAGGAACGGGACACCCGCCGCCGGAACCATGGGCTTGGGAGTGTGCACCGTGAGCGGGCGCAGCCGGGTGCCCTTGCCACCGACCAGGAGAATCGCTTCTTTTGCCTCTGTCACAGCACTGTCTCTGCTTCCTGCTGGGGCCGGGCCTCGTTTTGGCTGGCCAGTGTATGCAGACCGGTCGGACCGTCCCGGTGCCGCAGCCCCCCCAGCAGTGTGCAGTGGCCGACGGATCCCGCAGGGGCGGATCCGTCAGCGGCCTTGCAGATGGGCGGAGCTGGTCCGGGCCGTGCCGAGCTTCTTGTAGAGACGTGATCCCGGGCATTCGGTTGCGAAGCCGTCCCGATGGCCGGAGATGACGTTCAGTCCGACCTTCGCCCCCTTCTTGAACCGGTTCCCGCCGCCCGAGACGAGCGTGGTCCTGCCGCTGGGGTCGGCGCCGAACAGGCCCAGCTTCCAGGCGGTGAGCTCGGCGATGGCGTTCACCACGGCGGAGGGCGGGTTGGACGTGTTGAAGGTACCGAGCACCGCGACGCCCATGCTGTTGGTGTTGAAACCGAGAGTGTGCGCGCCGAGGACGGCCTTCGTCACGCCTCCGGCGCGGCCTTCGTAGATGTTTCCGCACTTGTCGACGGCGAAGTTGTAGCCGATGTCGCGCCAGCCGCTGCTCTTGACGTGGTAGCGGTAGATACCGCGAAGGACGGAGGGCGCCTGGGAGCAGGAGTAGGTGTTGCCCGTGGCGGTGTGGTGGACGAAGGCGGCCTTGACGGTCTTCGTGTACGCGAACGCCCGCTCGCGGAGCTTCTCGTCGGCGCCCCAGCCCTTGCGGGTGATGATCCGCGGGCGGGCGCCGATGTAGGGCCTGGCGCCGGGGGCGACACCCGCTGCGGCCTCACTCCGGGCTTCGGTCTCCGCCTTGCCGAGCGCGGGCAGGACGGCCGGTTCGAGGACGCCGGCACGGTCGCCGTCGCCCGCGGATCCGGTGGCCTCCTCGCCGGCTGCCGGGCCGGCGTCCGCGGTACGGCTCTGCCGGGGGTCCTGGCCGGGGTCGACGAGTTCGAGCCGCAGCCCCTCGGGCAGCGGTATACGGGGGCCGGCGCCCCGGTCCCGTACGCCTGCGGCCCCGGGACTCACGCGGACCTCGACGCCGTCGCTCTCGCCGACCCAGAGCGGGGCGGTGGAGCCGCGGACGGTACGGGAGTCGCGCTCGGCGGTGCCGAGGTCGGCTCCGTGCTCGGCGTTGTGCGTCTCCAGGTCCTGCCAGCCCGACCAGTGGGTGGAGCCGGTGGGGCGGGTGCGGACCTGCACGGTGCCGTCGAGTTCGGCGTTCACGTCGTCCCAGACGACGCCGACCAGCGAGAAGGGGCGGACGTCCCGTCGGGGCAGACCCTGTTCGGCGAAGGGGGCGCCGGAGGCCCGGGTGGACGCGGTGGACAACGGCGACAGGTGCAGGGACTGGGTCGACCCGGGCACCTCGCCGGGATCGGCGGCCTCGGTCGTCGAGGTGGCTGCGGTGTCGGGGGCGGCGCCCGCGGGCGCGGCGAGCGGCAGGACGAAGGCTGCCGAGCAGGTGACACCAATGGCGGATGCAAGGAAGGAACGCATACGAACGATACTGACCACAAGCCGACAACTCCGGCGACTGGGGCATTTCCTCGCAATTGACGGGCCGTCTGCCGAACCGGTGTACGCGACGCCGGTGGCACCCTGCCCCGTCCGACGCCGCCGCGTACCCTTGCGCGGATGAACGCCAGCGACCGCACCCCTGCCGACCTGCTGCGTTCCGCGCTCGCCGCGGACCCGGCCCGCCCCATGGTCACTTTCTACGACGACGCCACCGGAGAGCGCGTCGAACTGTCGGTGGCCACCTTCGCCAATTGGGTGGCCAAGACGGCCAACCTCCTCCAGGGCGATCTCGCCGCGGAACCCGGTGACCGGCTCGCCCTCCTGCTGCCCGCGCACTGGCAGTCCGCGGTCTGGCTCCTCGCCTGCTCCTCGGTCGGCGTCGTCGCCGAAGTGCAGGGCGACCCCGCCTCGGCCGACCTGGTCGTGTCCGGACCGGACACGCTGGACGCCGCCCGCGCCTGCCGCGGCGAGCGGATCGCCCTGGCGCTGCGTCCGCTGGGCGGCCGGTTCCCGCAGCCGCCCGAGGGTTTCGCCGACTACGCCGTCGAGGTGCCGGGCCAGGGCGACCGGTTCGCGCCGTTCGCGCCGGTGGACCCGGACGCGCCGGCGCTGGCCGTCGGCGGCACCGTGCTGACATCGGCGCAGCTGGTCGCGCGCGCCCGCCAGGACGGCGCGGAACTGGGCCTGGAGCCCGGTTCACGGCTGCTTACGGGACGCACGTACGACAGTTGGGAAGGGCTCAGCGCCGGGCTCTTCGCGCCACTGGCCACCGGTGGTTCCGTGGTCCTCTGCCGCAATCTGGAACAACTGGACGCGGACGGGCTCGCCAAGCGCGTCGAGAGCGAGCGGGTCACCGGCACCGCGGTATGACAAGCACCCCGAGGGCACTCGTCCGGCCCACAGCGGGCCGAGCCCTCCGGGCTGCACGTCGACTCCGGTACATCATCTGCGGTACAGACCACTCAAGGCACAACCAAGCGTGAGGCTCAGCCGTCTACTCCTGCGACCGGCGGCCCAGCGCGCTGCCGAACGTGAAGGATGGACGCAGACGTGACCGAAAGCGCCGGCACGCCACCGGACCCCGACCGCTCGGCCGCGGGTGACGAGGACGGGCCGCAGGACGAGCCGCAGCACGGGCCGCAGGACAAGTCGCAGGACGGGCCGGGCGCGGATCCCTCCGGGGTGGAGTGGCAGACCGGCGGCGTACCGGTGCGGCGCAGGCGCCGCTGGGTGCGCTGGGTCGCGCTCGCCGCCTCGTTCCTCGTCCTGGTCGCCGCGGGCCTCGGCTGGTGGCTGTACCGGAAGCTCGACAACAACATCAGGACCGACACCTCCGCCGCCTCCGAACTGCGCGCGTACGAGAGGGAGCGCCCCGCGTCCGTCGTGCACGACGCGGAGAACATCCTGCTCATCGGCTCCGACAGCCGCGCCGGCGACAACCGCCGGTACGGCCGCGACGACGGCGGCAGCCAACGCTCCGACACCACGATCCTGCTGCACCTCGCCGCGGACCGGAAGAGCGCCACCGCCATGTCCGTGCCCCGCGATCTGATGGTGGAGATCCCCAGCTGCCGGCAGCCGGGCGGGAAGCGCACAAGGAAGCAATTCGCCCAGTTCAACTGGGCCTTCGAGTTCGGCGGCACCGCCTGCACGATCCGTACGGTCGAGCGGATGACGGGCATCCGCGTCGACCACTACATGGTCGTCGACTTCAACGGCTTCAAGGACATGGTCGACGCCGTCGACGGCGTCGAGATCTGCCTCAAGAAGTCGATCGACGACCCCGACGCGCACCTGAAGCTCCGCGCGGGACGGCAGAAGCTCGACGGCGAGGAGGCGCTCGGATACGTACGGGCCCGCAAGTCCCTCGGCAACGGCAGTGACACCGACCGGATGGACCGCCAGCAGCGCTTCCTCGGCGCCCTGGTGAACAAGGTGCAGAGCAACGGCGTCCTGCTCAACCCGACCCGGCTCTACCCGGTGCTGGACGCGGCCACCAAGTCGCTGACCACGGACCCGGGGCTGGACACCCTCAAGGACCTGTACGAGCTGGTGCGCGGCATGCGTAACGTACCAACCGAAAAGGTGCAGTTCCTGACTGTCCCTCGGCAACCGTACGCGGTCGACCCGAATCGGGACGAACTCGTCCAACCCGAAGCCCGCAAACTCTTCAAGCGGCTCCGCGACGACACCCCCGTCACCGTGGTCCCGGCGGACGAACTCAAGCGGGACGCGGACGCCTCGGGCTCCACGAGCCCGACACCCACCCCCACCTATTCGGGCACGAATGCGGCCACCGGGCTGTGCAAGCGGTAAAGCAATTTCCAAAGAGACATCGACGATCAGCGTGTAATGAGCAGAATGACCGGTTGTAAGTGCCGTGGAATGTGTCACGCCCGTCGCTCGACTCCGAATCGGACGGATAGTGTGACGCGATCCGGTGCTTCCGGCCATCAGGTCGCGCACTGCTGGAGCGAAAGAACGAGCGCCTTGTCGGGGGAGGCGCCTCGCGTGGCACCGACGGAGGACTCACACAACCGTGGATGCGCAAAGCCGTGGGCGGGCGGACGAAATCGACCCCGCAGACCAGTGGGTCCTGAACCCGCAGACCGGCGATTACGAATTGCGACTGAACCATTCCGGAGCGGATTCGGGGCGCACGCCCGGCGCTCCGGCCCCCCGCGGATCCAGGCGCGCAGGCGCGGACCGTGAGAGCGGCGGCGAGCGCGGAGACGCGGTTCGTGACGGCGACGGCTCGCGCAGAGGCGGCGCACGCGGTGGTTCCGGGCGCAACACCGGTCCGCGCCGCGAGGTGCCCGGACAGCGCGGCCGTCGTGCGGCCAACGGCCCGCGCGGGCCGGAGGGTTCCGGCCCGGACACCGCGGGCCGGCGCAAGCGCAAGCAGCCGAAGGGCCGCCGCAGGAAGGCGCTCATCTGGACGGGCGGCGTGATGGCTTTCCTGCTCGTCGGCGTCTCGGTCGGCGGATACGCGCTGTACCGGCACTTCAACGGCAACCTGAGCACCGTGGACGTCGGCGATGCCGGCAACAAGGACGTCGTCACGGCCAACGCGCCCCTCAACATATTGGTCATCGGTACGGACAAGCGCACCGGTAAGGGCAACGAGGGCTACGGCGACAAGGGCAGTACCGGCCACGCCGACACGAACATCCTGTTTCACGTGTCCAAGGACCGGACCAACGCCACGGCGCTGAGCATCCCCCGCGACCTCATCACCAACATCCCGGACTGCAAGACCAGGCAGCCGGACGGCTCGGACAAGGTCATTCCGGGTACCGAGAACATCCGGTTCAACGTCAGCCTCGGCCAGGACGGCCGCGACCCGGGCTGCACGATGGAAACCGTCAAGGAGCTCACCGGTCTGAAGGTCGACCACTTCATGATGGTCGACTTCAACGCGGTCAAGGAGCTGTCCACGGCGGTCGGCGGCGTCAAGGTCTGCCTCGCCCACGCGGTCAATGACCCGAAATCCCACCTGAAACTCCCGAAGGGCGAGAGCACGATCCAGGGCGAGGACGCGCTCGCCTTCGTGCGTACCCGGCACAGCTTCGGCAATGAGAGCGACCTGGACCGGATCAAGGTCCAGCAGCAGTTCATCGGGTCGATGATCCGGCAGATGAAGTCGGACGACACGCTGACCAGCCCGACGAAGCTGTTCAAGCTGGCGGACGCGGCGACGAAGGCCCTGACGGTCGACAAGGCGATCGGCTCGGTGCCGAAGCTGACCTCGCTCGCCAAGGAGCTCAAGAAGATCGACACGAAGAACATCACCTTCGTCACGCTGCCGGTGATCGACAACCCGGCCGAGCCGACGCCGATCACGGTGGTCGTGGACCCGGTGAAGGCGCCTCAGCTGTTCTCGATGATGCAGGACGACACCTCGCTGACCGAGGTGGCCGCACAGAAGAAGGCCGCCAAGAGCAAGCAGGACGCACTCCTCAAGGGCACCAAGGCCGCTGCGGCCGACGTACGCGTCGATGTCTACAACGGCGGCGAGATCCCCGGCGGGGCTCAGCAGACCGTCACCTGGCTGCAGAACGACAAGGGCGTCCTCAAGTCCACGAACAAGGCCAACGCCCCGGCGAAGGTCGCCAGGACGACGCTGGCCTACGCACCGAACCAGGCGGACCAGGCCCGCGCCCTCGCCGAGATGATGGGGCTGCCCGGATCCGCCATGAAAAAGGGCACCAAGGATGCCGAGGGGCTGCAAGCGATGGTCCTGACGCTGGGCGCGGACTTCAAGGGAGCGGGCACTCCCCTCACCGGGCCGGCGAAGATCGACATTCCGAAGGCCAGCGCCGACAAGGCAGAGTGCGCCAAGTGACACCGGGTCACCGCGCGATAACGCGAGTCTGAGCAGCAGGGGGGTCCTGGTGGGACGGAGCAGCACACCCGGGGAGGGGACGCGACCACGCGTCCGGCATGCCGGCCAGCTCGGCTGGGACGACAGCCTGTACGGCGACGGCCCGTCCGCCGGCTCCGACGACGGGCACGGCAGCGGACGGGACGGCCGGCGGAGCAACGGCGGCGCCGGGGACCGGGACCGTCCGGGGGGCCACGGCGGGAGCCGCCGCGGGCAGTCGCACCGGCGCGGTCGACGCGGGAAGCGCCGCGTACTGCGCTGGGTCGCCTGGATTCTCGCCGTGGTCATACTCGGCGGCGCCGGCGCCGGATACCTCTACTACCAGCACCTCAGCGGGAACATCAAGAAGGCGGACCTGACACTCGGCGACAACAAGATGACCGAGCACAAGGCCAACGCCGCCGGTCAGACCCCGATGAACATCCTGCTCATCGGCTCGGACGCGCGGGACTCCAAGGAGAACCAGAAGCTCGGCGGGGCCAAGGAAACCTTCGGGGCGTCGCCGCTGGCCGATGTGCAGATGCTGCTCCATCTCTCCGCCGACCGCAGCAACATGTCGGTGATCAGCATGCCGCGCGACACACTGCTGAAGATCCCGAAGTGCACCGACTCGAAGACGAAGCACGTCTACCCCGCAACCACGGGCCTGGCGATGACCAACGAGACGCTCGGCCGCGGCGGTCCCGGATGCACCGTGGCCACCTGGTACGAAAGCACCGGCATCACCATCGACCACTTCATGATGATCGACTTCTCCGGTGTGGTCTCGATGGCCGACGCGATCGGCGGCGTCCCGGTCTGTGTCAAGGGCAACGTCTACTCCCACACGCGCGCCGGCAAGGGCTCCGGGCTGAAGCTGAAGAAGGGCACCACGAAGGTCAAGGGCAAGCAGGCCCTTCAGTGGCTGCGGACCCGCTACGGCTTCGAGGACGGCACCGACCTCGGCCGCACCCACGCCCAGCACATGTACATGAACTCGATGGTCCGTGAGCTGCGCAAGGGCACCAAGCTCACCGACCCGGGCAAGCTGATGGGCCTCGCCGAGGCCGCGACCAACGCGCTGACGGTCGACAAGGGCCTCGGCAGCCCCAAGAAGCTGTACGACCTCGCGAGCGAGCTCAAGAAGGTGCCCACCAAGCGCATCACGATGACGACGATGCCGAACGTCTACGGAACGGGTGCGAACAGCGGCCGGGTGCTCCCCAAGCCCGTCGACGCGGACCAGCTGTTCCAGATGGTCCGCGATGACATCCCCCTCGATGGCAAGGCATCCAAGCGCAAGGCTCCGGCCGCCAAGGAGCCCACGTCGCCCGTCGCCGAGATTCCGGTCAGCGTCCGCAACGGGACCCGTACCGACACCGAATACCCGGTCAAGGGCCGCGCCTCGGCAGTCAAGGAGCTGCTGGCCGGGAAGGGCTTCACCAAGGCCACGGTCGACGCGCCGAACACCGACGCGACGGCACGGACCGGAGTGCTCTTCCCCAGCGAGGACGTGGAGGGCAACGCCCAGGCCGTCGCCAAGGCCCTCGGTATCCCGCTGACGGCGGTGAAGAAGTCGACCGACGTCTCGGGTATCACGCTGACCGTGGGGGCCGACTGGCGCGAGAGCGGGCCCTATTCCGCCCCCAGCGCCGAGGAGAAGGCCCCCGAGAGCGCACGGGCCCTGAACGGCGACGACGAGACGGCCTGCATGGCCATCCAGCCGGGCTTCGGCTGGTAGCTCCGAACCGGGCACAACGCACTGTGGGGGCCTTCCGGCACATCGGAGGGCCCCCACAGTGCCGACACGACTTGGGTGGAGCCCTGACCGAGCGCCTCGGGGCTCCGCCCAGTGAACGTGTGCGTCGGCTCAGGCCCTGCCGGAGACCTTCACCGCGGGGCGGCGGCCGGCCATGACCTTCTTCGCCAGCGAACGCGGACTGGTCAGGAAGCCGTAGCCCCAGGACATGTGCATGGTGGCCAGCGCCACCGGGATCCGGACCCGTGCCTTCAGCGGCAGGCCCTTGCCCGCCGGGAGGGATCCGGCCACGATGGCGGCGACGTAACCGGCCGGGACGACGAGGGCCCACGGGGTGACGGCCGCGCCGACGACGATGCCCGCCGCTATCGCGCAGACGGCGGCCGGCGGGGCCAGGTAGCGCAGGTTGATCGAGCCGGCGTGGTAGCGGGCGACGACGTGGCGCCAGCGGCCGTAGTCCTTGTACTGCTTGGCGAGGGCCCGCACCGAGGGGCGCGGCCGGTACTGCACCTTCAGCTCAGGCGAGAACCAGATCAGCCCGCCCGCCTCGCGGATCCGGAAGTTCAGCTCCCAGTCCTGGGCGCGGATGAACTCCACGTTGTAGCCGTCGGCCTTCTCCAGCGCCTCTCGGCGGAAGACACCCAGGTAGACGGTCTCGGCCGGGCCCGCCTGGCCGCCGGTGTGGAAGGCCGCGTTGCCGACGCCGATCTTCGATGTCATGGCCGCGGCGACGGCGTCCTCCCAGGCGTTCTCACCTTCGGCGTGCATGATGCCGCCGACGTTCTGCGCGCCGGTCTCCTCCAGGAGGCGGACGGCGGTCGCGATGTAGTTCGGCGAGAGCATGCCGTGGCCGTCGACCCGCACCACGATGGGGTGCGAGGAGGCCTTGATCGCGGCGTTGAGCGCCGCCGGGGTACGGCCGGTCGGGTTCGGCACGGTGTGGACCCGGGAGTCCTCCCGGACGAGCTCGGCGGCGATCTCGTCCGTGCGGTCCGTCGACGGGCCGAGCGCGATCACGACCTCCATCTCGCCGGCGTACTCCTGCTCCAGGATGTGCCGGACCGAGTTCCTGAGATGGCGTTCCTCATTGAGCACCGGCATGATCACGGAGACGGCGGGGCACTGCGCGGCAGACATGTGGTCCTCGGGGGGTCCTCGGGGGCGCCGGGGGTTTCACACCCCAGGATGCGGCGTTATTCGGCCGCCACGTTACCGCGAATGGGGGATGCGGGCGCGCCCCACCGGGTGGCTTCGCGGAGTGGAGATCGTATGGGCCTACTGTCTGAAAAATCCACTTTGCCCCGCGGAGGTCCACCGTGCCCACACCGCACCGCTCCCCTCGTCCGCCGCGCCCCCGCACCGCTCCCCCACAGCGCAGGTCGCGAAAACAGGACGAGCGGCCCCGCTGGGGCATGCGGATGGCGACCGGTCTGTCCGTGCTGGTGCTCGGGGCCGGCGGGATCGGCCACGCGGTGGTGACCAACCTGGAGAACGGGATCGACCGGATCGATCCGTTCAAGGACATGAAGAACCGGCCGCGGGCCGGGAGCGGCACGAATCTGCTGCTCGTCGGCACCGACGGCCGCGACAGGATCAGCCGGGTCGAGAAACAGCGGTACCGCCTGGGCGGCGCCCCCTGCCACTGCACCGACACGATCATGCTCGTGCATCTGTCGGCGGACCGGCATCGCGCGAGCATCGTCTCCCTGCCGCGCGACAGCTACACCGAGCTCCCGGAGCGCCGGGACCGGACCACCGGGGACGAGCACGCCGCCCATGCGGTGAAGCTGAACGCCGCCTATGCGGAGGGCGGGCCGAACCTGACCGTACGGATCGTCGAGCACATGACCGGCATCAAGGTCGACCACTACCTGGAGGTCGACTTCGCCAACTTCATGAAGACCGTGGACGCCCTGGGCGGGGTGCAGATCTGCACGGCCCGGCCGATGAGGGACTCGTACACCGGCCTCGACCTCGCCGCGGGCACCCACCGGCTGAACGGCGGACAGGCGCTCCAGTACGTGCGCTCGCGCCATGTCGACGGCGCCGCGGACATGGGCCGGATGCAGCGCCAGCAGAGGTTCCTCGCCTCGCTGATCGACCGGACGACCAGCAGCGGCGTGCTGCTCAACCCGGTGAAGTTCCGGGACGTGGCGTCGACGATGCTCAATTCGGTCCGGGCCGACCGCGGTTTCGGCACGGAGCAGATGCTGGAGCTCGGCGAGGCGATGCGCGGGTTCACCCCGGCGTCCTCCGAGTTCGCCTCCGTGCCGGTCAGCAATGTCTCGTACCCGGTGAAGGGCATCGGCTCGACGGTCAAATGGGATGTGCGCAAGGCGAGGAAACTCTTCGACGCGCTGCGCGAGGACAGGCCGCTCGCGGTCCGGCGGCCGGTGCAGGCCCGGGCGAAGACGGTCGATGTCGCACCGCAGCGGATCCGGGTCCAGGTCTACAACGGGACCCCGCGGGACGGCCTCGGCCGGACGGCCGACGACGCGCTGCACGCCACCGGCTTCCGTACGACGCGGCTGCCGCTCAACGGGCCTCCGCGGAACCTGAAGCACACCCTGATCGAGTACGACCCCCGGTGGGACAGGTCGGCGAGGTCGCTGGCGGTGGCACTGCCGGGGGCCGAGCTGCGGGCCGTCAAGGGGCAGGGCGCGATGATGAAGGTGACCACGGGCACGGACTTCGGCACGGTGGAGCGGGTACGGGCCGAGGCCCCGCACCGCGGCGAATTCGGCGCGGTCACGGGCGACCAGGAGGTGTGCTCGTAGCCGAGGCCCCCGGCCCCGCCGTCAGCGCCCGACGCCGCCGGTCGTCGACGCCGCCGGTCGACGCCGCGGGTCCTCGTCAGTCCTCGTCAGTCCTCGATGCCGTCCGCCGCGCGCTTCTCGCGCAGTTCCTTGATCGCCCGGCGCCGGGCGAGGCGGTGCGTGCGCCGGATCTGTGCCTCCTGGTAGCGCCGCTTGTCGCGCTCCGTCTCCGGGATCACGGGCGGTACGGCGCGCGGCCTGCCGTCCCCGTCGACCGCGGCGAACACCAGGTACGCGCTGCCGACCTGCTGGGCCGGGGTCGACTCGTTCCACCGCTCGGCCATGACCCGGACGCCGACCTCCATCGAGGAGCGGCCGGTCCAGTTCACCTGCGCGCGCACGTGAACAAGGTCACCGACCCGGACCGGCTCCAGGAAGACCATCTCGTCCATCGAGGCCGTCACGGCGGGTCCGCCGGAGTGCCGGCCGGCCACGGCGCCCGCCGCGTCGTCGACCAGCTTCATGATCACGCCGCCGTGCACCGTACCCAGCAGATTGGTGTCGCTGCCGGTCATGATGTGGCTGAGGGTGGTCCGGGACGCCGCGGTCGGCTTGCCCGGAATGTCGCCCTCCGGGCGCGGGGCGTGGTCTGTCATGACGTCCACCTTATTGCGGGGCCGCGCAGCCGCGGACATTGCATCAGCTTGGCAACAGCCCTGGCCCGATATCTCACACCCCCTGTAATACCGGCACGCCCGGACTGCACACTGGACCGCATGAGCGACAGGCCCGGTGGATGGACCGACGACAACCGCGATGACCGCTACGGGCGGGGCAGCGACAGCGCCCAGCCCGAGGGCGCCCGCGTCATGCGGCACGTCCAGCGGAACCCCGTACCGCCCCAGCAGCGTCCCGCGCCGCCCCAGCAGTATCCGGCGGCGCCGCGCCAGCGCCGGCCGGAGGCGCCGCAGTACCCGGGCGGCTACGACGACGACCCGGGGTACGACAACGGCTACAACTCCGGTCAGGTCTACGGCGGCGGCCACGGTGGCGGTGGTCACGGTGGGGGCCGGGGTGACAGCGGATACGTCCAGGGCCGGCCGGCGCCGGACTGGCGGCGCCGAATAAAGGTGGGTGCCCTGACTCTCGTGGTCGTGGTGCTGGCCGTCTCCATCGGCACGTACTTCTGGGCCGACTCCAAGCTGAAGCGTGAGGTCGACCTCTCCAAGGTCATCGAGCGGCCGGGCGGGGGCGACGGCACCAACTACCTGATCGTCGGTTCCGACAGCCGAGCCGGCATGTCGGCCGAGGACAAGAAGAGGCTCCACACCGGCTCCGCCGAAGGCAAGCGGACCGACTCGATGATGATCCTGCACGACGGGTCCAACGGCCCGACCCTGGTCTCGCTGCCGCGTGACTCGAACGTCGAGATCCCCTCGTACAAGGGCTCCGAATCCGGCAAGCTCTACCCGGGCCGCGGCCGCTTCACCAAGCTGAACGCCGCCTACGCCGAGGACGGGCCCGAGCTGCTGGTCCGCACCGTCGAGTTCAACACCGGTCTGCACATCGACCACTACGTCGAGATCGGCTTCGGCGGCTTCGCGAGCATCGTGGACGCGATCGGCGGGGTGGAGCTCGACATCCCCAAGGCGTTCAAGGACAAGTACTCCGGCGCCGACTTCCAGGCGGGCAAGCAGACCCTCGACGGCCAGCAGGCCCTCGCCTTCGTCCGCACCCGGCACGCGTTCACGTCCGACCTGGACCGTACGAAGAACCAGCAGAAGTTCCTCGCGGCGCTGGCGAGCCAGACGGCGACGCCGTCCACGATCCTCAACCCGTTCAAGCTGTACCCGACGATGAGCGCCGGGCTGGACACCCTGACCGTCGACAAGGACATGTCGCTGTGGGACCTGGGCCAGATGTTCTTCGCGATGAAGGGCGTCACCGGTGGTGACGGCACGTCGATGAACATGCCGATCTCGGGATCCACCCACGGGAACCTGGTCTGGGACAAGGCCAAGGTCAAGCAGTTGGTGGAGCAGCTCAAGAACGACGAGAAGGTCACCGTCTCCGGCAGCTGACGGCGTGGCGTGCAGGGCCCGGACGGTTCGCCGTCCGGGCCCTGCCGCGTGCTACGGCCGGACGCCGTCCTGCCCCTGGGGCGCTGCGGGGTCGACCTCGTCCAGGTCCTCGTAGAGCGCGTCCAGGATCCGTCCGGTGGGCGTGCCCTCCGGGGACAGCTCGGCCAGGCACCAGCCCGGCAGCTGCTCCTCGACGCCGGGCGGCAGCCGTCCGTCCGTGGGGTCGGCGAGGCCGTAGAGGATGCCGAACGCGGTCTCCTTCGCCACCTCACGGGCTATCTCGCCCAGCTCCTGGTGGCTCAGGCCCAGCCGGAGCGCCCGCCCGACCGCCCCGTCGGCGCGGCCCTCCTCCGCGTACGCCCCGGCCCAGTCCGTTGCCGCCGTGCTCCAGGCGTCGATGTCCTGCCAGACCATGCGGAGGAACCGGTAGCGGGCGAGCTGCGGAATGTTCTCCTCCGCCTCGGAGTCCGCCCAGCCCGCTGCGTCATCGGCGCCGAGCGCGGTGAACAGCGCGGTGAGCCTGTCGATGTCGTTCATGGACAGGGAAGGTACGCCACGACGGAGGGCGGGCCCACGGCTTCCGGCCGGTCCCGGCCCACGGACGGACCGGCCGGCACCGGCGCCTGGCACGGCTACCCGCGCGGTGTCCCCTCCGGTCGCCCGGGAGTCCCGGACAGTCGTGAAAGACGGCCCCCGGCATGGCGCCGGGGGCCGTCTCGTCAAAGCTGCGTCGGGGCCGTTACGGCAGGTTCCTGGCCATCACGATCCGCTGGACCTGATTCGTGCCTTCATAAATCTGCGTGATCTTGGCGTCGCGCATCATCCGCTCCACCGGGTAGTCCCGCGTGTAGCCGTAGCCGCCGAGCAGCTGGACGGCGTCCGTGGTGATCTCCATCGCGACGTCGGAGGCGAAGCACTTGGCCGCTGCGCCGAAGAAGGTGAGGTCCGCGTCGAGGCGCTCGGACTTGGCGGCGGCCGAGTAGGTGAGCTGGCGGGCCGCCTCCAGCTTCATCGCCATGTCGGCGAGCATGAACTGGATGCCCTGGAAGTCCGCGATCGGCTTGCCGAACTGCTTGCGCTCCTGGACGTAGCCCTTGGCGTAGTCGAGGGCGCCCTGCGCGATGCCGAGGGCCTGGGCCGCGATCGTGATGCGGGTGTGGTCCAGGGTCTTCATCGCGGTGGCGAAGCCGGTGCCCTCCTCGCCGATCATGCGGTCGGCGGGGATCCGGACGTTGTCGAGGTAGACCTCGCGGGTCGGGGAGCCCTTGATGCCGAGCTTCTTCTCCGGCGCGCCGAAGGAGACGCCCTCGTCCGACTTCTCGACGACGAAGGCGGAGATGCCCTTGGACCGCTTGGCCGGGTCGGTGACGGCCATCACCGTGTAGTAATCGGAGACGCCCGCGTTGGTGATCCAGCGCTTCACACCGTTCAGGACCCAGAAGTCGCCGTCGCGGACGGCCTTGGTCTTCATGCCGGCGGCGTCGGAGCCCGCGTCGGGCTCGGAGAGGCAGTACGAGAACATCGCGTCGCCCTTGGCGAGCGGGCCCAGGTACTTCTTCTTCAGCGCCTCGGAGCCGGAGAGGATCACCGGGAGCGAGCCGAGCTTGTTCACGGCCGGGATCAGGGAGGAGGAGGCGCAGGCGCGCGCCACCTCCTCGATCACGATCACGGTGGCGAGGGCGTCGGCACCCGCGCCGCCGTACTCCTCGGGAACGTGCACGGCCTGCAGATCGGAGGCGACCAGTGCGTCCAGGGCCTCCTGCGGGAAGCGGGCCTCCTCGTCGACCGCAGCGGCGAACGGGGCGATCTTCGCCTCGGCGAGCGCGCGGACCGTCTCGCGGAGCATGTCGTGCTCCTCGGCCGGACGGTACAGGTCGAAATCGGTGGAACCCGCCAAGACTCTCACTCCCCAGGGATGCTAACTACCGTTAAGTAACCCAATTTTATGCGCCATGCCTCGCAAAGACCTATGCGAGCTGTACGTGAGCTACGCGACAGGGGTACCGCAAGGCCGGTAAAACGGGGCGTCCGGGGGCACGACTATGCTCGTTCACCGCACGTCTGTCCGCATCTCCCAGGAGCACTCGATGGCCCTCAGGATCACTGTGATCGGCACCGGCTACCTCGGCGCCACCCACGCCGCGGCCATGGCGGAGCTCGGCTTCGAAGTGCTCGGCCTCGATGTGGTGCCCGAGAAGATCGAGATGCTCGGCAGCGGCAAGGTCCCGATGTACGAACCGGGACTGGAGGAGCTGCTCCGCAAGCACGTCGCGGGCATCGAGGGATCCACCGGACGGCTGCGCTTCACCACCTCGTGGGAAGAGGTCGGCGACTTCGGCGATGTCCACTTCGTCTGCGTGAACACCCCGCAGAAGCACGGCGAGTACGCCTGCGACATGTCCTACGTGGACGCCGCCTTCGAGTCGCTGGCTCCGCAACTGACCCGGCCCGCGCTGGTCGTCGGGAAGTCGACCGTGCCGGTGGGTTCCGCGGCCCGGCTCGCGGCGCGGCTGGCTGAGCTGGCACCGGTGGGGGCCGACGCGGAGCTGGCCTGGAACCCGGAGTTCCTGCGCGAGGGCTTCGCCGTGAAGGACACCCTGCACCCGGACCGGATCGTCGTCGGCGTGGAGAGCGAGCGCGCCGAGAAGGTGCTGCGCGACGTGTACGCGGTGCCGGTCGCGGAGGGGTCGCCGTTCGTGGTGACGGACTTCCCGACCGCCGAGCTGGTGAAGACCTCCGCCAACTCCTTCCTGGCGACCAAGATCTCGTTCATCAACGCGATGGCGGAGGTCTGCGAGGCCGCCGACGGCGATGTGGTGAAGCTGGCCGAGGCGATCGGTCACGACGAGCGGATCGGGGCCAAGTTCCTGCGGGCCGGGATCGGCTTCGGCGGCGGATGCCTGCCGAAGGACATCCGGGCCTTCATGGCGCGCGCCGGCGAGCTGGGTGCGGACCAGGCGCTGACCTTCCTGCGCGAGGTCGACTCGATCAACATGCGGCGCCGCGGCCACATGGTGGAGCTGGCCCGGGAGGCCGTGGGCGGGGAGACGTTCCTCGGCAAGCGGGTGGGTGTCCTCGGTGCGACGTTCAAGCCGGACTCGGACGACGTGCGTGACTCGCCCGCGCTGAACGTGGCCGGGCAGATCCACCTCCAGGGCGGCCAGGTCACCGTCTACGACCCGAAGGGCATGGACAACGCCCGGCGGCTCTTCCCGACCCTCGGGTACGCCGAGTCGGCGCTGGACGCCGTGCGCGGCGCCGATGTGGTGCTGCACCTGACGGAGTGGCGCGAGTTCCGCGAGCTGGACCCGGCGGCGCTGGGCGAGGCCGCCGCCCACCGGATCATCCTCGACGGCCGCAACGCGCTGGACAGCGCGCTGTGGCGCGAGGCGGGCTGGACGTTCCGCGCGATGGGCCGGCCCCGCGCCTGATCCCGCCGCCGGGGACGGCCTACCGGTCGAGCTCGTCGATCGTGGCCGCCGACGGGGGGCGGCGTAGCTGTGCCGCGCGCGCCGCGAACTCGGCGTCACGCATCACGCGCATTGCGTTCCCCCAGGTCAGCGCCGCGATATCGGCTTCCGACCAGTCCCGTTCCAGCAGTTCGGCGATCAGCTGCGGGTAGCGCGAGACGTCCGTCAGCCCGTCGGCGTGCGTCGCCCCCGTGTCGTACCCGGCGCCGAGACCGACACAGTCCGGGCCCGCCACCTCCCGTACGTGTTCCAGATGGTCGGCGACCTCGCGCAGTGCGGCGGCGGGGCCGCGGACCACCTGGTCGGCCGCGAAGCCGACCATGCACAGGCCGTTGTTGGAGCGCAGCAGCCGCAGGACGTCGTCGGGGACGTTGAGCGGGTGGTCGGTGAGTGCGCGGGCCGCCGAGTGGGAGAAGATCACCGGTGCCTTCGCGACCGCGAGCGTGCGGCGCATGGTGTCGAGCGAGGCTCCGGTGAGGTCGGCGAGGACGCCGAGCCGGTTCATCTCACGTACGACTTCATGGCCGAAGCGGGTGAGTCCGTCGCCCTGCGTGGTCCAGCTGGTGCCGCAGAGCGTGACACTGCGTACGCCGAGGGCGTGGTAGGCGCGCAGGGTGCCGAGCGAGTCGGCGAGGGCGTGGCCGGAGACGGGGCCGAGCAGCGCGGCGACGCGCCCGCAGTTGCGGGCGTCGGTCGTCTCGCCCGCGCCACGGGCCGCCCTCAGGGCCTCGGGGTACTCGGTGACGAGGGCGCGGACCTGGTCGATACGGTCGAGGGTCGTGCTGACGGCCCGGTCGCCCGCGGGGACCTGGAGGGACCAGAACTGGGCGCCGACGCGGCCCGCGCGCAGCCGGGGGACGTCGGTGTCCAGGGACCGTTCGCCCAGTTCGAGATCGCACCAGGGGACGGCGCGCAGGACCTGCGCCAGGCCGTTGTGGCCGTCGACGACGGGGTGGGCCGCCAGCAGCGCGCGGGCGCGTTCCAGGGGACCGGCCGGCGGCGATGCTTCGGGCTGCGGAGCCGACGGGGGCGTCGCTGGGGCCGATATGTGTGCGTACTGCGCGTCGAGGGTGCCGATCGCGGTGGCGGTGTCGGCTTCGTCCTGCAGGTCTGCCATGGGATGACTCCGTGATTCGGCGGCCGTACGGTCACCGTTTCACGTGCGGGCAGGGGGGTCGCGGCACGTTGCTGCGTTCGGGGCACGGGACGGGGAAGGCGGCCTCCCCCGTCCCGCGGACGTCAGGACGTAGCGGCGTCGAGTGCGCCGATCGTGGCGTGCGACGGGCCGCGCCGCGCACGCAGGTCGCGGGCGACGTCCTCGGCGTCGCGCAGCACCCGTACCGCGTTGCGCCAGGTGAGCTTGGCGAGGTCGGTGGCGGACCAGCCGCGGGCGAGGAGTTCGGCGATCAGGTTCGGGTATCCGGCGACGTCCTCCAGCCCTGCGGGGAGGAACGCGGTGCCGTCGTAGTCGCCGCCGATGCCGATGTGGTCGACCCCGGCGACCTCGCGCATGTGGTCGAGGTGGTCGGCGATCGTCGCCACGGTGGCCATCGGGCGCGGGTTGGCCTCGACGAAGGCGGCGTGGATCTTCATGGCCTGCGGGGTGGTGTCGAGATCGTGCAGGCCGTGGGCGCGCAGGTTGGCTCCGGCGGCGAGGGTCCACTCGACGGCTGCCGGGAGGACGAACTTCGGTACGAAGGTCGCCATGGCGATGCCGCCGTTGGCCGGGAGCTGGGCGAGGACGTCGTCGGGGATGTTGCGCGGGTGGTCGCAGATCGCCCGCGACGAGGAGTGCGAGAACATCACCGGCGCGGTGGAGGTGGCGAGCGCGTCGCGCATCGTCGTGGCCGCCACGTGGGAGAGGTCGACCAGCATGCCGGCCCGGTTCATCTCCCGTACGACCTCGTGGCCGAACGGCGAGAGTCCGCCGACGCCCGGTTCGTCGGTCGCGGAGTCCGCCCACGCGTTGTTGTCGTTGTGGGTGAGCGTCATGTAGCGGACGCCGAGTGCGTGCAGGGCGCGCAGGGTGCCCAGCGAGTTGTTGATGGAGTGGCCGCCCTCGGCACCCATCAGGGAGGCGATCCGGCCCTCGGCGCGGGCGGCCTCCATGTCGTCGGCGGTCAGCGCGCGCCTCAGGTCCGCCGGGTAGCGGTCGAGCAGCTCGGTGACCACGTCGATCTGTTCGAGGGTGGCGCTGACGGCGTCCTCGCCGGACATGTCGGACCGGACGTAGACGGACCAGAACTGGGCGCCCACGCCGCCGGCGCGCATCCGGCGGATGTCGGTGTGCAGGTGCGCCGACTGGTCGGTGCCGATGTCGCGGGCGTCCAGGTCGTAACCGACCTGTTCGCGCAGCGCCCAGGGCAGATCGTTGTGACCGTCGACGACCGGGTACTCGGCGAGGAGTTCCCCGGCCCGGACGAGGTGCTCCGAAGTGCCGTCCGCGATGTGGTCCGCGATCTGATCTGCCATGGTCGCCCGCTTCCTCTGCTTGCCGAAACCGAAGAGTCGCCTACTTGCCGAAACCGAAGGACTCGCTGCCCTCGACCTTGCTGCGCAGCCGCTTGCCCTTCTCCGTCGCCTGGTCGTTCAGCTCCTGCTGGAACTCCCGCATCCGGGCCAGCAGCTCGCTGTCGTGAGCGGCGAGGATACGGGCGGCGAGCAGGCCCGCGTTGCGGGCGCCGCCGACCGAGACGGTCGCGACGGGAACGCCGGCCGGCATCTGCACGATGGAGAGCAGGCTGTCCATGCCGTCGAGGTACTTCAGCGGCACCGGGACGCCGATGACGGGCAGCGGGGTGACGGAGGCGAGCATGCCGGGCAGGTGGGCGGCGCCGCCCGCACCCGCGATGATCGCCTTGAGGCCGCGGTCCGCGGCGTGCTCCCCGTACGCGATCATTTCGCGCGGCATGCGGTGGGCGGAGACGACGTCCACCTCGTAGCGGATCTCGAACTCGTCGAGGGCCTTGGCCGCTGCTTCCATGACGGGCCAGTCGGAGTCAGAGCCCATGACGATGCCGACGACCGGCGCGGTGGAGGCGGGGGAAGTCATTCGGTGATCGTTCCTCGCAGGTAGTCGGCCGCGTGCCGGGCGCGCTCGCGCACGTCCGCCAGATCGTCGCCGTAGGTGTTGACGTGACCGACCTTGCGGCCCGGCTTCACGTCCTTGCCGTACATGTGGATCTTGAGCTGCGGGTCACGGGCCATGCAGTGCAGGTACGCCTGGTACATGTCCGGGAAGTCGCCGCCGAGGACGTTGCACATGACCGTCCAGGTGGCCCGCGGGCGCGGGTCGCCGAGCGGCAGGTCGAGGACGGCCCGGACGTGGTTGGCGAACTGCGAGGTGATCGCGCCGTCCTGGGTCCAGTGTCCGGAGTTGTGCGGGCGCATCGCGAGCTCGTTGACCAGGATGCGGCCGTCGCGGGTCTCGAAGAGCTCCACGGCGAGGTGGCCGACGACACCGAGTTCGGCGCCGATCCGCAGGGCCAGCTGCTGGGCCTCGCCGGCGAGCTGTTCGCTCAGCTCGGGGGCCGGGGCGATGACCGTGTCACAGACACCGTCGACCTGGACGGACTCGACGACCGGGTACGCGACCGCCTGGCCGTGCGGCGAGCGGACGATGTTGGCGGCCAGCTCCCGTACGAAGTCGACCTTCTCCTCGGCGAGCACCGGCACACCGGCCCGGAAGGGTTCGGCCGCGTCCGCCTCGGAGCGGACCACCCAGACACCCTTGCCGTCGTAGCCGCCCCGAACCGTCTTCAGGATGACGGGGAAGCCGCCGGCCTCGGCGGCGAACGCCGCGGCGTCCGCGGGGTCCGTCACGATGCGGTGGCGGGGGCAGGGCGCGCCGATCTCGGTGAGCTTGGCGCGCATCACCCCCTTGTCCTGGGCGTGCACCAGGGCGTCGGGGCCGGGGCGCACGGGGATGCCCTCGGCCTCCAGGGCCCGCAGGTGCTCGGTGGGCACGTGCTCGTGATCGAAGGTGATCACGTCACAGCCGCGCGCGAAGGCACGCAGCGTGTCCAGGTCGCGATAGTCGCCGATGACGACTTCGCTCACCACCTGGGCCGCAGAGTCCTGAGGGGTGTCACTGAGGAGCTTGAACTTGATGCCGAGGGGGATACCCGCCTCGTGGGTCATACGGGCGAGCTGACCGCCACCGACCATGCCGACTACCGGGAACGTCACACCTCCAGGGTATCGGGCGTCCCGGGGACGACCGGACGATCCCCCCGTACATGCGGTGGCGGAAGGATTCATGTCACATCAGGATCGATGTCACAGGCCTGGCTCTGTTCTGACTTTGGACAGCAGTTGTTCAGCAACTGCCTCGCGGACGGAGCCACAGGCCGCCGTGGCCGCGCGAATGTTCACAGGTCGCTCACGGATGGGCTCGATAACATGGCCGGATCGACGCAATCCACGGACGGGGCTGAGCGATCACCATGAGCGAACGGGGCGCACTACGGACCCGGCTGGATCTGCTGGCCCGGGAGGTCGCGAAGTTCGGCGCGGTCGGCGCACTGGGCCTGCTGGTCAATGTCGCGGCCTTCAATCTGCTGCGGCACACCACGGACCTCCAGGTGGTGCGGGCCAGTGTGCTGGCCACGTTCGTCGCGATCGTCTTCAACTACCTGGGTTTCCGCTACTGGACGTACCGCGACCGCGACAAGACCGGGCGGACCCGGGAGCTGACGCTGTTCGTGCTGTTCAGCGCCGTGGGAGCGGTGATCGAGAACGGTCTGCTGTACATGGCGACGTACGGGTTCGGGTGGAACAGCCCGGTCCAGAGCAATGTCTTCAAGATCCTCGGGATCGGGATCGCGACGCTCTTCCGGTTCTGGTCCTACCGAAGCTGGGTGTTCAAGGCGCTGCCTGCCAAAGAGATGGCAGCGGTACGTGGCGCCGAGGGCGTGGTGGCGCAGGGAGGCGCGTCGCCCGCGGAGCAGACGCCGGCGGAGCCGGTGCGACGCTGAGCCGCCAGGGTGAGCGCGGTGGCCGCCGTGCCCGCGAGCGCGGTGCGCAGCCGGCGTAGCCCGTCCCGGCCCGGCCGAAGCGGGGTCTCGGGGTCTCGGGGTCAGCGGACCGGGCGTTCCGGTTCCTGCAGGGTCAGGGCGACCCGGCTGAGGAACAGCGCGAAGACCGCCGGTTGCAGCTGGAGCAGTTCCAGGCGGCCGCCGTCCGCCTCGGCCAGATCCCGGGCGACCGCGAGGCCGATACCGGTGGAGTTGCGGCCGCTGATCGTCCGCTCGAAGATCCGGGCACCCAGGTCGGGCGGGACGCCGGCGCCTTCGTCCGTCACCTCGATGACCGCCTGGTTGCCGGTGACCCGGGTGCGCAGCGCCACCGTGCCGCCGCCGTGCATCAGCGAGTTCTCGATCAGCGCCGCCAGCACCTGGGCGACCGCGCCCGGTGTGCCGACGGCCCGCAGGCCCTGTTTGCCGGAGCGGACGACGGCCCGGCCCTCACCGCGGTAGGCCGGGCGCCACTCCTCGATCTGCTGCTTGACGACCTCGTCGAGGTCGAAGACGACCGCCGAACCGGTGCGCGGGTCGCGGGCGTTGGTCAGCAGCCGTTCCACCACGTCGGTGAGCCGCTCGACCTGGGTGAGGGCGATGTTCGCCTCCTCCTTCACCGTGTCCAGGTCATCGGTGACGGAGATCTCCTCGATCCGCATGGAGAGCGCGGTCAGCGGGGTGCGGAGCTGGTGGGAGGCATCGGCGGCGAGCCGGCGCTCCGCGGTCAGCATCCGGGCGATCCGTTCGGCCGAGGAGTCGAGGACGTCCGCGACCCGGTCCAGTTCCGGCACTCCGTACCGTTTATGGCGCGGGCGCGGGTCCCCTGAGCCCAGACGTTCCGCGGTCTCGGCGAGGTCGGTGAGCGGCGAGGTGAGCCTGTTCGCCTGGCGTACGGCGAGGAGCACCGCGGAGACGATCGCGAGGAGCGCCACCGCGCCGATGATCATCAGCGTGCGCCCGACCTCGCGGGTGACGGCGGTACTGGACTCCTCGACGGTGACCTTCTCGCCCTGCTCCCCCTTCGCCGTGCTGCTGATCACGCTGCCGGTGGGTCGGGTACCGACCTCGATGGGGGCGCGGCCGGGGATCTTGACCAGGGCGTACCGGTTGCGGTCGACCTGCTCCGCCAGCACCGCGGGGTTGACCCGTTCCGCCCCGAGGAGCCGGCTCTCGACCACGCTGATCAGACGCAGCGCCTCGGAGTCGACGCTCTCCTGGGCGCTGTTGCTGATGGTGCGGGTCTCGACGATGACGAGGGAGATGCCGAATACGGCGATCACCACGAGCACCACGGCGAGCGTGGAGTTGATCAGTCGGCGGCGCATGACTGTTTCTGTACGTCAGCTCTTCTCGAACCGGAAGCCGACGCCCCGGACGGTCGCGATGTAACGGGGGTTGGCCGCGTCGTCCCCGAGCTTCTTGCGGAGCCAGGAGATGTGCATGTCGAGCGTCTTCGTCGACGACCACCAGGTGGTGTCCCAGACCTCGCGCATCAGCTGGTCACGGGTGACGACCCGGCCCGCGTCGCGGACCAGGACCCGCAGCAGGTCGAACTCCTTCGCGGTGAGCTGGAGCTCCTCGTCGCCCATCCAGGCACGGTGCGACTCGACGTCGATCCGTACGCCGTGGGTGGCGGGCTGCGGGGCGGGGTCGGTGGCACCGCGCCGCAGCAGTGCCCGGACCCGGGCGAGGAGCTCGGCCAGGCGGAAGGGCTTGGTGACGTAGTCGTCGGCTCCGGCGTCCAGACCGACGACGGTGTCCACCTCGTCGGCGCGGGCGGTCAGCACCAGGATCGGCACGGCGTGGCCTTCGGCGCGCAGCCTCCGGGCCACTTCGAGGCCGTCCATCCCGGGCAGACCCAGGTCGAGCACGACCAGGTCGATGCCGCCCTGAAGGCCTGCGTCGAGAGCGGTCGGACCGTCTTCACGGACCTCGACCTCGTAACCCTCCCGACGCAGGGCGCGGGCCAGTGGCTCCGAGATGGATGCGTCGTCCTCGGCGAGCAGTACACGGGTCATGCAGTGATGGTAGTCCGCATGGGGCAGCTGCCGTGAGGTGATCCACAAGCCCTGCGGCTCGGCACCCCAGCCAGAGGGAGACCTTGGAATGTGCGACTCTGGTTGCACCCGGACCTGTGATCCATCTCTCAAGTCCATTTAAATCATCCACCATCGTGTCGTATGGTGACTCAACGCCTGTTGCACTATTCAAGGACCTTTGGGCAGCTTTGAGCGCCAAAGGCCTCTTTCATATGCGGGCTGGTACCCGCCAGCCTTGAACTCAGTGAATGACCTGTGGCCGGGCCCGGAACGCGAGGATGCGCACCGGGCGTGGATCCCGATGCAGCTGGCCCCCGGACTCCGGAACCCATCCCGCACGACGTGCGGGCCCGGAGCGAATCCCTTCCCAGGCGTGAAGGGTGGGGCCTTTGCCGCAGCGGTGCCGGCCTCCCCCCACCGGGCGCGTCACGCTCACAAGGCGTCGCGTCCCGAGCAAGCAAGGATCGACCATGGCGTCCAGCCTGACGAAGGACTCCGCCAGCATGTCTGGCGCCGAGAAGACCTTCTTCGGCCACCCCCGCGGCCTGGCCACTCTCTTCATGACCGAGATGTGGGAGCGTTTCAGCTACTACGGCATGAGGGCCCTGCTCCCCCTCTATCTGATCGCCCCCGACGGCCTTCACATGAACCCCGCCACGGCCACGGCGATCTACTCGGTCTACGTGTCGCTGGTGTACCTGCTCGCCATGCCCGGTGGCTGGTTCGGTGACCGCGTCTGGGGCCCCCGCAAGACGGTCGCCGTAGCCGGTGCGGTCATCATGGTCGGCCACCTGACGCTGGCGCTGCCCATGCAGGGCACGTTCTTCGCCGGTCTCGGCCTGGTCGCCATAGGCTCCGGCCTGCTGAAGTCCAACATCTCGACGATGGTCGGCCACCTCTACGACGGCCCGGACGACGCGCGCCGCGACGGTGGCTTCACGATCTTCTACATGGGGATCAACGTGGGCGCCTTCGCCGCCCCGCTGGCCATCGGCACCATCGGTGAGAACGTCAACTGGCACCTGGGCTTCGCGCTCGCCGCGGCCGGCATGGGACTGGGTCTCCTCCAGTACATGCTCGGCACCCGCCACCTGAACGAGCGCAGCCACATCGTCCCGAAGCCGCTGTCGGCCGCCGAGCGCGCCAGCACGCTGCGCAAGGGCATGATCTGGCTGGCCATCGCGGCCGTCTTCTACATCATCACGGTCGTCACCGGTGTCTACACGCTCAACTGGATCCTGGTCCCGATCACCGTCGCGGGTCTGGTCATTCCGGTGATGGTCCTGGTGCGCATCAAGCGCGACAAGGACCTCAACGTCACCGAGCAGTCGAAGATGTCCGGCTACATCTGGTTCTTCGTCGCCGCGGCCATCTTCTGGATGATCTACGACCAGGGTGGATCGACGATGGCGATCTTCGCCGACTCGTCGGCCGACAACAGCATCATGGGCTGGAACTTCCCGGTCTCCTGGTACCAGTCGGTCAACCCGGTCCTGATCATGGCGCTGGCCCCGGTCTTCGCCGCCTTCTGGCTGGCCCTGAACCGTCGCGGCAAGGAGCCGAGCACCATCGTGAAGTTCAGCTCCGGTCTGGTGCTGGTCGGTGCGTCGTTCTTCCTCTTCCTGATGCCGCTGACGATCGCCACCGACGGCCACAAGGCCGCCGCGATGTGGCTGGTCGCGATCTACTTCGTGCAGACCGTCGCCGAGCTGACGCTGTCCCCGGTCGGACTCTCCGTCACCACGAAGATGGCTCCGGCCAAGTACGCGAGCCAGATGATGGGTGTCTGGTTCCTGGCCGTCACCGCCGGTGACTGCACCACGGGTCTGCTCTCCATCGCGGGGATCGACCTCAACGGCACCGGTGTGGTCACTCTGCAGGCCGCTCTCGCGGTCGCCGCGGGTGTCGCGATCTTCATGTACCGCAACAAGGTCAAGCAGCTCATGGGCGACGTGCGCTGACGATCTGATCCGCTCGCCGGGCCGCTGCACCGCATCGTCGGTGCAGCGGCCCTTCGCGTTCTCCCGGTACGGTGCACAGCTCGCCGGGGCCGGGACGGGCCGGGGTCCCGACCCGCGCCGGTCAAGGGGCCCGGGACGGTGCGGAACGCACTCGTCCGCGGCGCCCTCGGGGAAACCGGGGCGGGGGTACGGAACGGGAACGTGGGCGGGGGTACGGAACGGGAGTACGGAGCGGGGGCACCTGCCGGATCGGCGTCCTGCCCAGCCGGATTCCGGATTCCTGCCGGCCGGCATCGGGGCAGAGTCGAGGCGGGGCCTCGGAGCACGAGCCCGGCCGGTCCGGGTCCTGACGGGTGACGCCGCGGGCCCGTCGAGCTCCTGCCGGGTCGCGCCGCCGGAGAATCGGGTGATGCCGAGCGGAGCTCAGGACGCCACGGGAACCGGCCCGGGAGGTACGGAGGCGGATCCTGGGCCCTGGAACCGCATGGTCCGGCCACGTGGGGCCGACAGCCGCTACGCGGGCGCGGCCAGCTCCGCCCAGACGGTCTTGCCTGGCTCACCGGGCACCCGCAGGACGCCCCAGTCCAGGCAGAGCCGCTGGACGATGAACATGCCGTGCCCCCCGGGCCGTCCCGCCCGGTGCGGGGTGCGCGGCGCGGGCTGCCCCGCACCGCTGTCGACGACCTCGACGCGCAGCACCTTCGACGTGCAGCCGATGCGCAGCTCGTCGGGTCCTCCCGCGTGCAGGCAGGCGTTGGTGACCAGTTCGGAGACGACCAGCAGGACGTCCTCGGCAGCGGCACGCCGGTCGGCGCCGGCCGCAGGGAGCCAGCCCCAGTCGTGGAGAGCCTGGCGGGCGAAATCGCGGGCCGTCGGCACGATGCCGATCGCCTGCCGCAGGGGCAGCGTGCGCCACTGCCGCCCGGCCGGCTCGGCGGAGGGTGCGTGGGCGTCGTCGCCCGCGCCCTCCGGCTCGCGGCCGAGGTCGCCCGGCGGATGCTGCCGGGTGGTGCTCATCAGCGCTTCACCTCACCGATTCACCATGTCGCCATCGAACAGTTACAAGTACAGCTGCCGATACAGGTATCGACCACATTCAGAGTGTGCAGGCCTCGCAGGTCACGAGGGGGTCGCCGGGGTGTCTCCTGCCCGGCCGAATCGTGACAACACCCACTTCGCCTACGCGAATCCCGTGACACGGGCAACGGCAGGGGCGGGCGGGGCGGCGGCAGCGGCCACGATCAGGTGTCCAGCGCCGATTCCAGGGAGTCGTGGACGGTGAAAACCGCCTCGGCCCCGGTGATCTCGAAGACACGCGCCACCACCGGCAGCATTCCGGCCAAATGGACCCCTCCCCCGGCCGCCTCAGCCTTGAGGCGGGCACCGAGCAGCACATTGAGCCCGGTGGAATCGCAGAATTCGAGTCGCGAACAGTCGACCACCAAACGGGGCCGCCCCTGCTCGACCGCGCTCTCCAAGGGCTCGCGGAGCAGATCGGCCGTGTGGTGATCCAGCTCACCCACCGGCGTCACGACTTCACTGCGCCCTTCGGTCCGGACCTCGACCTGAAGTCGACCCCGGTTCGCACTGCCGACCGTCTGGCGGTCCATGCCCGTCCCTCTTCACCGTTTCGTCACTGCCCGCGTCACCGCGCACGTCACTGTGTGTCACTGCGCGTGCGGTTGCGTGTATAGCCGTCGCTGACGTGCCTGAAACATTACGCGTTCCGTGCGCCACGCGGTAGCCGAAGACCTCAACAAACCGGACATATAGCATCAATTGGTGGTTGTAACTGCCCGTCCGGACCGGGTAAGGGTAGAGGGACACCCGAAACACGACCGGCTTTGGAGGCGCCGCTTCACCGCAGGAACACGTATGGGCATCGGCAGCCATATGCCGAGAACGATGGAGGAGACCATGTCACCCCGGCTCGACGAATCGCGTACCCACGTTGCGACGTCAGTATGTCCTCAGGGACTGACCGAATCAGACTCCCCTGCCACGGGCGCCGTACCCGGCCCGCGCGCAAGCAGTACCAGTGACAACAGCAGAAGCGGCAGAAGTGACGGGCTCGAAGGACTGCCCGAGATCCCGCCGTACGACGAAGTGGCCCCGCTGGATGCCAGGGCCCTGTCGAAGACGCTCTTCGCGCGGCTCGAGTCCCTCGAGGAGGGCACCCACGAGTACGCGTACGTACGCAACACGCTCGTCGAACTGAACCTGGCCCTGGTCAAGTTCGCCGCCTCCCGGTTCCGCTCCCGCAGCGAGCCGATGGAGGACATCATCCAGGTCGGCACCATCGGCCTGATCAAGGCGATCGACCGGTTCGAGCTGAGCCGGGGCGTCGAGTTCCCGACCTTCGCGATGCCGACCATCGTCGGCGAGATCAAACGGTTCTTCCGCGACACCAGTTGGTCCGTGCGGGTCCCCCGCAGGCTTCAGGAGCTCCGGCTCGACCTGGCCAGGGCGGGCGACGAACTCGCGCAGCAGCTGGACCGGGCGCCGACCGTGGACGAACTCTCCGAGCGCCTCGGAATCACCCGCGACGAGGTCGTCGAGGGCATGGCCGCGAGCAACGCGTACACCGCGAGCTCGCTCGACGCCAAGCCCACGGAGGACGAGACCGAGAGCGCGCTGGCGGACCGGATCGGCTACGAGGACAACGGACTCGAAGGCATCGAGTACGTCGAGTCCCTGAAGCCGCTGATCGCCTCGCTGCCCGGCCGCGACCGCACGATCCTCTCGCTGCGCTTCGTCGCCAACATGACGCAGTCCGAGATCGGCGAGGAGCTCGGCATCTCCCAGATGCACGTCTCCCGGCTGCTCTCCCGGACGCTGGTCAAGCTCAGGAAGGGCCTGACGCTGGACGAGTGATTCCGGACGTGCCGTGCCCCACGGCGTCTTCTGCGGAAGGACCTGACCCGGCAACGGGGGCAGGTCCTTCCGCATTGTCGAGGGGGTGCCACGCACACGGGGCGGCGCCGGAAAAGTGCTCAGAGCACCTGCTCGCCGCGCCGCCAGACCGCGCTGACCAGCGGGACGCCCGGCCGGTAGGCGAGATGGACGTGGCTGGGGGCGTCGAGGAGGACCAGGTCGGCGCGGGCACCCGGGGCGATGCGGCCGACGTCCGTGCGGCGCAGGGCCGCCGCGCCGCCCGCGGTGGCGGACCAGACGGCCTCGTCGGGGGTCATCCCCATGTCGCGTACGGCGAGGGCGATGCAGAAGGGCATGGAGGAGGTGAACGACGAGCCCGGGTTGCAGTCCGTGGAGAGTGCGACGGTGGCGCCCGCGTCGAGGAGGCGGCGGGCGTCCGGCCAGTCGGCGCGGGTGGAGAACTCGGCGCCCGGAAGGAGCGTGGCGACGGTGCCGCCCTGGGCGAGGGCGTCGACGTCCGCGTCGGTCAGGTGGGTGCAGTGGTCGGCGGAGGCCGCGTCCAGCTCGACGGCCAGCTGGACCCCGGGGCCGTGGCCGAGCTGGTTGGCGTGGACGCGCGGGTGCAGGCCCCTGGCCAGACCCGCGGTCAGGATCGCGCGTGCCTGGTCGCCGTCGAACGCGCCCTTCTCGCAGAACACGTCGACCCAACGGGCGTACGGGGCACAGGCGTCGAGCATCGGTCCGGTGGCCAGGGCGACGTACCCGGCGGGATCGTCGGCGTACTCCGGGGGCACGACGTGCGCGCCGAGGTAGGTGACCTCGTCGGTGTGGCGGGCGGCGATGCGCAGGGCGCGGGCCTCGTCCTCGACGGTGAGCCCGTAGCCGGACTTCGTCTCGAACGTGGTGGTGCCCTGGCGGAGCGCCTCGGTCAGATAGCGGCCCACGTTGGCGGAGAGCTCGTCGTCGGTGGCGGCTCGGGTGGCGGCGACGGTGGTGCGGATGCCGCCCGCGGTGTAAGGGCGGCCGGACATCCGGGCGTTGAACTCCGCGGTGCGGTCTCCCGCGAAGACGAGGTGCGAGTGGGAGTCGACGAACCCCGGGATCATCGCTCGGCCGCCCGCGTCGACGGCGTTGTCGGTGGCGGGTGCTTTGCTTGACTCACCGGTCCAGACGACCCGGTCGCCCTCGATGACGACGGCCGCGTCCAGGATCAGGCCCAGGGGGGAATCGTCACCGGGGGAGGGGGCGTTGGTGACCAGACTGGCGATGTTGGTGATGGCGGTCGTCGTCATCGGGGGGCTGCTCTCCTTGCGGGGGTCCGGGGTCAGCCGTGCAGGGCGGCGATGGCCGAGGCGAGTGCTGCGGGGACGTCTTCGACGAGCGCGTGGTGTCCGTCGCGGACGATGTGACGGCCCGCCACGACCGTGTGGCGGACATCGGCCGCGGAGGCGGCGAATACGACGGCTTCGGCGGCCAGCCGCGGCACCGGCCCCGCTGTTCTGACGGAGTCCAGGGCGACGGTGGTGAAGTCGGCGAGGGCGCCCGGTTCGAGGGTGCCCGCGTCGGGGCGGCCCAGTGCGGTGTGCCCGTCCGCGGTGGCGGCGCGCAGCAGCGCGGCCGCGGTCCAGTGGCCCCGGGTGTGGGTGCGCAGGCGCTCGTTGAGCTCCATCGCGCGGGCCTCTTCGAAGAGGTCGATCACGGCGTGGCTGTCGCTGCCGAGGGAGAGCGGCGAGCCCGCGCGCTGAAGGGCGACTGCGGGGCCGATGCCGTCGGCGAGATCGCGTTCGGTGGTGGGGCACATGCAGGTGCCGGTGGCCGAGACGCCCAGCAGCGCGATGTCCGCGTCGCTCAGGTGGGTGTTGTGGACACCGGTGGTGCGCGGGCCGAGGACCCCGTGGTCGGCGAGGAGCCGGGTCGGGGAGCAGCCGTGCGCGGCCTGGCATGCCTCATTCTCCGCGGTCTGCTCGGAGAGGTGGACGTGGAGGGGCGCCTGTCGTTCCTCGGCCCACTTCGCCACGGTCGCGAGCTGCCCGGCGGGCACCGCGCGTACGGAGTGGACGGCGGCACCGATCAGGGCGTGGTCGCTGTCCTTGAGGAGCGAGGCGCGTTCGGCCCAGGCCTCGGCAGTGGTGTCGGAGAACCGCTGTTGGTGCTGGTCGGGCTGCTCGTACCGGCCGGGCCGCTGCCCGAATCCCGCGGCGAGATAGGCGGTGTCCAGCAGGGTGATACGGATGCCGGCCGCGTCGGCGGCGGCGATCAGGGCCTCGCCCATCGCGTTCGGGTCGTTGTACCGGACTCCGCCCGGCGCATGGTGCAGATAGTGGAACTCACCGACCGCGGTGATGCCGGCCGACGCCATCTCGGCGTACACCGCACGGGCGAGGTCGTAGTACGTCTCGGGGGTGAGCCGCGAAGCGACCTGGTACATGAGTTCGCGCCAGGTCCAGAAGGTGCCGGAGCCGACCTGGACGGTGGAGCGCAGGGCGCGGTGGAAGGCGTGCGAGTGGGTGTTGGCGAGGCCGGGCAGGGTGAGTCCGCGCAGCACCGTGGCGCCGGGCGGCGGGGCGTCGACGCCGGTGCGGACACCGGAGATCCGCCCGTCGGCGACGTCCATGGTGACGCCCGGCTCGACGTGGGTGCCGAGCCAGGCGTGGGACAGCCAGTACGTCGCGGTGGCGTGGTTCCCCGTCCCACGCTGCCCCGTCGGTGTCGTTGTCAGCTGCACGCGAGACCTTCCAGTACGTCGGCGAGTGCGGTCACCCCGGCAGTGCAGTCGTCCTCGGCGGCGTGTTCGGCCGGCGAGTGCGAGATTCCGGTGGGGTTCCGTACGAACAGCATGGCGGTAGGGACCGAAGCGGACAAAATACCCGCGTCGTGCCCGGCGCCGGTGCCGAGGACGGGTACGGCGCGCCCCGCGTCGCTCCCGCCCCGGCCCAGGAGGATCTTGCCGAGTTCGTCACGCAGGGCGTGCTGGAACTCCACGACCGGGGTGAAGGACTCGCGTACGACATCGAGGTCGATGCCCGCCCGCCCGGCGTGCTCCCGGGCGGCCCGTTCGATGCCGGTGACGACGGCATCGAGGGTGTCCTGGTCGGCGGCGCGCGAATCGAGCCAGCCGCGGACCAGGGAGGGGATGGCGTTGACGCCGTTGGGTTCCACGGCGATCTTGCCGAACGTCGCCAGGGCGCCGGTGAGTTCCGCCTCGCGGCGGGCGGCCAGCACGGTCTCGGCGTACGTGAGCATCGGGTCGCGCCGGTCGACGAGCCGGGTGGTGCCCGCATGGTTGGCCTCGCCCCGGAAGTCGAACCGCCAGCGGCCGTGCGGCCAGATCGCCGAGGCGATACCGACCGGGTCGCCGGTGAGGTCGAGGGAGCGCCCCTGTTCCACATGGAGCTCGACGTACGCACCGATCCGGGCCAGCCGTTCGGGGTCCGGGCCGATGGCGTCGGGGTCGTACCCGGCCGCCTCCATGGCCTGCGGCAGCGTGGTGCCGTCACCGTCGCGGAGCAGGTGCGCCTTCTCGGCGGTCAGCTGTCCTGCGGCGAGCCGGGACCCGACGCAGGCGAGCCCGAAGCGGGCCCCTTCCTCGTCCCCGAAGTTGGTGATGGCGAACGGCCGGGTGAACTCCGCTCCCCTGCGGCGGAGTTCGTCGAGCGCGGCGAAGGAGGAGACCACACCGAGCGGCCCGTCGAAGGCGCCTCCGTCGGGCACCGAGTCGAGATGCGACCCGGTGACGACGGCGTCGTCACCGAGCGGGTCCCCGAGCCAGGCCCACTGGTTCCCGTTGCGGTCGACCTCGTAACCGAGCCTGCGGGCTTCGGCCTGCGCCCGGAACCAGTCCCGGCAGTCGGCGTCGGCGTCGGTCCAGGCGTAGCGCCGGTATCCGCCGGTCCCGGAGTTCCGGCCGATGGGCGCGAGCTCGCGCCACATGTCCTGGAAGGAGACCCCCGGGCCGCCGCCCTCTACCGGGACCGTCACTGCCCCTCCGTCATGGGAACCCGCACGCCCTTGTCCGCGGCAACGGACTCCGCGATGTCGTACCCGGCGTCGACGTGCCGGATGACGCCCATGCCCGGGTCGTTCGTCAGCACCCGGCGGATCTTCTCGCCCGCCAGCTTCGTCCCGTCGGCGACGGTCACCTGTCCCGCGTGGATGGAGCGCCCCATCCCGACTCCGCCACCGTGGTGGATGGAGACCCAGGAGGCCCCGGACGCCACGTTGACCATGGCGTTCAGCAGCGGCCAGTCGGCGATCGCGTCGGATCCGTCGAGCATCGCCTCGGTCTCGCGGTAGGGGGACGCCACCGAGCCGCAGTCCAGGTGGTCGCGGCCGATCGCCAGCGGCGCGGCCAGCTCGCCGGAGGCCACCATGTCGTTGAACCGCTCACCGGCGCGGTCCCGCTCGCCGTAGCCGAGCCAGCAGATCCGTGCGGGCAGGCCCTGGAAGTGGACGCGCTCACCGGCCATCTTGATCCACCGGTGCAGCGACTCGTTCTCCGGGAAGAGTTCGAGCATCGCCTTGTCGGTCTTGTGGATGTCCGACGCCTCGCCGGAGAGCGCGGCCCACCGGAACGGGCCCTTGCCCTCGCAGAACAGCGGCCGGATGTAAGCGGGGACGAACCCGGGGAAGTCGAACGCCCGGTCGTAGCCCGCGAGCCGGGCCTCGCCGCGGATCGAGTTGCCGTAGTCGAAGACCTCGGCCCCGGCGTCCATGAAGCCGACCATCGCCTCGACGTGATTGGCCATCGCCTCGCGCGCCCGCTGCGTGAAGTCGGCGGGCTTCTCGGCGGCGTACGCGGCCATGTCGTCGAAGTCGACGCCGATCGGGAGGTACGCGAGCGGGTCGTGCGCGCTGGTCTGGTCGGTGACGATGTCGATCGGGGCGCCCTCGGCGAGCATCCGGGGCAGCAGCTCCGCCGCGTTGCCGAGCAGTCCGATGGAGAGCGGCCGGCGGGCGTCACGCGCCTCGACGGCGAGCTGGAGCGCGTGCTCCAGCGAGTCGGCGCGCACGTCCAGGTAACGGTGTTCGATGCGGCGCTCGATGGCGCGCGGGTCGCAGTCGATGCAGATCGCGACGCCGTCGTTCATCGTCACGGCGAGCGGCTGGGCGCCGCCCATGCCGCCGAGTCCGGCGGTCAGCGTGATCGTCCCGGCCAGCGTCCCGCCGAACTTCTTCGCGGCGACGGCGGCGAACGTCTCGTACGTGCCCTGCAGGATGCCCTGGGTACCGATGTAGATCCACGAACCGGCCGTCATCTGGCCGTACATGGTGAGTCCGAGCGCCTCCAGGCGGCGGAACTCCTCCCAGTTCGCCCAGTCTCCCACCAGGTTGGAGTTGGCGATCAGGACGCGCGGCGCCCACTCGTGGGTCTGCATGACGCCGACCGGCCGGCCGGACTGGACGAGCATCGTCTCGTCCTGCTTGAGCGTCTGCAGCGTGCGCACCATCGCGTCGAACGAGCGCCAGTCGCGGGCCGCCTTGCCGGTGCCGCCGTAGACGACGAGCTTGTCGGGGTGCTCGGCGACCTCGGGGTCGAGGTTGTTCTGCAGCATGCGGAGAGCGGCTTCCTGCTGCCATCCCAGGGCGCTCAGTTCGGTACCGCGCGGTGCCCGTACGGGGCGGGGTCCTGACATGACAATGCCTCCTCGCGACTGTGATGCTTCTATTCACATCCTGGTCGTCTGAATACTTGTAGTCAACAGGCACGCCCCAAAGACTCACCTGCAAGACTCGAGACAGCACCGAACCCGGACAGAACATGGCAGGAGCGGCAGCGGGTCGGGCAGTTTCCGACCGAGTGCCCGCATGTACCAGCGGAAAATGCCAGAACTCCCACCTGGGGCGAGCACGTTGCGTAGCCTCGGCATCACAGCCGCACGTCAGGTCGGGAGGGAATCCGCGTGCCCGGAATCGACGAGTGCCTGCTCGAAGTCATGAGGCTGCCCGGTGCCCGCGGCGCCGCGGTGGTCGACTGGACGAGCGGTCTCGCCCTCGGCACCATCGGCGACTCGCCCAACGGTGATCACGAGGCGACCGCAGCCGAGACGGCCGAGGTGGCGAGGATGGCGGCGGAGCAGCCCGCGTTCGCCCTCCCGGCCCTCGATCCGTCCGGCGACAGGGCCGTGACAGGCAGGGGTACGGCTCCGTCGGTGGAGGACGTCATCGTCACCACCGGCGGCGGCTACCACATCCTCCGCTTCGTCGAGACGGCCTTCGACAGCAGCGTCTTCCTGCATCTGTGGCTGGACCGCGCCGAGGGCAACCTCGCGCTCGCCCGGATACGGCTGGGCGAGATGGCGGAGCGGCTGGTCCTGGCATGAGAACCGCCACCGTGCCCATGAGCACGGCTCCCGCCCTCTCCCCCATGCTCCAGCGCCTCGCAGCCGAACGCGCCACCGGCGCCCTGATGCGCGACCACGGCACGCTCTATCTCGCCGACGGGCAGGTCGTGCATGCCGAGAGCCCCGCGACACCCGGTATCGACATCCTGCTCACCGCGAGCGGCGCCCTGCACCGCGACGGCTGGTGGGACGCGGTCGCCCAGGCGGGCGCCGGACAGCGGGTCGGCCGCTACCTGGTCGACAGCGGGCGGATCCCCGGCGGCGCGCTGGAACTGTGCCACCTCGGCGCGTTGTACGACGCCGCGTTCTTCGCACTCGCCCCCACCCGGAGCCCGGCCCGGTTCCGTTACGGCGTATCGCACTGGATCGGCCCCGTGCACCCCGTCCCCGTCGACGCCGTGCAGCGCGAGACGCTCCGGCGCCAGGAACTGCTGGACCGGATCTGGCCCGACGCGGTGACGGACAGCGCCCCTCTCGCGCGGGCACCGCACCCCCTGGACGCCCCCGTCCCGCCACGCCAGCGCCGGGTGCTCGACCTGGTGGACGGGGTACGCACGGCGACGGACATCGCACAGCACCTGGGCCGCTCGGCGTTCCACATCCTCGTCGACCTGAGACGGCTGACGGCCGCCGGCCTGGTCGAAGCGGTGCGGCAGGCGCCGGACGGGTCCGCCACCGCGCCCGGCCGGATCACGCTCCCCGAGGTAACGGCCGACCCCGACGTCGCCCTGCTGCGCCGGCTCAGAGACGCATTGGAGGCCCTGTGATACGCGCGCTCAGACAGCGTGCCGGGAGGAGACAGCTGATGGTTCCCGAGGCCGAAGTGCAGGACGTCCTGGTCGAACTCCAGCGGCTACGGGCCCGGGTGCCGCTCCTCGCCGGCGCGCTGGCGGCCAGCACCGACGGCCTCGTACTGGCCCAGGACACCCCGGGCGTGGAGGCGGAGGGCGTCGCCGCACTCACCGCGGCCGCACTCGGTGTCGCGCTCCGGCTGGCGGAGGCGACCGGCCGGGGCGGCTTCCGCGAACTGCTCGTACGCGGCGAGGCCGGCTACATCGCCACGTACGCCGCGGGCTCCTCCGCCGTCCTCACGCTTCTGGCCGAGGACCGGATCAACGTCGGCCGGCTCCATCTGGAGGGCCGCCGGGCAGGCACCCGCATCGGCGAACTGGTCGACGCCGCCCTGGAACGCACCGTCCAGGCCACGCCCACGCCCCGCCCTCCGGGCCCACGCGTCTCACCTCCCGGACCGCTCCCGCACCGCACGTGATGCGAAGCGCCACCCGCACCACTCCACTCCACCAGTAGCAGAGCCGGCCGCCACGGCCGGTCGAGAAAGGAAACGAGTACTCATGGCCAACACCGAAACGTCACTCAAGGAAGCGATGACGTCCATCGAGGGCACCCTCGGTGTCGCGCTCGTCGACTACACCAGCGGAATGGCGCTGGGCACCCTCGGCGGCGGCAAGGACTTCAACCTCGATGTCGCCGCCGCGGGCAACACAGACGTCGTACGTGCCAAACTCCGCACCATGGAGCATCTCGGCCTCAAGGACGAGATCGAGGACATCCTGATCACCCTCAGCGGTCAGTACCACCTGATCCGGCTGCTCAAGGCCCGGGGAACCAACGGTCTCTTCCTCTACCTGGTGCTGGACTCGGCCCGTGCCAACCTCGCGATGGCCCGCCACCAGCTGAAGCGGATCGAAGCCGAGTTGGAAGTCTGACCTCCGGCTGCCCGGGACATCCCGAGGAGGGCTCGGACAGGACTCAGGGGAGACCTAGCGACGCCGCGCCCCACCCGGCGCGGCGTCGCCGGCCGCGGGCCCGGTCGTCCGGTACGCCGCGACCTGCTTGCCGGCGGGCCGCCCCTTCTCCACCCAGTCGGTCCGTACCCAGTACAGGACGTCGTTCTTCCGCTCGCGCTGCCCGATCCGGACGGCCTTGGCCCAGAGCCCCGCTCCCGCGCCCGCGAGCATCAGCCCACCGGCGCCGGGCAGCAGGAACCCGACGGCGAGAGCCACGGCAAACCCGCCCAGCAACCACCACCGGTGCCCTCGCCGCCAGTTGCGTACGGTCACGGCCCGGTCCTGGAGGACGTCGGTGCGCCCAGCACGGGTGCCGGCCCCGGCCAACTCCGCATACCTGCCCCCGCGTACGAGCGCCACCACGACCGCGGTGACCAGGAAGAGCGCGGCTCCGGTGAGCAGTCCGATCCGCCGGCCGGTGAGCCCCGGGGCCAGCGCGCCGACGGCCGCGGCGAGCAGCCCAGGCCACCACAGCGGTACGGCTCCGGCCCGTACGATCACGGCCACTCTCGCCAGCGACTGCGCTCCGCGCCCCACGTCCGTACCCCTCTCGACGGCCTTCGACGGTGATTCCGCGGGCGCAGATTAATGGCCGTATCTGAGCAGCGTCTGAGAAAACGGCGCAGCAGGTGCGGCGCCCGTCCGTCCACCCGGCGGCCCACCGCCCGTGCCCGGCCGGGTCACTCCACGAACAGCCCGCGCGCCGCCGCGCGTGCGTCGAATTCCTCCAGTCGCGCCTGTGCGTCGGGCAGGCCGTCGCACATCGCCTCCAGCAGCACCCGCCCGAGCAGCATCGGCGCACAGGCCGTGTCGAAGGCGAGCCCGGTGCCGACGGCAGCCGGAATCAGCAGATCGCTGTGTCGGGCCACCGGCGCGAACGCCGAGTCGGCGACCGACACCACCGTCAGCCCCTGCTCCTGGGCGTACGCGAGCGCGTCCACGACCTCCTTCGGATGGCGCGGCAGCGCGAAGCAGACCAGCGCACTCGCCCCCGCCCGGCGGACCGCGTCGATCCGGTCGTGCAGCATGCTGCCCCCCTCGTCGAGCACCCGTACATCCGGGTGGACCTTGGCGGCGAAGTAACCGAAGCCGCGGGCCTGCGAGGAGGCGGCGCGCAGTCCCAGTACGGGCAGCGGGCGCGAGGCGGCGAGCAACCGCCCCGCCCGCTCGACCGGAGTGGGGTCGGCGAGCAGCTCGGCGAGGTGCTGCAGGTTCTCGATCTCGGCGCGGACGGCCTGCTGGTATTCGTTGTACGTGTCGGCGGCGGGGTCCGTGCTTCCCTCCGCGGGTCCGGGGGCGACGTCCCGCAGATGCTTGCGCAGCGCCGGATACCCGTCGAAGCCGAGCGCGACGGCGAACCGGGTGACGGACGGCTGGCTGACTCCGGCCATCTCGGCCAGTTCGACGCTCGACAGGAACGGCACGTCCGCGGCCCGCCGCACCATCGAGTGCGCGATCCGCCGCTGGGTGGGCGTGAGCCGGTGCCCCTCGAAGAGCTGCTGCAACCGAGCGGCCGGGCTGCTCATGCTGTCCCCCTTGTGCTGGTGAGTCCGGTGTCCCGGAGATCGGTGTTCCACAGTTCCGTGCAGCGGTCGAGCAGCTCCCCTGCCGCCGTCCTCACATCATCGGTGAGCGGCCGGTCCGCGAACTCGCTTTCGAGCAGGGAATCGGCGATCGCGAATGCCCGCCCGACCGGAAGATCCGGATCGGGCCTCAGGTCGCGCAGCCGCAACGCCCTCACGGCCGATACGAGTTCGCAGGCGACGACCTGCCGGTAGGCGCCGCACACGCGGAGCGTCTGGCGGGCGGCGAGCGAGGCGAAACTCGCCTGCTCCTCGACGCCCCGGGACAGCACGGCATGCCCGAGGGAGGCGGGCGCGGCGAACGCCCGCAGATCACCGAGGGCGGCCCCGGCCGCGTACTCGAGGATCATCACGCCCGAGGACGCGGGCTCACCGTCGGCGAGGAAGGGCCGAAGCCGGGTGAAGGAGGGCTCGTTGAGCGCCGAGAGCCGGGAGGTGGAGAGCCGGGCGACCTGCACGACGGCCAGCCTGAAGTGGTCGAGCGCCAGGGCGAGTTGCGCCAGGTAGAAGCCGCCGTGGTGGTAGGCGGCGGGACTGTCGTTGAGACCGGCGTCCGGGCGGATCAACGGGTTCTCGGCGGCGGCGTTGATCTCGACGGCGAGCACGCGTTCGAGCGCGTCGGCGGCGTCCTGCGCGGGCCCGTGGATCTGCGGCAGACAGCGGAAGCCGTACGGGTCCTGGATCCGCCCGAGCGGGGGTCCCGGGCGTTCGGGCGCGCCGAGCAGCTGCCGCATCCGCGCCGCGACCTGGTACGAACCGGGGTGCGGGCGGGCGGCGTGGACCGGTTCCGCGTACGCCTCGTAGGACCCGTCGACCGCGAGCAGCGAGAGCGCGGCGACCGCCTCGGTGGCGGTGACGAGCCGGCGCAGCTCGTCGAGGGCGAGGGCGGCCTGGCCCAGGGTGAGGGCGTTGCTGCTGATCAGGGCGAGCGCGTCGTTGTTGTCGAGCGGCTGGGGTTCGGGGGCGGCACCGGGCCCCTGCCAGGGGTGCTCCCCGGCGAGTGCGAGACCGACCTGCGCAAGGGCGGCGATGTCACCGGTGCCGACCGAACCGAACTCGTTGACCACCGGGTGCGCCCCCGCCTCCAGCGCCTCGCAGAGCGCGGTGACGACGGTGGGCCGCAGTCCGGCGCCGCCCGCGAGCAGCTGGTTGGCGCGCACGGCGAGCATGGCGCGGACCTCACGGGCGGGCAGCGGTTCGCCGATGGCCCCGGCGTGGCTGCGCAGCAGGCGCAGCCCGTGGTCGGCGGCGGCCTCGGTCGGGACCTCTTCGTTCCGGTTGGCGCCGACTCCGGTGGACCGCCCGTACACCCGCCCGGTCGCGGCGAGCTCACGGGCGGCCGCCCAGGACCGGTCGACACGTTTCATCGCCTCGACCCCGGGCACCGGGCGGGCGGTGCCGCGGGCGATCCGGACGATGTCGGCGACCGGGAGGGTCTCGCCGTCGAGTTCGACGACGGAGACGGCATGGTCCGTGGCCCACCCGCCGAAGGGCGAGGAGTCCATCATGTGGGACGACATCATGCGTGAATCCTCCTCATTCAGACACTGGGTCTCGCCTCTCGGGCTTCCGTAACCAGTGTTTTACCCCGAGGCATTGACAACCTATTCAGTCAACAAGAACTCTGCATGACTATATGCAGCCGGGGCAAGGGACGACTGATGATCAAATTCGACGCAGTGAACAAGCGCTTCCCGAACGGCACGACAGCGGTTCATGAGCTCAGCCTCACCATGCCGGAGGGCGGCATCACCGTCCTGGTCGGTTCGTCCGGCTGCGGCAAGACCACCACCCTCAGAATGATCAACAGGATGGTCGACCCGAGCTCCGGCACGATCACGCTCGGCGGCAGGAACATCCTCGAAGCGGACGCCGCCGAGCTCCGCCGGGGCATCGGCTACGTCATCCAGCAGGCCGGGCTCTTTCCGCACCGCACGGTCCTCGACAACATCGCCACGGTGCCGCTGCTGCTCGGGCACGGCCGCAAGCGCGCCCGGGCCCGCGCGGCCGAGCTGCTGGAGACGGTCGGGCTGCCGACCGGGGCCGGCGGGCGCTACCCGCACCAGCTCTCCGGCGGTCAGCAGCAGCGCGTCGGTGTCGCCCGTGCGCTGGCCGCCGATCCGCCGGTGCTGCTCATGGACGAGCCGTTCGGCGCCGTCGACCCCGTCGTACGGACCCAGCTCCAGGACGAACTGCTCCGCCTCCAGCAGGAGCTGAACAAGACCATCGTCTTCGTCACGCACGACATCGACGAGGCGGTACGGCTCGGCGACCGGATCGCCGTCTTCCGCACCGGCGGTCATCTCGTGCAGTGCGCGCCACCCGCCGAACTGCTCGCCCGCCCGGCCGACGACTTCGTCGCCGACTTCCTGGGCGCCGAACGCGGCCTCAAACTCCTCTCGTTGAGCACCCTCGGGGATCTTCCCCGGCAGCCGGCGACGACGGTACGGGCCGACGAACCCGCCCCCGCCGGGCGCACCGACTGGCAGCTGGTCGTCTCCGCGGGGGGCGAACCCCTCGGCTGGCTCGACCCGGCAGCCGCCCCGCAGGCCCGGGCGGGTGACGCGCCGCTGCTGCCCGTACGGCCGCTGCGTGACACGGACTCGCTGCTCTCCGCGCTGAACGAGTCGGTCGCCTCGCCGGCCGGGCTCATAGCCCGGGTCGACGACGCGGGCCTACTGACCGGGGTCACCGCCCGCGAGGCCGTGCACGCCCGGGCGGGCGCCGCCCACACCGCGGCGGTCGCACCCGCCGGGCCCGCGCCGGTCCCGGCCGGAAAGAGCGGCGCATGACCATCGAATGGCCGTGGATCTCCGACCACGCCGGCGACCTCGTCGCCCTGACCGTCTCCCATCTCCAGGCCGCCCTGACCGCTGTGCTCCTCGGCCTGCTGATCTCGCTCCCGCTGGCGGTCATCGCCCACCGGGTGCGCCCGCTGCGCGGCTTCCTGCTGGGCCTGTCGAACGTCCTGTTCACGATCCCGTCCATCGCGGTCTTCGTGCTCCTGCTGCCGGTCTCCGGCCTCACCCGCACCACCACGGTGATCGGCCTGACCGTCTACACACTCGTCGTGCTCCTGCGGAACACCGTCGAGGGCCTGGACTCCGTCCCGGCGCGCACCAGGGAAGCCGCCAAGGCGATGGGCACCCGCCCGCTGCGCATCCTGCTCACCGTCGAGCTCCCTCTCGCCCTCCCCGTGATCATGGCGGGCGTCCGGATCGCGACGGTCATGTCGATCTCGCTGGTCAGCGTCGCCACGTACATCGGCGACGGCGGTCTCGGCCAGCTCTTCACCGACGGGTTCCAGCGCAACTTCCCGACCCCGGTGGTCGTCGGAATCGTGCTGACCCTGCTGCTCGCACTGGTCGCTGACGCGCTGCTGGTCGCCGTGCAGTACGCGCTCACCCCCTGGAAGCGGAAGAGGGCCTGACATGTACGAACTCTTCGCGGACCTCGGCAGCTGGCTGACCGACGCCGGGCAGTGGCAGGGCCCGGACGGCATCGCCCACCGCCTCACCGAGCACCTCCAGTACTCGCTCCTCGCAACCCTGATCGCGACGGTGATCGCCCTCCCGGTCGGCCTGCTCATCGGGCATACGGGGCGCGGCGCCTTCCTCGCGATCAACCTCTCGTCGTTCGGCCGGGCGCTCCCCACGGTCGGCCTGGTGGTGCTGGTCTTCCTGGCCAGCGGACTGTCGATGACCCCGGTGTACGTGGCCCTGGTCGCCCTCGCCGTCCCGTCGATCGTCACCAACACCTACGCCGGTATGACGGCCGTCGACCCGGAGGTCAAGGACGCCGCCCGCGGCCAGGGCATGCGCGGTCACCAGATCCTGTGGCAGGTGGAACTCCCCCTCGCCCTCCCTCTGATCATGACCGGCCTGCGCCTCGCCCTGATCCAGGTCGTGGCCACCGCCACGGTCGCCGCCTACGTCAGCTTCGGCGGCCTCGGCCGGTACGTCTTCGACGGCCTGGCCCAGCGCGACCTGGTCCAGGTGCTGGGCGGCGCGGTCCTGGTGGCGGTCGTGGCCGTCGCCCTGGACCTCGCCCTGTCCGGACTCCAGCGCATCCTCTTCCGTCACCGCACCGCCTGAGGAGACCATCCATGACCCGCACTCCCCACCACTCCACCCGCCGCTCGCTGCTGGGCGGTCTCCTCGCCGCGGCCGCCGTCCCCGCACTCGCGGCCTGCAGCAGCGGCATCACCTCGCTCGACGGCCAGGGCGGAGGTGACAGCAGCGGCGGCGGCTCCAGCGCGGGCGGCCTCACCATCGGCACGGCCAACTTCACCGAGAACCAGGTGCTCGGCCACCTGTACGCCGAAGCCCTGCAGGCCGCCGGCGTGAAGACGAAGGTCCGCGCCAACCTGGGTACCCGCGAGATCCTCATCCCCGCCCTCAAGGGCGGCGACATCGATCTGCTCCCCGAGTACCAGGGCGCGCTCCTGCACTACCTCGCCCCGAAGGCGAAGGCCACCGAGGAGGGCGAGATGCAGAACGCCCTGGCCATCGCCCTCCCCAAGGGCCTCCAGATCCTCCCGTACGGCATGGCGGAGGACTCGGACGCCTTCGTCGTCACCCCCGCGACCGCGAAGAAGTACGGCCTGACCTCCCTCGCCGACCTGGCGAAGCAGAACGGCAAGCTCGTCATCGGCGCGGCCCCCGAGGTGAAGAAGCGGGCGGTCGGGGCGGTCGGCCTGAAGGACGTGTACGGGGTCGAGTTCAAGGAGTTCAAGTCCCTGGACTCCTCCGGCCCGCTGGTCAAGGGCGCCCTGAAGAAGGGGGACGTCGACGTCGCCAACCTCTTCACCACCGACACGGACATCGCCGCCGAGGGGTGGGTGGTCCTCACCGACCCCAAGAACCTGATCCCCGGTCAGCACGTGGTCCCCCTGATCGCGGACCGCGCTGCGGACTCCACGGTCCGCAGGGCGCTGGCCCGGCTCGGCGCCGCGCTCACGACGAAGGACCTCACGGAGCTCAACCGGCTGGTGGACAAGGACAAGAAGGACCCGGAGGACGTGGCGCACGACTGGGCCGCGGCGCACGGCCTGACAGCGAAGTAAGAGGAAAAAGGAGCATCACCCCATGGCCGACTCCCTCGTCGAGCGCCGCTCGATCGACGTCGTACCCGACGACGAACGGCACGGCACCGCGTTCTCCCAGTTCACCCTCTGGCTGGGTGCGAACCTCCAGATCACCGCGGTGGTCAGCGGGGCGCTCGCGGTCATCTTCGGCGGTGGCGCCTTCTGGTCCCTGATCGGTCTGCTGACCGGCAATCTGCTCGGCGGAGCGGTGATGTCGCTGCACTCGGCGCAGGGCCCCCGGCTCGGGCTGCCCCAGATGATCTCCAGCCGGGCGCAGTTCGGCGTGCGGGGCGCGGTCGTGCCGCTGCTCCTCGTCGTCGTGATGTACGTCGGCTTCTTCGCCAGCGGCAGTGTGCTGGCCGGCCAGGCGGTCGGCCGGCTCACTCATCTCGGGGAGACCCCCGGCATCCTCGTCTTCGCCGCGGTCACCGCGCTGATGGCGGCGATCGGTTACCGGGTCGTGCACGCCCTCGGCCGGGTCGCCAGCGTGGTCTGCGCACTGGCCTTCGTCTACCTCGGCATCCGGCTGCTGGACCGGATCGATCTCGGCGCCACCCTCGCCGGGCGCGCCTTCGACCTGCCGATGTTCCTGCTCGCGGTGTCGATCGCGGCGTCCTGGCAGCTGGCGTTCGGGCCCTATGTCGCGGACTACTCGCGCTACCTGCCGCGTGCCACGAGCGCCCGCGCCACCTTCTGGTGGACGCTGGCCGGCACGGCGCTCGGCTCCCAGTGGTCCATGACCTTCGGGGTGCTGGTCGCGGCGTCCGCGGGTGAGGCGTTCCTCGACGACCAGGTCGGCTACGTCGTCTCGCTGGGCGGCGCCGGGCTGATCGCCTCGCTGCTCTACTTCGTGATCGCGCTCGGCAAACTCACCATCAACGTGCTGAACACCTACGGCGGTTTCATGTCGATGGTGACCGGCATCAGCGGCTTCCGCGGGCAGCGGTCGCTCTCGCCGCGCGGCCGCTCCGCCTACATCGCCGTCATCATGGTCGCGGGGACGGCGGTCGCCCTGCTCGGCAAGGACACCTTCCTCACCTCGTTCAAGGACTTCCTGCTCTTCCTGCTGACCTTCTTCACCCCGTGGTCGGCGATCAACCTGGTCGACTACTACCTGATATCGCGCGAGCGGTACGACATCCCGGCACTGTCCGACCCGGGCGGCCGCTACGGTGCCTGGCGCTGGGACGCGCTGACGGTGTACGCCGTGGGCATCGTCGCTCAGCTCCCCTTCCTGGCGACGACCTTCTGCACCGGCCCGCTGGTGGAGCCACTGGGCGGCGCGGACATCTCGTGGATGATCGGCCTGCTGGTGCCCGCGCTGCTGTACTGGCTGCTCGCCCGCCGCGACACCAGCCACATCCCGACCACCACGATCACCCCGGCGGACCGGGTCCCGGCGGCCTGATCCGGGCCGCGCACGATCCGCACCGCACCGGCGGTCCGCCGGGCGGACAGGGGGGTTAGCCCTACTGTGCCGGGCCCCCGCGCTCCGTACCGTTGGAGCATGGAAGCCCGCGACCCCGAGCTCAAGAGCGAGCTCAACGCCACCCTCCAGGCCCGCAGCGAGCTGGGGCCCGAGTACGAGTCCGCGCTCATCGACTCGTTCCTGGAGAAGGTCGACCAGCGTCTCGACGTCACCCTCGACCGGCGCGTCCGCCGCCATCTCGCCGAACAGCGGACGGCGGTCGCCCGGGGCCCCCGGACGCCCCGTGACCCGCTGGGGAGCTTCGGCGAACGGTTCGGGTTCGGGATCGTCTCGCTGGTACTGGCCATCCCGCTGTCCGCGATCGGGGTCGCGAACGCCGGGATCGGCGGGCTCGTCGTGGCCTGGCTGGGCATCGTCGGGGTGAACGTCGCCCAGGCCGCCCGCGCCCGGCCGCTGTTCCGGCGCCCGCCGGAGCGTACGGAGTCCGACTGGGAGGACTGAGCGTCCCGGCCCGAGGCGGACGGCGGTCACGCCTGGCGCGTGGGGAGCACGATCAGCTGGCGCAGGTTGACGTGGCGCGGGCGGCTGGCGGTGTAGGCGACCAGGTCTGCGATGTCCTCGCCGGACAGGGACCCCAGCGCGTCGAACATGCCGTCCAGCCGGCCCGCGAGTTCGGCGTTGTCGATGTGGCTGCCCAGTTCCGTGTCGGTGAGGCCCGGCTCGATGTTGGTGACGCGCACGTCCCGCGGGCCGAACTCCGTGCGCAGGGATGCCGACAGATGGCTGAGCGCCGCCTTCGTCGCCCCGTACACGGCGTAGTCGGGGAACGTGATGTGCGCGCCGATCGACGAGATGTTCACCAGGTCCGCGGTGCGGCCGTCGGCGGCGGCCGCGAACAGGTCGGATGTGAAGGCCCGGATGATCCGCAGTGCGCCCGACACATTGGTGTCGAGCATCCGCTGCCACTCGTCGGTACGGCCCTCGCCCACCGGGTTCGGCAGCATCACTCCGGCCGCGTTGACCACCAGGTCGACCCGGCCGAAGGCGGTGTGGATCCGTTCGGCAGCCGCGTCGACGGAATCCTGGTCGGTGACGTCGGCCGCCACGACCAGCGCCTCGCCGCCTTCCGCCGCGATCTTGGCGGCCACCTCCTCCAGCCGCTCCGCCCGCCGGGCCAGCAACGCGACCCTGGCTCCCTGGGCCGCGAGCAGGACCGCCGTGGCGGCGCCCATGCCGCTGGCGGCTCCGGTGACGACGGCGGTGCGGCCTGCGAGGGACTCGTACGACATGACGTGCTCCTTGTGTTCCGGGATGGCCGCCGGGCTCTCCCCGGTGGCGGGTACCACTCTTCGCCGCCCGGCACCCGCCACCCAGGGCTGTGTCCTTCCTGGGTCCGGCAGTACCAGGCTCCGCTCCGGCCCGTCTCCTAGGATCGAACGCATGGATGGGGACCTGGGAGACTTTCTCCGCTCGCGACGCGCACGGATCCAGCCCGAGGACGTGGGTCTGCAGCCATACGGCCGGCGCCGGGTTCCCGGACTGCGCCGCGAGGAGGTCGCACAGCTCGCGGGGGTGAGCGTCGACTACTACATCCGGCTGGAGCAGGGACGCGGGCCGAGCGTCTCGGACGCGGTGCTCGACGCGATCGGCCGGGTGCTGCGGCTGGACGGGACGGAACTGGAGTATCTGCACACCGTGGCCCGGCCGGGCGCGAAGGCGCGCGGCGAACGGCCGGACGCCGCGCGGCGGGTACGGCCCGGGCTGCGGCTGCTGCTGGACACCATCGACCGGGCCCCGGCGTTCGTACTGGGCCGCCGGATGGACGTACTGGCCTGGAACGCCCTCGGCGACGCCCTCGTCGGCTTCTCCCGGATGCCCGCCGCCGCGCGCAACATGCCGCGCCAGGTGTTCCTGGAACCGGCGGCGCGCGAGCTGTACCCGGAGTGGGCGGCGGTCGCGGCAGAGACGGTCGCGCATCTGCGCCTGGACGCCGGGCTGCACCCGACGGACAGACAGCTCGCCACGCTGGTCGGCGAGCTGTCGTTGCGGAGCGAGGACTTCCGGCGGCTGTGGGCGGATCACCAGGTGAAGGCGAAGACGTACGGGGTCAAGCGCATCCAGCACCCCGTGGCGGGCGAGCTGACCCTTCCGTACGAGACGCTGGCGCTGCCCGGAGACCCCGACCGGTCGCTGGTCGTCTACACGCCGGAGCCGGGTACCGAGACCGCGGAGCGGATCGCGCTGCTGGCGAGCTGGGCGGCCGCGCCTGCCGGGTGAACGGCCGTTGGCCGCGGGCCGGCGCAGGGAAGGTCATATCGCGGGGACCGCCGCACCCCCGGTTTCCCAGGGGGCGGGACGACGGCGGTCCCCGCGAGGGACGCGTTTCCGGGTCAGGGCCGGTGCGCGCGTCCTGGCGACAGTGGAGGTCCGGGAGCCGCTCCGTCGTCCGTGTCGCCGTTTCGGGTGCCGGCGGGTTTCCCTGCCGACACCCACCAATGTGCCGGATCCTTGTTAAGCCGGTGCTGCGTGTACGTGACGTGCTCGTACCGTTTCCGCGAAGCCCCGGCCTGCCCCTACTGCTTCGGGCCGGCCTCCTTCGCCAGGAAGGCCAGCAGGTCCTGCCTGCTCACGACCCCCTTCGGCTTGCCCTCCACCAGCACGATCGCCGCGTCGGAGCCGCCCTCGCCGCTGAGCACCGACATCAGGTCCTCGACCGGTTCGCCGGAGCCGACCTGCGGCAGCGGCGTCGACATGTGCTTCTCCAGCGGGTCGGTGAGCGAGGCGCGCTGCGCGAACAGCGCGTTCAGCAGCTCCCGCTCGACGACCGAGCCGATGATCTCGGCGGCCATGACGTCCGGGTGGCCGGCGCCCGGCTTCACGATCGGCATCTGCGACACGCCGTACTCGCGCAGCACCTCGATCGCCTCGCCGACGGTCTCCTCGGGGTGCATGTGGACGAGCGTCGGCAGCGGTCCGTCCTTGTGGTCGAGCACGTCGCCGACGCGGGCGGACGAACCCGTGTCTTCCAGGAAGCCGTAGTCGGCCATCCACTCGTCGTTGAAGATCTTGCTCAGGTAGCCACGGCCGCTGTCCGGCAGGAGTACGACGACCACGTCGTCCGGTCCGAGACGCTGCGCCACCTCCAGGGCCGCCACGACCGCCATGCCGCAGGAGCCGCCGACCAACAGCCCCTCCTCCTTGGCGAGGCGACGGGTCATCTGGAAGGAGTCCTTGTCGGATACGGCGACGATCTCGTCCGTGACCGTGCGGTCGTACGCGCTCGGCCAGAAGTCCTCGCCGACGCCCTCGACCAGGTAGGGGCGGCCGGAGCCGCCGGAGTAGACCGAGCCCTCCGGGTCCGCGCCGACGACCGTCACCGAGCCGCCGCTGATCTCCTTGAGGTAGCGGCCGGTGCCGGTGATCGTGCCGCCGGTGCCGACGCCCGCCACGAAGTGGGTGATCTTCCCGTCCGTCTGCTCCCACAGCTCGGGACCGGTGGTCTCGTAGTGCGAGCGCGGGTTGTTCGGGTTCGAGTACTGGTCGGGCTTCCAGGCGCCGGGCGTCTCACGGACCAGCCGGTCCGAGACGTTGTAGTACGAGTCGGGGTGCTCCGGGTCGACGGCCGTCGGGCAGACGACGACCTCCGCGCCGTAGGCGCGCAGCACGTTGATCTTGTCCGTGGACACCTTGTCCGGACAGACGAAGATGCACTTGTAACCCTTCTGCTGCGCGACGATCGCCAGGCCGACGCCTGTGTTGCCGCTCGTCGGCTCGACGATCGTGCCGCCGGGCTGCAGCGCGCCGCTCTCCTCGGCGGCCTCGATCATGCGCAGGGCGATCCGGTCCTTCACCGAACCGCCGGGGTTGAAGTACTCGACCTTGGCCAGCACCGTCGCCTGGATGCCGGCCGTCACACTGCGCAGCCTCACCAGCGGGGTGTTGCCAACGAGACTGATCATCGAATCGTGAAATTGCACCGTGATACTCCGGGGTCTCCGAGATGGTGCGGCAAGGGTATGCGTACGGGCATGAGATTGGGCGAAGCGATTGGGCGACCGCCCCTACGGGGCAGTTAGCTCTGTGTACGGCGGTACGGCAACGAGGAGGTGGACCGGACTGTGTCGAGGGCAAGGGTGGCGCGGCGGATCGCGGCGGGCGCGGCCTACGGCGGCGGCAGTATCGGACTGCTCGGCGCGGCGGCGGCAGGCGTGTTGGTGGCGGAGGTCCAGCTGGCGAAGCGGCAGGTGGGCGGCGGTGTCGCACCGGTTCCACCGAGCGCGGACGGACGGTACGGGGTGGCGTTCACCGGCCCCGCCGAGCCGTTGCGGCTCGGGCTGCTCGGCGACTCCACGGCGGCCGGTCAGGGGGTGCGCAGAGCCGGCCAGACGCCTGGGGCGCTGCTCGCCTCGGGGCTCGCGGCGGTCTCCGAACGGCCGGTGGACCTGCGGAACGTCGCTCAGCCGGGGGCCCGTTCGGACGATCTGGAGCGACAGGTCTCGCTCCTGCTCGCCGACACGGCCCGTACCCCCGACGTCTGCGTGATCATGATCGGGGCCAACGACGTGACGCACCGGATGCCCGCCACCCAGTCGGTGCGGTGCCTGACCACCGCCGTGCGCAGGCTGCGTACGGCGGGTGCGGAGGTGGTCGTCGGGACCTGCCCGGATCTGGGCACGATCGAGCCGGTCTACCAGCCGCTGCGCTGGCTGGCCAGGAGGGCGAGCCGTCAGCTGGCGGCCGCGCAGACGATCGGCTCGGTGGAGCAGGGCGGGCGCACGGTGTCGCTGGGCGACCTGCTGGGGCCGGAGTTCGAGGCCAATCCGCGCGAGCTGTTCGGCCCGGACAACTACCATCCGTCGGCCGAGGGGTACGCGACGGCGGCGATGGCGCTGTTGCCGACCCTGTGTGCCGTGCTGGGCCTGTGGCCGGAGTCCGACCGTCTCGACGGGGCGCGGCGCGAGGACATGCTGCCGGTGGCCAAGGCGGCCTCCCAGGCAGCCCGGGAGGCCGGTACGGAGGTCACGGGCGCGCGGGCGCCGTGGGCGCTGCTCAAGCACCGCAGGCGCCGTCGTCTGCCCTCGGCCACGGAGCCGCACCCGGCCCCGACCCCGGACGGACAGCACCCGAACGGACAGCATCCCGACGGGCAGCATCCGAACGGACGGTATCCCGACGGGCAGCGCCCCGACGGACAGCGTCCGGACGGACGGCTGGACAGGGATCCCCGGGCGGGCGGGGACGCGGGCACGGGTCCCACACCCCGGACCGCCTGAGCGGTCGCTTAGAAAAGAGGTCCGCATCACACGGCCTGCCGGGTGACCTCGGCGATACGTACGGGTAACTTCCAAGTCAGCCCCGGCTGAGTCCTGCTCGGTCCCGGCCCGGCTCCGCTCGGACCCGCCGAGCGCCGCCCGGTCCGGCCGAGCCCCGCTCGGCCCCGATCAGCCCAGACAGCCAGCCTTCCAGCCCTCATGGAGCCGCGTGATGCCCGAAGCCGTGATCGTCTCTGCTGCCCGTTCCCCCATCGGCCGGGCCTTCAAGGGCTCGCTGAAGGATCTGCGGGCCGACGACCTGACCGCCACGATCATTCAGACCGCGCTGGCCAAGGTTCCCGAGCTGGACCCGAAGGACATCGACGACCTGATGCTCGGCTGCGGCCTCCCCGGCGGCGAGCAGGGCAACAACCTGGGCCGGATCATCGCCGTACAGATGGGGATGGACCACCTTCCCGGCTGCACGGTCACCCGCTACTGCTCGTCCTCGCTGCAGACCAGCCGCATGGCGCTGCACGCCATCAAGGCCGGTGAGGGTGACGTCTTCATCTCCGCCGGTGTCGAGATGGTGTCCCGCTTCGTGAAGGGCAACTCCGACAGCCTGCCGGACACGCACAACCCGCTCTTCGCCGAGGCCGAGGCCCGTACCGCCGCCCGCGCCGAGGAGTCCGGGGCGCACTGGCACGACCCGCGCGAGGACGGCCTGGTGCCGGACGCGTACATCGCGATGGGCCAGACCGCGGAGAACCTGGCCCGGCTCAAGGGCGTCACCCGCCAGGACATGGACGAGTTCGGGGTGCGGTCGCAGAACCTCGCCGAGGAGGCCCTCAAGAACGGCTTCTGGGCGCGGGAGATCACCCCGGTGACGACCCCCGACGGCACGGTCGTCTCGCAGGACGACGGTCCGCGCGCGGGCGTCACCCTGGAGGGTGTGCAGGGCCTGAAGCCGGTCTTCCGCCCCGACGGCCTGGTCACCGCGGCCAACTGCTGCCCGCTCAACGACGGCGCGGCCGCACTCGTGATCATGTCCGACACCAAGGCGCGCGAGCTCGGCCTGACGCCGCTGGCCCGGATCGTGTCGACCGGCGTCTCCGGCCTCTCCCCCGAGATCATGGGATACGGACCGGTGGAGGCGAGCAAGCAGGCGCTGAAGCGCGCCGGGCTGACCGTCGACGACATCGACCTGGCCGAGATCAACGAGGCGTTCGCCGCCCAGGTGATCCCCTCCTACCGCGACCTCGGCCTGCCGCTGGAGAAGGTCAACGTCAACGGTGGCGCGATCGCCGTCGGCCACCCCTTCGGCATGACCGGCGCCCGGATCACCGGCACGCTGATCAACAGCCTGCAGTTCCACGACAAGCAGTTCGGCCTGGAGACCATGTGCGTGGGCGGCGGCCAGGGCATGGCGATGGTCATCGAGCGTCTGAGCTGAGCCCGGCGGGGACGGAGCCGGTCGCCGCACCGTCCGGCCGGCTCCTCCCGCACCCTCGGACCGTCCGCTCCCGCCGGACAATGGCCGGTTCCGAGCCCCGACCGTGACCGAATCTCCCCCAGGATGTGATCTATGTCCCGGGGGAGATTCGTTTCCGCAGGTCACACCAGCATCAGGGGGTAACCCCAGGCACAAATACCTGTCCAATTCGTGACGTAATGCACTGACACCGGGCACGGGGAGAGGACAAGCTGATGTAGGAAGTCGGGGGATCGATTGAAACCGGGAGTATGTCAGTGAGCATCATGCCTCTTGCCCTGTTGCTGACCACCGCCGCCGCGACGGCAGTGGGCGCTGCTGCTCTGCACGCCGCTCACGGGCTGCGCAAGCAGGTCACGGCTCTGCGGACGGAGCTGGCCGCCGGCCACGCCCGTGGCGCCGCGGTGCCGCAGCAGATCAGGAGCATTGCCACCCCCGCCGCCGAGATACGCGCGGCCGTCGCCGAGGCACTCGCCGAGGAACGCGAGCGCGAGCTCGCCGAGGCCCGCGCCTTCTGGGCCTCCCAGGAGGCGCGTGACGCCGCCGACACCCCGTCCCTGCTGGGCGGTCTTTCCGGGCTCGGCGAGGACGCGCCGTTCTTCATGCCGCGCCAGGCGGACTTCGCGGGCCTGGAAGCGATGGGCATCGACGCCACCGAGGCGCTCGACGAGCTGACGGAACTGGCAGAGTTGGCCGACGTGACCGAGCTGCCGGAGATGCCGGAGTACGCCGAGGACTCGCCGGAGCTGGCCGCGGCCCGTCGCCGCCACCCCTCCCACCCCGATTTCGTACCGGTGCAGACGCCGGTCGTCACCGACCACGAGCGCACCGTGACCCGGCTGGAGGAGCTCGCCGACAGCCGGACCGAGCTCGCCGATGTCCGCCCCGGCCCGCTCGGCACGCTCGACGTGTACGTCTTCGCCGACGGCACCACGCTCTGTATGACCCCCGGCCACCGCGAGACGGCCGAGCGCCTCGCCGAGGCGCTGCTGGCGGGTGAGCACCCGGTGCTGCTGGGCGGCTCCGGCGTGTCCGGCGCGTACGCCCTGACCTTCTCCTGCGGCAAGGAGAACGTCTACATTCTCGCCGACCGCGTCATCGCCTCGTTCTGACCCAGGGGCGCTCCACGCTCCCCCGGCCCGCGCGGCGGTCCTCGACGGCCGCTGCCCCGGCAACCACGGCCCGTCCACCGGACGGCCGCTACGCGAATGCCCGGGCGGTCGCCTCCTCCACGAACCGTACGGCCTCGTCCAGCTCCACGGACGGGGCCTTTTCCAGTGCCACCGCCAGATCCCGCCCCGCGACGGCGAGTTGGTCGCCGATGGCGAAGATCCCGGCGTCCGGCATGATGCGCGGCTCCAGGTCCGGCGCCTCGACGCGCTGGGCCCGTACGGCCAATTCCCTGGCCGTGGCCAGCCCTTCGGCGGCCGCTCCGCGCTGGAGCCTGCTCTGCGGGGCGGCGCGAAGCCGGTCGGCGAACCGGTCCACGGCAATGATCAACAGGGTCGTATCGTGCACTCCGCGACCCTACGCGCCGGGTCGGGATGGTTGCCAACGGGCCTGGGCTCGGGCACGGTGTCGGGAAGGACCAGCAACGCGCAATGCGTCGGAGGCGCCGATGTCCCATGTCTTCTCCGAAGAAACCCATCGCAATCTGCTCTCCCGGATCCCTCACTGCACCGGTCGCGAAGTCGTCGACTGGCTTCGCACCGTCGACGAGGGTCCAGCCCTCCGGTTCGACGAGAAGGTCAGCTGGCTGCGGAGCGAGCACGACCTCGCCTACGGACACGCGAAGGCGCTCGTCCACGAGTACGACCTGAGGCGGGCGGCTCGGAAGCTGCTCTAGTGCTGTGACCGGATGATGCCGGGCACGCATGCCTGCCCGGTCCGGACGAAAATCCCCAGGCGTACGCACACCCGGCCCGCACGAGAGACCGGACCGACGGAAACGGCCCGCAGGCGCTGAGCCTGCGGGCCGTTCCGTCGTACGTGCGGGCGGTACGGTCAGTCGTCGCCGCTGAGGATGGAGAAGAGGCGCAGCATCTCCAGGTAGATCCACACCAGCGTCATGGTGAGGCCGAAGGCCGCCAGCCATGACTCCTCGCGCGGGGCGCCGAACGCGATGCCGTCCTCGACCTGCTTGAAGTCCAGGGCCAGGAAGCAGGCGCCGAGGATGATCCCGATGACGCCGAAGAGGATGCCGAGACCGCCGGAGCGGAAGCCCAGGCCGTCACCGCCGCCGAAGACGGCGAACAGCAGGTTGACCACCATCAGGAGCATGAAGCCCACGGCGGCGGCCATCACGAAGCCGTAGAAACGGCGGGTGACCCGGATCCAGCGCATCTTGTACGCGACGAGCACGCCGGCGAAGACACACATGGTGCCCAGCACCGCCTGCACCACGACGTCCGTGCCGATCGCGGTGTTGAAATACTTCCGGCGCCCACCACCGGCTGTCGCGGCGGCCGGCGCTCGCGGCCAAGGGTGCCGCGACCGCCTTCTCGGCGCGGGACGGCCGGTGCCCGCCGGCTCCACGTCGCCGGACCTCTCCGGCCACTCCGTACCCGCGCGGGGTCCACCTTCCCGCCGACCGGTCCTGAAACTCGTCTTTCGCAGGCTTTTCGTTTCCCGCACGCCGACCATGCACGGAAAGTGACGAGCGAGCGACCCACGGAGCGGCCGGACCCGGGAACGGAGACGAGCGGGGAGAGCCGATTTCGCAGGGCGATCGGCCTGCGCGACATGGTGCCCGGAGCCGGACTCGAACCGGCACGCCCCCGAGGGGCAGCGAGGTTTAAGCTCGCCGTGTCTGCATTCCACCATCCGGGCTTGGCGCGCGGCTCCGCGTTGGCACATGACCCTAGCCGGGGGCATCCCCCGATCAGCGGAACAGTGGCGCGATGTTGTCTTATTTTATTGACCGTTTGAGGGTCCGTCAGCACACTTCACAAGCCATAGCCACATGCCTGGGCGGGGTGGCGGGCGCGGCGGCCGTGATCCGGGAATGACGGAAAGTCGCCGCACCCGGACGGCTCACACGTCAGGGGCGCGCCCCCGACCGCCGCGCTTCCGCCACCCACCTAGGCGGAGCGGTCGTTGACGCACCTCAGGACCGGTCGGTTCCCCAGCTCCCTCGGGTCCGCGAGCACCGCGCCCGTGACGCGGAACACGGCGCTCTCCCCGGGCAGCAGAGTGACGAGCATCTCGTCCACCTCGGCCGCCGGGTCCAGCCGGTCGGGGAAGAGGGCGAGGTCCCGCAGGAGCGTGCGGGCAGTCACCACGACCCGGTATCCGGACCCCTCTCCGTCGCTCTCCGTGACCGTCACGTCGTAACGGGCGGGCGGCAGGGCGAGCCGGGTGTCCTCCTCGTAGAACTCGACCGCCCGCACCTCGCCCAGGCGCGCCACCAGCAGCTCCCGGCTGCGGTCGTCCGGCTCGGCGACGGACCGCGGCAGCGGCACCCGGGCGACCGAGCGCGCCGCCGTGCTCACCAGCACCTCCTCCTCGGCCAGCACGGAACCGTCCAGACCGTGCCGGGCCAGTCGCAGGGTGCCGGCCCACGGCGCGGCCGCGTCGTTGACCAGGTGCAGGGCCCCGTCGCGTACGACGAGGAGCCGGTCCGCGTACACCGCCCGGAGCGCGTACCAGAGCGGTTTGCGACGGCCGTCGCCGTCGACCGCGGCCCAGGAGACGACCGGCCAGCAGTCGTTGAGCTGCCAGACGACGGTGCCCATGCAGTACGGAGTGTGCGAGCGGAAGTGGCGGATGCCGAAGGCGACCGCGCGGGCCTGGTTGAGCTGGGTGAGCCAGTGCCAGTCGTCGAAGTCGTCGCCGGGGCTCGGCAGATGGTCGCCGAGGCCGCGCAGCAGTTTTCCGTTGCCGTCCTCCGCCTTCTGGTGGTGGGCGAGCAGCGGGGCGTCGGGGCTGAGGGGGCCGCTGACCGCACGGCGCAGCGTGGCGTGGGCGGGCGGGCCCTGGAAACCGAATTCGGCGACGAAGCGCGGGACCCGGTCCGCGTAGGCGCGGTAGTCGGCGCGGTTCCAGACGTCCCAGATGTGGATCGTGCCGCGGGCCGGGTCCTGCGGGTGCAGTTCGGGGGAACCGGAGTAGGGCGATCCGGGCCAGTACGGGCGGGTGGGGTCGGTGTCGGCGCAGATCGCGGGGAGCAGGTGGTGGTAGTAGCCGTACCCCCAGGTGCGCTCACCCAGCTCCTTCCGCCAGCCCCAGTCGGCGTGGCCCTCCAGGTTCTCGTTGTTGCCGCACCACAGGACGAGGGAGGGGTGCGGGGCGAGACGGACGAGGTTCTCACGGGCCTCGGCCGCCACCTCGTCGTAGAGCGGCTGCTCCTCCGGGTACGCGGCGCAGGCGAACGGGAAGTCCTGCCAGACCAGGAGTCCCTTCTCGTCGGCCAGTTCGTAGAAGTCGTCGCTCTCGTAGAGGCCGCCGCCCCAGACCCGGACCAGGTTGACGCCCGCGGCCAGTGCCTGGTCGAGGCGGTCGGAGATCCGCCGGCGGGTGAGGCGGGCCGGGAAGCAGTCGTCGGGGATCCAGTTGACGCCACGGACGAAGACGGGCTCCCCGTTGACCGAGATCCGGAACCGCTCGCGTTCCAGGGCGACGGACCGGAAGCCGGTCCTGCCCTGCCAGACGTGGTCGCCGAGGCGGACGGTGACGTCGTACAGCGGCTGGTCACCGTGGCTGTGCGGCCACCAGCGCTCGGCGTGCGGCACGCTCAGCACGGTGGTGGCGTGGTCCTGCCCGGCGAGCACGGTGAGCGTGCTCCGCTCCCCCGCCACCTCCACGACCGCCTCCAGTGCCTGCCCGCCGGAGCGGTCGACGCCCAGCGTGACGGCGAGCCGCGGCACGCCGTCCTCCGCGAGGTCGGCGAGCAGCTTCACCGAGGCGATACGCGGGCCGCTCCAGGTCTCCAGGGCGACCGGCCGCCAGATGCCGGAGGTGACCAGGGCCGGCCCCCAGTCCCAGCCGAAGTTGCACGCCATCTTGCGGATGAAGGCGTACGGCTCGGCGTAGGCGCCCGGCCGGTCACCGAGCCGCTCCCGCAGCTCCTCGGCGTAGGTGTACGGGGCGGTGAACCGCACGTCGAGCGTGTTGGTGCCCTCGATGAGCAAGGGGCGGACGGCGAAACGGTAGCTGCGGTGCTGATTGGCGGTGCGGCCGATCTCGGTGCCGTTGAGCAGGACGGTGGCGACGGTGTCCAGCCCGTCGAAGCACAGGGCGGCGTGGTCGTGGCCGTCGTTCGCCCAGTCGAAGGTGGTGCGGTAGGTCCAGTCGGTCCGGCCGATCCAGCCGAGACGGGTCTCGTTGTCGTCCAGGTACGGGTCGTCGATGAGGCCGGCGGCGAGCAGGTCGGTGTGGACGCAGCCGGGCACGGTGGCAGGGACGCCTCCTGTGGGGAGCCCGAGCGGCACGGGGCTGTCGGCGCGCAGCGTCCAGCCGTCGTGCAGGGGCAGGTGGCGAAGGGTCACGCGGGGGTCCTTCCGCAGTCGGGGAGCTGGGCGCAGGCGACGAAGTGGTCCGGCTCGGTCTCGTACAGATCGGTGTCCTGCGCCCCCGCCGCGTGGAAGGCGCAGGTCTCGACGGGCTCGGGCGGTGCCCACGGGACGTTCAGCCGGGGCACGGCCGCCAGCAGGGCGCGGGTGTAGGGGTGGACCGGGTTGCCGAACACCTTCTGGGTGTCGCCGCGTTCGACGACCCTGCCGCGGCGCAGCACCACGGTCCGTTCGGCGAGATAGGTGCCGAGGGCGAGGTCGTGGGTGATGTAGAGGACGCCGAGGCCGCGTTCCTTGAGGCCGGCCAGGAGGTTGAGCACGTCGATGCGGGTCGAGGCGTCGAGCATGCTGGTGATCTCGTCGGCCACCAGGAAACTCAGGTCGAGGAGCAGCGCGCGGGCGATCAGGAGGCGTTGCAGCTGGCCGCCGCTGAGCTGGTGCGGGTAGCGGCCGAGAACCTGTCCGGGGTCCAGGCGCACGTCCCGCACCGCCTTCTCGACGCGGTCGGCCCACTCCTTGTCCGGTACTCCGGGGTGGTAGGCGCGGCGGACGAGGGCGAAGACGCGGTCGGCCCTGAAGACGGGGTTGTAGCAGGAGAAGGGGTCCTGGAAGACGCCCTGGACCCGGCGGTAGAAGTCCTTGCCGGGGCGGACCTCCTTGCCGTCCAGGGTGAGACTCCCCTCGCTGACGCCGGTCAGGCCGAGGATCATCCGGCCGATGGTGGACTTGCCGCTGCCGCTCTCGCCGATGAGGGAGACGACCTCGCCGGGTGCGGCGGTGAAGGACACCCGGTCGACGGCGGTGACGGAACCGCCGCCGAAGGCACCGGCCCGGTAGGTCTTGGTGACGCGGTCGAGGGTCAGCATCAGGCCGCCTTCCAGCATGCGACGGAGTGACGGGGCGCCACTTCGACGACGGGGGGTTCCTCGGCGCACTGCCGGTCGGCGAGAGGGCACCGGTCGCGGAAGCGACAGCCGGCCGGCGGGTCGAGCAGGGAGGGCGGGGAGCCGGCGATGCCCTTCAGCGGCCTGTCCGCGTACCGGGCCCCGACCTCCGGGAGCGAGCCGAGCAGCATTTTGGTGTACGGGTGGCGGGGGTCGGTCGTCAGGACCTTCGTGGGTGCCTTCTCGGCCTGCTTTCCCGCGTACATCACCATGATGGAGTCGGCGATGTGCGAGGTCAGGCCGAGGTCGTGGGTCACGAAGATCATGCTGGTGACCAGGCCCTTGTCGCGCAGCCCGGTGAGTGCGCCGACGACGGCCCGTTGGGTGGAGACGTCGAGCGCGGAGGTGACCTCGTCGGCGATGAGGACGGACGGGTCGAGCAGGGTGGAGATCACCATGACGGTGCGCTGCTTCATGCCGCCGGACAGCTCGATGGGGTAGCGGTCCAGGACGTCGTGGTCCAGGCCCACCAGGTCCAGCCGGCGGCGGAGTTCGTCCGTGTCGACGGAGACGCCGCGCGAGGCGAGGAGTTCGCGGATCATGCGGCCGATCCGCCGGGTCGGGTTGAGGGCGCTCATCGAGTACTGCGGTACGAGCGATATCCGGTGGAACCGGAAGGCGTTCATGGCGCGGTCGTCGGCGATCGGAACGTCCTCGCCGTCGAGGGTGACGGTGCCGCCCGCGTGCCGCATCCGGCCGTCCAGACGGATCAGGGACTTGCCCAGCGTGGTCTTGCCGCAGCCGGACTCGCCCGCCAGGCCCAGGATCTCGCCGTCGGCCAGGTCGAGGCTGACGCCGTCCAGCGCCCGTACCTCGCCCCGCAGGGTGCGGTAGTGGACCCGTAGATCGGTGACGGTCAGGGTCATGTGCTCAGGCCTCCCTCAGCTTCGGGTTGAAGACCTCGTCGAGGCCGACGTTGGCGATGTAGAGCGAGCCGACGATCGCGGTGATCCCGGCCCCGGGCGGAACGAACCACCACCACATGCCGAGTTGGAGCGCGCTCCACTGCTGGGCGCTCTGCAGCATCAGCCCGAGCGAGACGCCCTCGGTCGGGCCGAGCCCGATGAAGTCCAGTGAGGAGGCGATGAGGATGGAGCCGCCGAAGAGCAGGATGAACGTCATGAAGAGGTACGAGCTCATGTTGGGCGCGATCTCACGGAAGACGATCCGCCAGGTGGAGCACCCGCTGAGCCGGGCCAGGTCGACGAACTCCCTGGTGCGCAGCGAGAAGGTCTGCGCGCGGATGGCGCGCGCCGCCCAGGGCCAGGAGGTGAGTCCGATGAACAGCCCCTGTACGGGCACGGACCGCACCCCGACATAGGCGTTGACGATCAGTAGTACGGCGAGGGCGGGGAGCACCAGCACCACGTTGGTGAGCATGTTGAGGATCTCGTCGACGGCGCCGCCGCGGTATCCGGCGAGGAAGCCGACGAGCATGGCGACGACGGCGGCGATGGCCCCGCCGACGACACCGACCAGGAAGGTGGCGCGCAGTCCGTGCACGAACTGTGCGTACACGTCCTGCCCGAAGGTGGTGGTGCCCATCCAGTACGTACCGTCCGGCGGCGCGGACTGGGGGCCGACGTACTCGTTGGGGTCGGCGTTGTGCAGCAGCGGCGGGCCGATGACGCCCACGACCAGGAGCAGCGCGACGAGCGTGAAGCCGATGATCAGTTTGGGGTTGCGCAGGGCGTAGTGGAGCGTCTCGCGGGTGGGCCGGGAGGGGGGCGCCGCGACGGTGTCGGTGGCCGGTTCGGGCACGGTGCTCACGACTGGCCTCCTGCCATGCCGGTACGGGTACGGGGGTCGACGAGGACGTACACGACGTCGATGAGGAAGTTGGCGATCAGCACCCCGATGACGATGAACAGGAACGCGCCCTGGAGCAGGAAGAAGTCCTGGTTCTGGATCGCGGCCAGGATCAGTGAGCCGAGCCCGGGATAGGCGAAGACGATCTCGGTGACGAGGGCTCCCGCCACCAGCACGCCCAGTTGCAGTGCGAGACCGGTGATCTGGGGCAGCACGGCGTTGCGGAAGGCGTAGCGGCGGATGAGGCGGTGCGGTGCGCCGAGCGCCGACAGATAGGACGAGTAGTCGGACTCCAGCTCGTAAATGATCATGTTGCGCATGCCGATGGCCCAGCCGCCGAGCGCGACCAGGAAGAGGGAGAGGAACGGCAGCACCCAGTGGTGCAGCAGGTCCACCGCGAACCCGATGCTGAAGCTGGGCTGGATGTCCAGGCTGTAGCCGCCCGAGAGCGGGAACCAGCCGGCCTTGGAGCCCAGCGCCCAGGCGAGGATGACGGCGATCCACATGTACGGCATCGCGGTCAGCAGGTATCCGGCCGGGAGCACGGTGTTGTCGAGGACCTTGCGGCGGGCGGCGAGCGCACCGGCCCAGTTGCCGACGAACCAGCTGAGCAGGATGGCCGGGATCATCAGCCCCAGCGTGTACGGGAGCGCGTCGAGCAGCACGTCGGCGACGGGTTTGGGGAAGACCCAGATGGAGAGCCCGAAGTCGCCCCGCAGGAGGGCGCCCCAGAAGTGGAGGTACTGCTGCCAGACGGGTTCGTCGAAGCCGAACAGGTTGTTGTAGTACGCGCGCATCGCCTCGACGGCCTCGGGTTGCGAGACACGGGCGCGGGCCACCATGGCGGCCACCGGATCGCCCGGCATGAAGCGCGGGATCATCCAGTTGACGGTGACGGCGACGACGAAGGTCAGTGCGTAGACCAGGAGTTTTCTGGCGAAGTAACGGCGCAAAGGGGCTCCCCGGGGAGAGCCCCGCCGTGGCGCGTCGAGAGAGCCCGCCTTCAACCCCGGACCGGATCAGGCCCGGTCCGGGGTCGGAGACGGACGTCGGGAGCGCGCGCACGGCGGGGCGGTCATGGAATCAGAACGGCCCTGTCACTTGGCGGGCTTGAGCTGCGTGAGCGCTTCAAAGCCGCCCATCTCCAGCCAGTTGCGCCACAGCGCGGGCGCGTACTTGGGCGCGCCCGGGGCGTCCGACGGCCAGTTCGTCCAGGTCCCGGTGGTGGACTGCGACCAGAGGCCGTTGTACCAGAGCGGGATGACCGGCATCTCCTTGAGCTGGATGTCCTGGATCTTGGAGATGACCTGCTTCATGCCCTCGGTGTCGTCGGTCTTCACCCCGCCGAGCTGCTGGACCAGCTTCCAGGCCTCCTTGTTCTCGTACCGCCCGAAGTTGACCGTGTTCTGCTGCTTCTGGACCGGCAGCTGGAACATGTACTCGTAGTACGTCCACGGGGTGTTGGACAGCTGGCGGTCATTGTTGATGACGAGGTCGAAATCACCCTTGCCACGCTGCTCGTTGAGGGCGTTCTGGTCGGGGAACTCGGTGGTGATCCGGATGCCCGCCGCCTTGCCCGAGGCCGCGATGACCTTCGCCGCCTCCATCCAGTCGGTCCAGCCGGTCGGCACGGCCAGCTTGAGGCTGATCTTCGAGCCGTCCTTGTTCTCCACGAATCCGTCGCCGTCGGTGTCCCGGTATCCGGCGCCGGCGAGGATCTGCTTCGCCTTGCCCGTGTCGAAGGAGAAGCCCTCCCTCGACACCAGGTCCTGGTCGACGAACTTGTTCCACTGCGGCAGCAGCCCGGTCGGGTCGGCCGGCTTCACCAGCTCCCCGTACACCCCCTTGACGATCTTCCCGACGTCGACGGACTCGGCGAGCGCCTTGCGGAAGGCCGCGTCGTCCATCGGCTTCTTCTTGGTGTTGGGCACCAGCCAGGCGGTGTTGGCGGAGAGCATGTAGGGCGGCTTGTCGTAGTACGAGACGACCTTCTTGCTCTTGACCAGCGAGGAGGCGCCCGGCAGGAAGTTGTTGCTCAGGTCCAGCTGGCCCTGGCCCAGCTGGCCGATGACCACTTCGTTGCTGGGGTTGGAGACGTCGACGATGTAGCGGGGCGCCGGCTTCATGGAGAGTGCCTTGACGCCCCACCAGTCGTCCCGCCGCTGCCACACGACCCGGTCCTGGGTGTGGCTCTTGAGGGTGTACGCGCCGGTCCCGACCGGCTTGTCGTTGACGCCGTCGAGGACCTCCTTGTCGGAGCGCTTGCTCCAGATGTGCTCAGGAACGATCGGGCGGCCGTACAGATTGAAGTCCCACTCCTGGTAGCGGGCCTGCTTGAAGGTGAAGCGGACGGTCGTGGCGTCCACCGCCTCCGCCTTGTCGAGCCACTCCCACAGGGTGTGGAAGGACGACGCCTCGATCTTGCCGATCCCGTAGGAGTACGCGACGTCCTCGGCGGTCAGCGGCTTGCCGTCGGACCAGGTGATGCCCGGACGGAGCTTCACCTCATAGGTCTTGGCCCCGGTCCAGCCGCCGGACTCGGCCAGCCATGGCGTCAGCTTGCCCGCGTTGGGGTCGAAGTGGAACAGCGTCTCGTAGACCAGCCCCTTGGTGCCGGTCGCGTGGTCCCAGTCGTGCAGGGGGTTGTAGTTGGCCGGCGGCCCCCACTGGGTGCCGGTCGTGTAGAGCGTCTCGTTGCGCGGAAGCGCACCGCCCGAACCTCCGCCCGAGCCGCCGGAGCCGCCCGCCGAGGAGCCGCCCCCCGTGCACGCGGTCGCGGCGAGTCCGATCACGGCGAGCGTGGTCGCGATTCGTCCCCGGAATCCCGTACCCATCGTCTCTCCCTCTCCCCGCCGTCCCTGCCGAGCGGAGTTACTGAACCGGGTAAGTGCCGTGAAGCTATGGCCGCTCCCAGGCGGTGTCAAGAGTGAGGGAGCGCTCCCATTCCCTTATTTGCAGGACGAGTTGACAAATGATCACGCCCGGTAGAGAAACCGCAGGCGACAGCGTCGGCGCTTAGGATGACCGAAAGACACGAACCGGTTAAGCGAGGTCGCATGAACAGACACCGCCCCACGATCGCGGACATCGCCCGCCGCGCCGGAGTCTCCAAGGTCGCGGTGTCGTACGCGCTGAACGACCGGCCGGGCGTCTCGCCCGCCACCCGCGCCTCGATCAAGGCCATCGCCCAGGAGATCGGCTGGCGGCCCAACAGCGCCGCCCGCGCCCTCACCCGCGCCCGCGCCGACGCCGTCGGCCTCGCCCTGTGCCGGCCCGCCCGGCTGCTCGGCATGGAGCCGTTCTTCATGGAACTGATCAGCGGCATCGAGAGCGAACTCTCCCCGCGCGGCTGCGCCCTGCTGCTCCAGGTCGTCACCGATCCGGCACAGGAGCTGGAGGCCTACCGCCGCTGGTGGGGCGAGGGCCGGGTGGACGGGGTCTTCCTCGCCGATCTGCGCGCCTCGGACCCGCGGGTCGAGGGCGTCGCCGAACTCGGCCTGCCCGCGGTGGTGATCGGCCACCCGTCGGCGGCCGGCCCGCTCACCCCCGTATGGTCCGACGACTACACGGCGGTGCGGGACACCCTCACGTACCTGACCGCGCTGGGCCACCGGTCCGTCGCCCGGGTCGCGGGGCTCCCCGACCTGATCCACACGCAGCTGCGCGACCGCGCCCAGGCCGAGATCTGCGCCGAGCTGGGCCTGGGCGAACCGGTGATCGTCCACACCGACTACTCCGGCGACGGCGGTGCACATGCCACGCGCCGGCTGATCAGCTCCGCCGCACGCCCCACCGCCGTCCTCTACGACAACGACATCATGGCCGTGGCCGGTCTCTCGGTCGCCCAGGAGATGGGGCTCGACGTACCGGGCGACCTCTCCCTGGTCGCGTGGGACGACTCCCAGCTCTCCCGGGTGGTCCGGCCGCCGCTGACCGCGCTGAGCCGGGACATCCCGGCGTACGGGAGCCATGCGGCGCGCACCCTGCTGACGCTGGTCACGGAGGGCACGGCGTCCGGGTACGAGGATTCCGCGGCCCGCCTCGTCCCACGCGGCTCCACGGCCCCGCCGCGCTGACCCCCGCAGGACCCGGGATGGCCCCTGGGGTGTACGGCCTCGGGGTCGGTGTCATACCCGAGGAGGACGAATCGCCCCCGCGGTGCGACTCAAGTGGCCCCCCGGAACGGGCACCGGGACTGACGCCCGGCGGCGGATCGGCGATGACGATGGAGAGGTCAGCCTCCGGGCTCCCCGAACGCCGTCCTGAACAGGAGTGTCCCCCGTGACCGTCACCTCCACCGCTCACCGCGCCACCGCGGTGGCTGCCCGCGCCACGGATCTTTCCAAGGTCTACGGACAGGGCGAGACCCAGGTGAAGGCCCTGGACCGGGTCACCGTCGACTTCCCGCAGGGCGAGTTCACCGCGATCATGGGCCCGTCCGGCTCCGGCAAGTCCACCCTGATGCACTGCGTGGCCGGCCTGGACAGCTTCAGCAGCGGTTCGGTGCGGATCGGCGAGACGGAGCTGGGGTCCCTCAAGGACAAGCAGCTCACCCAGCTCCGCCGGGACAAGATCGGTTTCATCTTCCAGGCGTTCAACCTGCTGCCCACCCTGACCGCGGCGGAGAACATCACGCTGCCGATGGACATCGCGGGACGCAGGCCCGACGCCGAGTGGCTGCGCCGGGTGATCGAGATGGTGGGGCTGTCCGACCGGCTGAAGCACCGGCCCACCGAGCTCTCCGGCGGCCAGCAGCAGCGCGTCGCGGTCGCCCGCGCCCTGGCCTCCCGGCCGGAGATCATCTTCGGTGACGAGCCGACCGGGAACCTGGACTCCCGCTCCGGCGCCGAGGTGCTGGGCTTCCTGCGCAATTCGGTGCGTGAGATGGGACAGACCGTGGTGATGGTGACCCACGACCCGGTGGCCGCCTCCTACGCGGACCGGGTGGTCTTCCTCGCGGACGGGGCGATCGTCGACCAGATGATGCACCCCACCGCGGACGCGGTCCTCGACCGGATGAAGGCGTTCGACTCCAAGGGCCGTACCAGCTGAGCACGGACCGCCCTCGCGCCCTCTTCCGGACCCTCTCCCCATCCCAGGACTGACAGACATGTTCCGTACCGCCCTGCGCAACGTGCTCGCGCACAAGGCCAGGCTGCTGATGACCGTTCTCGCCGTGATGCTCGGCGTGGCCTTCGTCTCCGGCACCCTGGTCTTCACCGACACCCTCGGCAACGCCTTCCGCAACCAGTCGGCGAAGAGCTACGACGACGTCGCCGTCGCCGTCACCACCCACGCCGGCCGGCGTGACGAGGGGACGTCCGGCATCGACGCCGCCACGCTCCGGAAGATCCAGGGGCTGGACGGGGTGGACACCGCCACCGGCCGGGTCTCCGGCTTCGCCGGGGTCGCCGACCCCGGCGGCAAGCTGATCGGCAACGGCTGGTCCAACACCGGCGGCAACTTCTTCCCCGGCAAGGACGGCAAGGACGCCTCCTACACCTTCGTCGACGGCAGCGGGCCGACCGACAAGGACCGGATCGCGCTCGACGAGCAGACCGCGGAGAAGGGCGGGTACCGGGTGGGCGACCGGGTGCGGGTCGCCACGAACGGGCCGGTGAAGGAGTACACCCTCTCCGGTGTCTTCACCACCGAGGACGGTGCAGTCAACGCCGGCGGCAGTCTGGTCCTCTTCGACACCCCGGTCGCCCAGCAGCTCTACCTCAAGCCCGGCCGGTTCCAGGACGTCACCGTCACCGCCGCGGCCGGCGCCTCCGACCGGAAGCTGCTGGACGCGGTGGAGCCGCTGCTGCCGAAGGGCGCCACCGCCAGGACCGGCAAGGCCCTCGCCGACGACCAGGCCGAGCAGATCGAGAGCGGCCTGAGCAACCTCAACACGATGCTGCTCGCCTTCGCCGCCATCGCCCTGTTCGTCGGCGTCTTCCTGATCGCCAACACGTTCACCATGCTGGTCGCCCAGCGGACCAAGGAGCTCGCGCTGCTGCGTGCCGTCGGCGCCTCCCGCCGCCAGGTCAAGCGCTCGGTCCTCCTCGAAGCGGGCGTGGTCGGCGCGATCGCCTCGGTCACCGGCTTCCTGCTCGGGCTCGGCCTCGCGGCCGGGCTGCGCTCCGCGATGAGCCTGATCGGCGGCAGGATCCCGGCCGGACCGCTGGTGGTCTCCCCCACCGCGGTCGGCGCGGCGTTCGGCGTCGGCGTCCTGATCACCGTGGTGGCCGCGTGGCTGCCCGCCCGCCGGGCCGCGAAGATCCCGCCGGTGGCCGCGATGAGCAGCGTCCACGCGGTGGCCACCACCAAGTCGTTGGTCGTACGGAACTCGATCGGCGGGGTGCTCACCCTGCTCGGAGCGGCCGGGATCGTCGCCGGAGCGGCGGCCGGCAAGGACGGCCGGACGATGATCGGGGCCGGTGCCTTCGTCGCGCTGATCGGTGTCATCGTGCTGATCCCGCTGCTGTCGCGGCCGGTGATCGCGCTGGTGCGGCCGCTGCTGATGAAACTGTTCGGGGTCTCGGGCAAGCTGGCCGCGCAGAACGCGGTCCGTAATCCGCGGCGTACCGGAGCGACAGCCTCCGCGCTGGCCATCGGTCTCACCCTGGTCACCGGCATCTCGGTGCTCGGGGTCACGCTCGGCCAGGCCGTCGACCGGATGACGACGGACAACGTCAAGGCCGACTACATGATCTCGATGGCGAGCGGCGACTCGCTCGACGGGTCGGCGCTCACCGCCCTGGAGAAGGCCGACGGCGTCACCGCCGTCTCGCCCCAGCAGGCCGCCTTCCTCAAGGTCGGGGGCAAGTTCCACTCGGCCTCCGGCGTCACTCCGGGCGACGTGCAGCAGGTCTTCTCCCTGAAGACGGTCTCCGGTTCCCTGGACTCGCTCGGCCACGGCCGGATCGCCGTCGCCGACAAGACCGCGAAGTCGAACGGATGGAAGACCGGCGACACCCTCCCGGTGACGTACGAGGACGACCGGAAGGGCACTGTGAAGGTCGGCGCGGTCTACCGGGAGAACCAGTTCCTCTCGCCGGTCCTGATGCCGAGGACTCTCGTGGACGCCCACCAGAGCCGCGCGGACATCCGCGAGATCTGGCTGAAGACGGACGGCGGCGCGTCGAAGGCCCACGAGAAGGCCCTGGTCGACGCCCTGGGCGACAACCCTGCGATGTCCGTCATGGACCGGCAGGACATCCGGGACACGTTCGGCGGCTTCATCGGCACGGCGCTGAACATCATGTACGGGCTGCTGGCGATGGCCCTGATCATCGCGGTGCTCGGGGTCGTCAACACCCTGGCGATGTCGGTCTTCGAGCGTCAGCAGGAGATCGGCATGCTGCGGGCGATCGGCCTGGACCGGCGCAAGGTGAAGCGCATGATCCGGCTGGAGGCCGTGGTCATCTCGCTCTTCGGCGCGGTCGTCGGGGTCGCGCTCGGCACGTTCCTCGGCTGGGCGATCGGCCGGACGCTGGCCTCCGCCATCCCGGGCTACGCCCTGGTGATCCCGTGGGACCGGATCGCGGTCTTCCTGGCGCTGGCGGCGCTGGTGGGCGTGCTGGCCTCGCTCTGGCCGGCCCGCAGCGCCGCGCGGCTGAACATGCTGACGGCGATCAAGACCGAGTAGCGGGGCGGTTCCCCGCCAGGAGGGCCGGTACCCGCGGACGACGCCGCGGGTACCGGCCCTCCTCCCTTTTCCGCCGCGCGGCTCAGTCGGTCGCGGACGCCTTCCACACGCGGGCGCGCAGCGGCATCCGGGAGGAGCCGCCGCCCACCGGACGCACCGCGAGGATCTGGTTGACCCCGATCTTGTTGTGCTCGAAGGAGAGAGCCGAGGCGGCCATGTAGAGGCGCCAGACCCTGGCCCGGCCGGGCGAGGTCAGCGCGACCGCCCGGTCCCAGTGCTTCTCCAGATTGGCGACCCAGTGGCGCAGGGTCAGGGCGTAGTGCTCCCGGATCGACTCGACGTCGCGCGCCTCGAAGCCGGCTTCCTCGAGTGTGGCGACGGTCCGCCCCAGCGGCGCGAGTTCGCCGTCCGGGAAGACGTAGGCGTCGATGAAATCGTCCACGTGGTATGCGGACTCGTCACGTTCGGGACGGCGGGCGATCTGGTGGTTGAGCAGCCGGCCGCCCGGCTTGAGGAGTGCGAAGAGGTCGTCGGCGTATTCGCGGTAACGGACCGAGCCGACGTGTTCGGCCATCCCGATCGACGAGATGGCGTCGTACGGGCCGTCCCTGACGTCCCGGTAGTCCTGGACCCGGATCTCGATCCGGTCCGTCAGTCCTTCCTCGGCGATGCGCTTGCGGGCGTACGCCGCCTGTTCGGTGGAGAGCGTCACTCCGGTGACCTGGGCGCCGTACTCGCGGGCCGCGTGGATGGCCATGGAGCCCCAGCCGCAGCCGACGTCGAGGAGGCGGTCGCCTTCCTTCAGCGCGAGCTTGCGGCTGACCAGGTCGAGCTTGTCGCGCTGGGCGTCCTCCAGGCTGCCGCCGTCCTCCCAGTAGGCGCAGGAGTAGACCATGGACGGGCCGAGGACCAGTTCGTAGAAGTCATTGCCGACGTCGTAGTGGTGGCTGATGGCCTCCTTGTCGCGGCGCTTGGTGTGCAGGGTGCCGGTGCGGCGGCGGACCTCCTCGGGGGGCGGGGGCGGGGGCGGCCAGGGTCCTGCCAGTTGCAGCAGGCTCCGGGCGGCGGCCCGCACCTTCGGGTCCCGGATCGGGTGGACGGTGTCCTTCGCGTCCGCGCCGCGCTCCCAGAGCAGTCCGGCCATCAGGTTCAGCGTCTCGTACAGATCGCCGTCGATCTCGAGTTCCCCGGCCACCCAGGCGCGGGCCAGCCCGAGTTCGCCCGGCTTCCAGAGCAGTCGGCGCAGGGCGCGGCGGTTCCGGATGACGAGAACGGGGGCACCTGGCGGCCCGGATTCACTGCCGTCCCAGGCCCGGATCCGGACCGGCAGGGGTTCTCCCAGCAACTCCTCGGCGAGAGCGGTCAGCCGCAATGCGGCGTCTGCCATGGCGTACACCTCCGTGATGGTGTGTCCCAACGTGCCCAAACATGCCCAAACATGCCTCGAACCACGCCATGCACCCGTGGTGCCACGACGAGGTACACCCCCATCAACACTCTCCGGCGCCAACGCCATCCCGCAGTGGCGCAACGGAACGGCAAAATACCTGCACACCACACGCATTTGACCGGGTGGCGGTCGAGCCGCCGGACACGCCGAAGGGGCCGCCCGCACCACGGATGGCGGACGGCCCCTTCGGGCGTGTACGGAGAGGATCCGGCGGACCGGAGCCCGGACTAGGAAGCCTTGGCCTTCTCGCCCTCGGCCTTGGCGGCGGCCGGAGCCGGGGCCGGCTTGGCGGCCTCGTAGAACTCCTCGCGCGGCGTCTCCATGGCGCCGAGCGAGACGACCTCGCGCTTGAGGAACATGGCAAGGGTCCAGTCGGCGAAGATCCGGATCTTGCGGTTCCAGGTCGGCATCGCCAGACCGTGGTAGCCACGGTGCATGTACCAGGCGAGACGGCCCTTGAGCTTGATCTTCACCTTGCCCATGACGATCATCGCGACGCCCTTGTGCAGGCCGAGACCGGCGACCGCACCCTTGTTGGCGTGGCTGTAGTCCTTCTGCGGGAAGCCGCGCATCCCGGAGATGACGTTGTCACCGAGGACCCTCGCCTGACGCAGCGCGTGCTGGGCGTTCGGCGGGCACCAGGCGTTCGGGTTGCCGGCCTTGCGGCCGACCATGTCCGGAACCTGGGCGTTGTCGCCCGCGGCCCAGATGTAGTCCGTGCCCTGCACCTGGAGCTTCTCGGAGGTGTCCACGTGACCGCGCGGACCGAGCGGCAGGCCGAAGCGGGCCAGCGCCGGGTTCGGCTTCACGCCGGCCGTCCACACGATGGTGTTGGAGTCGACCTCGAGGCCGTTCTTCAGGACGACGTGACCGTCGACGCAGGAGTCCATGGAGGTCGAGAGGAAGACCTCGACGCCACGGGACTCCAGGTGCTCCCGGCCCCAGGTGCCCAGCTTCGGGCCGACCTCGGGAAGGATCTTGTCGGCGGCGTCGACGAGGATGAAGCGCATGTCCTCGCGCTTCACGTTCGTGTAGTACTTCGCCGCGTCGCGGGCCATGTCCTCGACCTCGCCGATGGTCTCCGCGCCGGCGAAGCCGCCGCCCACGAAGACGAACGTCAACGCCCTGCGGCGGACGTCCTCGTCGGTCGTCGAGTCAGCCTTGTCCAGCTGCTCGAGGACGTGGTTGCGCAGGCCGATGGCCTCCTCGATGCCCTTCATACCGATGCCCTGTTCGGCCAGGCCGGGGATCGGGAAGGTGCGCGAGACGGCGCCCATCGCGATGATCAGGTAGTCGAAGGGCAGCTCGTAGGCCTCGCCGACGAGCGGCGCGACCGTGGCGACCTTGCGGTCCTGATCGATGGTGGTGACCCGACCGGTCAGAACCTCCGCCTTCGGCAGCACGCGTCGCAACGGGACGACGACATGCCGCGGGGAGATGCTGCCGGCGGCGGCTTCGGGGAGGAAGGGCTGGTACGTCATGTACGAGCGCGGGTCGACGACCGTGACGGTCGCCTCTCCGTAGCGCATCTTCTTCAGAATGCGTCGAGCTGCGTACAGGCCTACGTACCCACCGCCTACTACGAGGATCCTGGGACGCTCCGTGGTGCTCATGCCATCGAGTATCCACCCCCCTCGGGGGGCACGCTCGTGAGCCCCTTCACAAGGTATCCCCCACCCTCTGCTACACTCCGCCGCCCACGTGACCGAGGTCATGACGCCGCAGGGGAACCGCGGCGCACCGGCGAACGTTGTTCACCGCTTGTGAGCTGGCCCTTGAGCCCTGCCGGCGGGTGAACCACCCCTCCATCGCACACGCCCGCAACACATCCGAAACCTGTCGGCGCGGGTGCCGGGCGGAGCCACGGGCGGCCGCGAGGGCCCGTACGGAGCAGAAGTGCGCGTCGGTGGACCGAATTCCTTGTGAAGAAGTTCACGAACTTGGTCGCAGCCGGTCTCGTGGAAGGGTCCCGAAGGGGGCCGGAAAGGCTCAAAGGTGCAGGCGGGAGTGCGCATGAGCACCCGCCGTGCGCCGCTCGCCGCACCCCGTGAACGGGCCCCCGACGGCCCCCCGCACCACCGGCTCCCGGGCCCTTGGCCGTCCATGGACCGGGAGCCGCCGCCCCTTCCGTGCCGGCCGGGGCACGGGACTGCGGCCACGGCGCCCGCCGCACTGCAGGGCTGCCCGGACACACCCGGCACGAGGGCGCCCCGCCGCCCCGCCCGGCACCGCGTGGGACGCGACGCCCCCGATCCCGCCGGGACGTACGGACCGCCCCTCAGGCGATCGACCAGCCGATCCCGTCGAGGATGTCGTGCTCACTGACGACGACCTCGCGTGCCCCGGTCCGCTCCATCACGGCCAGCAGGACCAGAGCCCCGGCGGTGATCACATCGACCCGCCCCGGGTGCATCGCCGGAATCGCGGCCCGCTCGGCGTGGGTCGAGGCGAGGAGTCGTCCGGTGATCTCCTGGACCTGGTCGAAGGAGATGCGGGAGTGGTGGATCGCCTCGGAGTCGTACTCCGCCAGCCCCAGCGCGATCGCGGCCACCGTGGTGACGGTGCCTGCGAGGCCCACGAGCGTGGCCGCGTCGCCGAGCGGGACGGTCTCCTCGGCCAGGTCGAGGGCGGCCTCGATGTCCGCGCGGATCGCCGTGATCCGGTCCGGCGTGGGCGGATCGGTGACGACACCGTCGTGCACGAGATGGCGCTCGGTCATCCGTACGCAGCCGATGTCCACGGACCGCGCGGCCAGCACGTGGTCGTCGCCGACGACGAACTCGGTGGATCCGCCGCCGATGTCCACCACCAGGTAGGGCTTCGCGAGGTGGTCGCTGCCCTCCAGCTCCTTGGTGGCACCGGTGAAGGAGAACTCCGCCTCCTGGTCACCGGTGATCACCTCCGGCTCGACGCCGAGGATGTCCAGCACACCGCGGACGAACTCGTCCCGGTTCTCCGCGTCGCGGGAGGCGGACGTGGCGACGAACCGGATCTTCTCGGCGCCGTGCTCCTTGACGACCTCCGCGTACTGGCGGCAGGCGGCGAAGGTCCGCTCCAGCGCCTCCGGGGCGAGCCGTCCGGTGCGGTCGACCCCCTGCCCGAGCCGGACGATCTCCATCCGCCGGTCGAGCTCGACGAGTTCACCGGTGGCGGGATCCGCGTCGGCGACGAGCAGTCGGATGGAGTTGGTTCCGCAGTCGATGGCGGCAACGCGAGTCATGAGCTCTCCTGTCGTGGTGCCCGGGGCGAGGCCCCGCAATCAAGCCCCTCCGTCCACCGGGGAGCAGGGTTCCGGGGCGGCGCCCCGGGAGGGATCAGCCCCCGGACGGTTCCGCGCCGGGGTCGCACGGTGTCACGCACGCCCCCTTGCGCCACCACTCCGGCAGCATGGCGATCGCCTCGTCGCCCAGCGGATTGACCCCCGGACCCGCCGCCAGCGAGTGCCCGACCAGCACGTGCAGGCACTTCACCCGGTCCGGCATGCCGCCCGCGCTCGGGAAGCCCTCCAGGACCTCGATGGCGTCGCGGCGGGCGATGTAGTCCTCGTGCGCGTTGCGGTAGGCCGCCGCGAGCTCCGGGTCCGTGCCCAGACGCTCCGTCATCTCCTTCATGACGCCGTTCGCCTCCAGCGTGCCGATCGCGGAGGCTGCGCGCGGGCACGTCAGGTAGTACGTCGTCGGGAACGGCGTGCCGTCCTCCAGCCGCGGGGACGTCTCGACCACGTCCGGGTTGCCGCACGGGCAGCGGTGGGCGATCGCGCGCAGCCCGCGCGGCGGGCGGCCGAGCTGCTGCTGGAACGCGGCGATGTCCGCCTCGGTGGGCGCGGTGGACTCGGTCTGGGGAGGGGGCGTTTCCATGCCTGCCTTGGATCTACTCGGATATGTGGATACGGCTCCGCAAGGTCCTGCGGAGATGGGGAAAGGAAGAGGTCAACCTCGGTCGGCGCTGTCCACGCCGTCCCACAGGTTCGCGTGCCACGGCCGGCCGCCCGCCCGCGGCCCCCCGCTGCGTTCCTTCGCCGCGTCGGGGTCGATCACCGTGTACCCGGTCTCACCGGGAAGCACGTAGTGCAGGTGTTCCCGGGCCAGCCGCCTGATGTACGCGTCGTCCTGGAGGCGTGCCTTCTCGTCACGCAGCTCCTCGGTGCGCGCCTCGGCGTCCTGCGCCAGCCGCCGCTGGTCGGCGATCTCGTCGCGCTGCGACACGTACTGCCGCATCGGGTACGCGAGCGCCACCACCAGCGAGCAGACGACCAGGGCGAGGAAGGCGGCCCGGCCGGTGAGCCGGGAGCGGCGGGCCTGACGGCGGTTCTGGGAGCGGTAGACGCGGGCGGCGGTCTGCTCGCCGAGCAGCCGCAGCCGGGTCGCGGTGGAGAACCGGTCCCGGTCCTTCACGGCCATGTCTCCCGCCTCCCCATTACGCACGTCCGTCCCCGCACACGGTACGGGACCGAGTGCGGGGACGGACGGAGGCCGGAGCCTTTGAACCGTGACGGGCCTGCGATCAGCCCTTGCGGTTCCGGATCAGTTCGCGGAGCGGAACCGCGGGAACGCGGAGCGGCCCGCGTACACCGCCGCGTCGTCGAGGATCTCCTCGATGCGCAGCAGCTGGTTGTACTTGGCGACGCGGTCCGAACGGGCCGGGGCACCGGTCTTGATCTGGCCGCAGTTCACCGCGACGGCCAGGTCGGCGATGGTGACGTCCTCGGTCTCGCCGGAGCGGTGGGACATCATGCACTTGAAGCCGTTGCGCTGGGCCAGCTCGACGGCGTCGAGGGTCTCGGTCAGCGAACCGATCTGGTTGACCTTGACGAGCAGGGCGTTGGCGGAGCCCTCCTCGATGCCACGGGCCAGGCGCTCGGGGTTGGTGACGAAGAGGTCGTCGCCGACGATCTGCACCTTGGCGCCGAGCTTGTCGGTGATGACCTTCCAGCCGGCCCAGTCGTCCTCGTACAGCGGGTCCTCGATGGAGACCAGCGGGTACGCGGAGACGAGCTCCTCGTAGTACTCGGTCATCTCGGCGGCCGAGCGGGACTTGCCCTCGAACTCGTACTTGCCGTCCTTGTAGAACTCGGACGCGGCGACGTCGAGCGCGAGCGCGATGTCCTTGCCCGGGACGTAGCCGGCTTCCTTGATGGCCTCGACGATGAGGTCCAGGGCGGCGCGGTTCGACTCCAGGTTCGGCGCGAAGCCGCCCTCGTCGCCGAGACCGGTCGACAGGCCCTTGGTCTTCAGGACCTTCTTCAGCGTGTGGTAGACCTCCGCGCCCCAGCGCAGGGCCTCGGAGAAGGACTCCGCGCCGATCGGGGCGATCATGAACTCCTGGATGTCCACGTTGGAGTCGGCGTGCGACCCACCGTTGAGGATGTTCATCATCGGGACGGGCAGCAGGTGCGCGTTCGGGCCACCGAGGTAGCGGAACAGCGGCAGGTCCGATGCCTCGGAGGCGGCGTGCGCGACGGCCAGCGAGACGCCGAGGATGGCGTTGGCGCCGAGCGAGCCCTTGTTCTCGGTGGCGTCCAGGTCGAACATGGCCTGGTCGATCAGCCGCTGCTCGGTCGCGTCGTAACCGACGAGCTCCGGGCCGATCTGCTCGATCACGGCGAGGACGGCCTTCTCGACGCCCTTGCCCTGGTAGCGGTTGGGGTCACCGTCGCGAAGCTCAATGGCCTCGAACGCACCGGTGGAGGCGCCGGACGGGACGGCAGCACGGCCCGTGCTGCCGTCGTCGAGGCCAACCTCGACCTCGACCGTGGGGTTTCCGCGGGAGTCGAGGATTTCCCGGGCTACGACGACGTCGATGGACGGCACGAGGCATCTCCTTCTGGGATATGACGCTGGTTGTGCAGGGTCACTTTGGCCTTGCGACAAGAGCCTAACCGGCTGGGCCGCCCGGGCCCGCCGCCCGCCCGCCTCCTGGGACGAAAAAGGACCCAAGGGCACCCATAGCGGGGCAGAGTTCCAGAAATCTACTGACTGGTAACTACAAGCATTGAACGGTGAACACGTAAACCCCGACCCGGCGCGTACGGGGGAATCCGCGCCGGGTCGGGGTGCTCGGGGAGGAGAGCACCGCGGGCGCACGCCGTCGCGGAACGCCCGTACCGCTACGTCCTACTTCGTCAGGTGGAGCTGCTGACCCGGGAAGATCAGGTCGGCGTCCTTGACGATGTCCTTGTTCAGCTTGAACAGCTGCTTCCAGCCGCCCTTCACGCCGTGCTGCGCGGCGATCCGGCTGAGCGAGTCGCCGGACTTCACCTTGTACTCGCCGTCACCCTTGGCGACCTTCTCGCCGGTCGGCGTGGTGACGGTCTTCTTGGCCTCCGCCTCGGGGGCGGTGCCGCGGTCCGAGCGGGAGGCGGCGGGGGCCTCGGCGTGCTCGGCAGGCTTCGACTCCTGCGCCGGGGCGCTCTGCTGCGCGGTGGAGCCGGTGTCGACGCCCGGGTCGACACCGTCGTCGGTCAGGCCGCCGGCACCGGCGCAGGACCAGGCACCCGGACCCTGCATGTCGAGGAGCTTCTCGGCGGTGGCGATCTGCTGCGCCTTGGTGGCGAGGTCGGCCCGCGCCGCGTACTGCGTACCACCGGCGGCGGCCCAGCTGGACTGCGAGAACTGCAGACCGCCGTAGTAGCCGTTGCCGGTGTTGATGGACCAGTTGCCACCGGACTCGCACTGGGCGACGGCGTCCCACGTGGCGACGGAGGCGGCGGATGCGCCGGTCGCGCCCATCAGCGGAACGGCGATGGCGGCACCGGCGACGCCGGCGAGCGTGGCGACACGGACGGCCTTGGACGGGCGGCGGTGCTTGGCCTTGCTGTTGAGCAGCATGAAAGGTCTCCTCACCGACGCCTACGAGGTGAGCTGTCGGGTTCGGGCCAAGTGAGTTGCCCGGTCGCGCGTCCTAGCGCGCGACTTCACCCCAAGCCGGCCCTGACGGTCTTCCGACCATCGGACCCGGCGGCTTACCTGGGTCCCCCGCTCCTGCCTACGGCGCTTTACGCGTCTGTTCCCTTCGACCGACGGCAGGATTCGGCGTGACGATCGACGGGGCCCGCGGTGCGAGCGGTTCCGACCGTAAACATACGCAACCCTCACATTCAAAGATGGACATAACGGACAATCAGCCCTTACGCGCATCTGATCGAATGTCGTTTTCGCAGGTGGGGGGCGATGCGGACAGACCCGGCAGACGCGACACGCCAGTTGACGCAAAGAGACCCATGTCTCACTTACGCATAAGTGGACATAGGTCCCCTAACTACCCCGGTTTTTGGGGTGTTTTTAGCAGTTGATCAGACTGCTCTCACTTCGCATTCAGATCGAGGTCAAGGCTCTGGCCAGGGAGGATGAGGTCCGGATCGTCGCCGACAGCACCCTTGTTCGCCTCGTAGAGCGCGGGCCATCCACCGGGCACCTTCTGTGCGTCAGCAATCGCCCAGAGGTTGTCGCCGGGCCGGACGGTGTACTCGCCGTCGACCACAGCGCCGGAGTCGCGCGCCTCACTGCCCCCACGGGAGGCGTGCCGACCCGACTCGCGCTCGCCGGACCCGTCCGCTCCCCGGCCCGCCTCGGAGGCCGGTGCGCCGCGGTGCTTACCGCCCACCTCGCCGCCGGAGGAACCGGAGGAGCCGGAGGAATCGGAAGAGCCGGAGCCGGACGAGCCGGAAGACTGCGCCGAATCGGATGAGTCGGACGAAGCGGACTTACTGGACGGGGTCGCGGTGGCCGAGCCGGCCTTCTTCTTGGCCGACGCCTTCTGCGAGGACGTACCGGACTCCTCGGCGGACGGCGACGACGCGTCCGCGCTCTCCGTCGGGTCCGCCGACGGCGTGATGCCCGGGTCGACGCCCGGCAGCGACCCGTCCTCGGTCAGCCCGGAGATCACCGCACAACTGGGCCAGGCCTTCGGCCCCTTGTCGTCCAGCACCTTCTCGGCGATCGCTATCTGCTGCGAGCGGCTCGCGAGGTCCGCGCGCGGTGCGTACGACTCGCCGCCGTACGACGTCCAGGTGTCCTGCGAGAACTGGAGGCCACCGTAGAAACCGTTGCCGAGGTCGGCACTCCACATGCCGCCGCTCTCGCACTCGGCGACCCGGTCCCAGGTCGTGGCGTCGGCTGCATGCGCACCGGCCGCGCCGAGCAGCGGGATGGCGATGGCCGAACCGGTCACGCCTGCGGCGACGACGATGGCGGGTGCCTGACGAGGGCGACGGTGTCTGCCGTTCGCGGAGCCCATGGGGTTGCCTTCCGTGTGACTGACAAGTGACTGGTGAGTCGAACGGTGAACCTAGCGGGACTCGAACGCGTGTCACAAGTCGATGCAGCACAGATCACGTGAAAGTCACAGAGTTGACAGTGCGTCACCTGCATCGGAACGGGGTCCGTCCCCGAACTCCACGGGGAGCGTGCGCAGTCCGCGCATGATGAGCCCGCCACGCCATCGCAAATCGGATGGTTCCACCGCAAGTCGCAGGTCCGGAAGGCGCCTCAGCAGCGTGGCCAGCGCGGCCTGTCCCTCCAGTCGGGCGAGCGGTGCTCCCAGGCAGTAGTGGATGCCGTGCCCGTATCCGAGGTGCTGATTGTCACGCCGTGCGAGATCGAGCGTGTCGGGGTCCGTGAACCGTTCCGGGTCCCGGTCTGCGGCGGCGAGCACCACCAGCACGGGGTCGCCCGCCGCGATCCGCTGCCCGCCGAGCGTCAGCGCCTCGGTGGCGAACCGCCACGTCGCCAGCTCCACCGGTCCGTCGTACCGCAGCAGTTCCTCGATGCCGGTCTCCAGCAGCCCCGTCTCCCCCGCGGCCAGCGAGTGCTGGAGCCGCTCCCGTTGCACGGGGTTGCGCAGCAGGGCGTAGACGCCGTTGCCGATGAGGTTGACGGTCGTCTCGAAACCGGCGAAGAGGAGGATGAAGGCCATCGCCGCGGCCTCGTTCTCGGTGAGGTGCTCTCCATGGTCGCTGGCCCGGATCAGCCCCGAGATCAGGTCGTCCCCCGGGTTCTCCCGCTTACGGTGGATGAGCTCGGCGAGATAGCCGCGCATCTTCTTCACCGAGCGGGCCACCCCGCCGCGCGGGCCGCCGCCGTGGCGGATCATCATGCCCGCCCAGTCCCGGAAGTCGTCCTGGTCCTCGGGCGGGACGCCCAGCAGATCGCAGATCGCGTAGATGGGCAGCGGGAACGCGAAGTCGTGGATGAGGTCCGCGGACCCCTGCTCGGCGAAGTTGTCGATGAGACGGTCGGTGAGCTCCTGCACCCGCGGGGCGAACTCCGCGATCCGGCGCGGGGTGAACGCCTTCGAGACCAGGCGGCGCAGCCGGGTGTGGTCGGGCGGGTCGATGTTCAGCAGATGCGTCATCAGCTCCGCCTTCCGCTCACCCGGGATACCGGTCTTCCCCTTGGCGTGCGCCGGCTCGGCGTGGTGGGCCGGGTTCTTGGAGAGCCGGGTGTCGGCGAGCGCCTGCCGGGCGTCCTCGTACCGCGTCACGAGCCACGCCTCGACCCCACTGGGCAGCGCGGTTCGGTGCACGGGGCTGTGCTCGCGCAGCCAGGCGTAGGCCGGGTACGGGTCGGTGGCGAACTCCCAGGTGAAGAGTGCGGGCGGGGTCACATCGGGTACGGCAGAGCTCTGATCGGACACACCAGGACGTTATCCAACACCCGGCGCCGCTCCGACCCGGCTGTCAGCGGGTGCGCTCCGCCGCCAGGATCGCGTCCCGGTAGACGCGGCCCGCCGCCCTCAGCGCGGCCTCGGGGTCGGCGCCGTCCTGTTCCGCGCGTACGGCGAGGGCGAGGAGCTCGTAACCGATGCCGTCGCCCTTCGGGAGCGGCACGTCGAGTCCGGCGGCGCGGACCCGGCTCGCCAGCTTCGTCGCGAGCGCCAGACCGGGCTGGCCCAGCGGCACTCCGTCGGTGACCGAGTCGCGCTGCTTCTCGATGGCCTTGGTGCGCAGCCAGTGCGCGTGGACGTCCTCCGGGGTCTCGGCGGTCTCGTCGCCGAAGATGTGCGGGTGGCGGTGGATCAGCTTCTCGACGAGGGTGGCGGCGACGTCGTCGACGGAGAACGGCTCGGCCCCGTCCTCCGGGCGGCCCTCCTCCGCGATCCGGGCGTGGAGGACGACCTGGAGGAGTACGTCCCCGAGTTCCTCACGCAGCTCGTCGCGGTCGCCGTCCTCGATCGCCTCGACGAGTTCGTACGCCTCCTCGATGGCGTACTTGGCGAGCCCCTCGTGGGTCTGCCGGGAGGTCCACGGGCACTCGGCCCTGATCCGGTCCATGACCTGGACGAGATCGAGGAGACGGGCGCCGGGCAGATCGTACGAACCGGGCAGCAGCTCCAGGTCCGGCATCTGTACCCGGCCCGAACCGGCCAGCCGGGCCAGCCCGTCCGTCAGCGGCTGACTGCCCTCGCCGCCGGTGAGGATCACGACGGTCCGGCCGCCGGCGCAGGCCTCGACGAGTTGCTGCGCGGTGGGCGCGGACTGCTCGGCGGTGACCCCCGCCTCGCGCAGATACGGCAGCTGAGGATGGTCGGGCTCGGCGCACAGCACCCGGTCGGCGGCGCGCAGCGCCTCCCAGGCGGGCCAGGACAGCAGTCCGGGAGCGACCCGGTGGCTGGCGGTGAGCAGGACGATACGACCGGGGTCTTCAGCGTTCACCCCACCAACTTACCCAGGAGGGGTGCTGATGTTCCTGGCGAGTCCGGCCAGGAGCGTCAGCGCCCCTCCCGGGGGGCTGTCCGTGCTGCGTGGAGGACGATCGGGTCCTCAGGCCCCGGCGTCCACCTCCTGGGCGGCCTTGGGGGCCCGGGCGATCCAGGGGGCCTTGTAGTCGGCGAGCTGGGTCTGCTTGTTGTCCCAGGTGCCGAAGCGCGGGTTGACGTCGATGTGCAGCGACTTCGACGCCGAGCTGAGCGCCTCGCTGACGATCTTCTGCCCGGCAGGCTGTTGCAGGTCGGCGCCGAGGGCCTGGGCCAGCTTCGACAGCTGGACCTGTTCGCGCAGCACGGCATCGATCTGTCCGGGAGCGACCCAGTTCTGCTGAAGCATCACCGTCCGCAGTTGCGCCTCGCCCCCGGACTGGGCGGCCGCGGACTGCCGCATCTGCTGGATCTCGCCGCGACTGACCGTCACGCCCGCGTCCGCGGTGGCCTTGTCCAGGATCCGGTCGAAGATCAGCCCGTGCAGCTTGGCCCGGCTGAGCTGCCCGGACTTGCTGATCAGCTGGACCGAATCCTTGGAGTCGCGCTGCGCGGTGCGTACGGCAGCTGCCTGCGCCTGCACGGTGGACACCTCGATCCGGTCCCCGCCGACCACGGCTGCGGCACCGGGGTGGGCCTGGTTGCCGCAGGCGGAGAGGAGCGGCGCCGCGACGAGCGTTGCGGCGGAGATGAGGAGCGCGGTGCGACGGCGGCGGTGCAAAGGAGCCTCCCGGGGAGAGATTGTGCGGCGGTGCACAAGACCTTGCGGTGATCGATGTTAGGCAGTGGGCGTGATCCGGGCCACTGGTTCGACCAACGATTCGCCAGGAGTTGGGGATGTGGGCCGGTTCAACGGTTCCCGGCGGCTGTTTCCGGCCGCAGCATGATCGCGCGGGAGACCACGAAGGTGACCGGGACGGCCGCCAGCGCCGCGACCGGCGGTGCGTAGCGGCTGCTGAACCCGGCGCCGTCGACCAGCAGCCAGACGCCGGCTGTCGTGAGGAGGAAGTTGGCGGCGTTGGTGAGCGGGAAGAGCAGGAACTTCCGCCAGGTGGGGCGGGTCCGGTAGGTGAAGTACGAGTTCAGCAGGAACGAGCCCGTCATGCTCGCCGCGAACGCGATCACGTGCGCGGCCAGGTACGGCAGCACGGGCAGCAGGGCCAGGTAGCAGCCGAAGTACGTGAGGGTGTTCACGACGCCGACGAGGGCGAAGCGGGTCATCTGGGCCGTGACCGTCATCGGCGTACGAACTCCCGCGGCCGCTGCTGATTCGGCACGCCGGTGTTGGACGCCTTCACCAGGAAGTGCGGGCGACGCTTCACCTCGTAATAGATACGGCCCACATATTCACCGACCACCCCCACCATCACCATCTGGACTCCGGCGAGGGCCGTGACCACGACGATCAGCGTGACATAGCCGGGCGTGTCCACCCCTTTCACGAGGGCGACCCCGACGATCCAGGCGGCATAGACGAATGCCACGGACATCAGCGTCATCCCCAGGTACAGGGCGGTGCGCAGCGGCTTGTTGTTGAAGGAGAGCAGCCCGTCGAGTCCGTAGTTGAGAAGTTTCCCGAGCGTCCAGGCCGAACTGCCCTGCTCACGGGCCGCATTCTCGTAGCCGAAGGTCGTCGTGCGGAATCCGACCCAGGCGAACAGGCCCTTGGAGAAACGGTTGTACTCGGTGAGTTCGAGAACGGCGTCGACGGTGCGCCGGGACAGCAGCCGGAAGTCGCCGACGCCGTCGACCAGTTCCACGTCCACCAGCCGGTTGATGAGCCGGTAGTAGGCGCGGGCGCCGAGGGTGCGGGTGACGCGGTCGCCCTTGCGGGTGCGGCGGGCGATCACCTGGTCGTAGCCGTCGGCGTGCTCGTCCACCATGCGGCCGATGAGCTCGGGCGGGTGCTGGAGGTCGGCGTCCATGATGACGACGGCGTCCCCGTCCGCGTGCTGGAGGCCCGCGAGCATGGCGGCCTCCTTGCCGAAGTTGCGGCTGAAGGAGAGGTACCGGGTCCGCGGGTCGGCGGCGGCCAGCTCCTCAAGGACCGGAAGCGTACGGTCCGCGCTGCCGTCGTCGATGTAGACGAGCTGGAATTCATGACCCAGCCGGGTCATTTCACCCGTGACGCGAGCATGGAAGCGTTCGAGGATCTCCTCCTCGTTGAAACAAGGCACCACCAACGAGATCAGCACAGAAGCATCTCACCCTGCCGACGCGACAGATACCGGGGTGACATGCACGACGGGCGGCCATTACGCGCATCGAACCATCGTGGAAACCGTTCGAGACGGGTCATTTCTTTCGCAGCTGCGAAATTCGTTCGCATTCCCGCACCGTCCCCGGCCGGCGGCCGAGGGACCGCCGCACGCCGGATCGCGGCCGGTCCGGGAGGACCCCGGTCAGCCGCCGCGGACCTGCATCTGGCGGTCGAGCTGGCGGCGCAGCTCCACCGGCAGCGGGTGGTGCGGCCCGTACGTCCGCTCGGTGTCGTACAGCAGCGCCTGGAGGTGCCCGCGCGCCGCCGCGTGATCACCGACCGCGAGCAGCAGCTGCCCGATGCGCCCGCGGATCTCGAAGGAACGGGCCGGGTCGTTGCCCGTCGCGTACCGGTTCTCGTAGTACGGCAGCACCGCGCGGTACTCCGCGAGCGCGGCAGCCGGCTCGCCCAGCTGCTCCAGGCACTGCGCCGCGTCGTAGCGGTACTGCAGCGTCTGGCTGTCGGCAGGTCCGGCCTCCACCGCGCGGTCGTCGGCGAGGCGCCGCAGTTCGGGCAGGGCGCGGCGGTACTGGCCGTCGTCCATCAGGGTCGCCGCGTACTGCTTGCGCAGGATGCGGACCACCGGGGAGCTCTCGCCGTGCTGTTCGGCCGCGGCCGGGAGGATGCCGCCGAGTATGTCCACGGCCTGGGTGATCCTGCCCTGCCCGAGCAGTTGCTTGACCTCGTCGACGGCGGCCGCGACATCCGGTTTGGCGGCCACCGGCGCGGGCTGCGCGGCGGGCGGCGTGTTGACGCGGTCGGGCCAGGGGGCGTGCGGCCGCAGAAAGGGCCGGGTCGGGTCCAGCGGGCCGCCCGGCAGCCCCGTTCCACGGGTCGGGAGGAGCGGGGTGAGGTGCTCGTACACCTCCTGGGCGCTCGCCGGGCGGTGCTGCGGGTCCTTGGCGAGCAGTCGGAGCACGAGTGCTTCGAGGGCCTCCGGGACCTCGGGCCGGATCTGGCGGACCGGGATCGGCGGTTCGTAGAGGTGGCGGTGCAGCACCCCGAGGGCGGTGGAGCCGGAGAACGGAACGTCTCCGCTGAGCAGTTCATGGAGGAGCACGCCGAGCGCGTACAGGTCGGTGTACGGGCCGACGGCGCCGCCCATCGCCTGTTCGGGCGCCATGTAGGCGGGCGACCCGATCGGCGTTCCGGTGTGGGTGAGGCGGGTGGTGTCGCTGTCGAGGACGGAGGCGACACCGAGGTCGAGCACCGTGACCGAGCCGTCCGGGCGCACCATCAGATTGCGGGGCTTGAGGTCCCGGTGGACGATCGGCACGGCGTGCACCGCGGAGAGCGCCGCGCAGAGCTGGGCGGCGACGGCGACGGACCACTGCCACGGGTACGGGTCGTGCTCGGCGAGATGGTCGGCGAGGTCGGAGCCCTCGACGTACTGCATGACGAGGAACAGGTCGTCGCCGTCACTGCCCGCGTCGTGGACGGTGACCAGGCCCGGGTGGTCCACCTGGGCGGTCACCCGGCACTCGCGGACGAACCGGCGGCGCAGCTCGTCGACCGCATCACTGCCGGTGGGGCCGGCCACCCGGTCGGGCCGGAGCAGCTTCACCGCGACCCGGCGGTCGAGGCGTTGGTCGTACGCCGTCCACACCTGACCCATGCCGCCCTGGCCGAGTACGGTCGCCAGCTCGTACCGCCCGGCGATGACACGTCCGCTCAACGGTCCTGCTCCTTGCGGAGGTAGTCGCTCAGCTCGTCGAGCTCGGCGCGCACCTGGTCGATCCGGTGCGGCGGGTTCGGCGCGGCGGTGGGCCGCGCGGGCGGGGGCTGCGCCGCGGACGGCGGCTGGACCTGCGGCTGGTACCGGGGCGGCTGAGGCTGCGGGTACGGCTGAGGCTGCGGCTGAACGGGCAGCGGGCCGTGCATGGGCGTGGTGGTCAGGTAGCCGTACCCCGGCACCGGCGGCGGATACCCGCCGCCGAACTGCTCCTTCGCGAGCTGCTCGTAGTGGCGGATGTCCCCGAACAGGTAGTACGCGACAGCGCCGATGATCGCCAGGAACAGCAGCGGTATGAAGACGTAGTCGATGCCGTGCGCCTCGGGGTTGCTGTCGTCCCTGCCGATGACCGGCAGCAGCACGCAGACCAGCACGAAGCCGCCACCGGTGAGCCACCCGTCGGACACCCGGCGCCGCACGATCGCCAGCCTCAGCAACGGGGCCCACAGCAGGAGCCCGATCGAACCCACCGCGAGCACGACGAACAGCACGCGCATCGAGACGATCCAGGCCCGGCTGGGGACCCGGCGCTGCGGCGTCGGCGGATGACCCGGGGCGTACATGGCTGCTCCTGGTACCTGGTGGTGGAAGTCCCGCGCGCACCCGGACGAACCCGAACGGGTGTCCGTACGCGTGCGCGCGCAGATCTGGCAGATCCGAGCGTAGAGGGCGACCACCGCAACAGCCCCCGGGTTGTGCGGAACCGTTGTGGTTCCGATCACTCCGGCGTGATCGTTCCGTCCGTCAGACCGTCGTACATCCCCTGGACCAGCTGTCCGCCGAGCCGGCCGGTGAGCCGTAGCGCGTCCTCGAACGTGGCCAGGGCGCGGAACCGGTCCCCGTAGCGCTGCTGCTCGGCCAGTGGCAGCCGCGGCAGTTGGAGGCGGCGGGCGTCCAGCCGGGTGGCGGTGGACGCGTAGCTGCTGGCCTGCCGGTTGTTGGCGGTGCCGCGAAGGAAACCGGCGAGGAACCACGGATCGAGGGCGCCCGGATCGGGGCGCAGCAGCTGGAGGTTGCGGCCCAGCGCGGCGCCCGCGGTCGCCTCGTCGATCACCCGGGCGACGGAGCCGCCGCCGAGTACGGGGACGACGACATCGCCCGGTTCGACGAGGACGGGTTCCTCCGGCGGCCCGTCGGCGGCCGCCGGACCGGCGGGGAGCGTTCCGGAGGGGGCGGCGGAGCCGAGCACGTCGTGTTCCGTGAGGACGGGGGCGGTTCCGGTACCGGAGCCTCCGGTACGGAGCTGGAGGGCGCCGGCCCGGGCGAGTTCGCCGACCGTGGTGAGGGGCCAGTGGGCCGGGCCCGAGATGTCCGCGGGCGGCGGGGTGAGGGTCGCGGTCAGCCGGAGTGTCTCGGCCAGCCGGTCCCGTACATGGGTGAGTGCGGCCGGTCCGCCGCCCGCAGCCGGGGACGGCAGGTGCCGGGCGGGGGCCAGATCCACGTCGTCGTCGAGGAGTTCGATGACGGGGACGGCCCGGCCGGACCCCGGCCGCTCCCGGCCGGTTCCGGTCCCCCCGTCCCGGTCGAACGGCTCCCAGGCGTCGAGCACCGCGCTGCGCACCGCCTGCCAGTCCAGCCGGTCGCGTCCGCCCTGGGCGGCGGAACCGGCGGGGGCCGCGGGCGACTCGGCCGGCTCGGCGGTGTCCACGAGCAGCAGTTCGGGCGAGGGCCGGACACCGGTGCCGGGCTTGCGCAGCACCCAGAGGTGGAGCGGGATGCCGTACGGGGGCGCCGCGCCGGGCGGGAGGGCGATGACGGCACGCAGCGCGCCGCGGCGCAGCAGATCGGCGCGGATCCGCCGGCCCGAACGGCGCGACGCGGCGGCCGGAGGCATCAGCAGGACGGCGGTGCCGCCCTCGCGCAGATGGGCCAGGGAGTGCTGGATCCAGGCGAGCTCGGACTCGGTGCGGGCCGGGAAGCCGTACTCCCAGCGCGGGTCGTAGGCGAGCTCGTCGTGGCCCCAGTTGCGTTCGTTGAACGGCGGGTGGCAGAGCACGGCGTCGACGGCCAGCCGCGGGAACGCGTCGGCGCGCAGTGTGTCGCCGGTCCGCACGACGACCGTGGCGGGGGCGTCGCCGTCGGTGCCGGAGCGCAGGGCGAGGCGGAGTGCGCTGAGCGCGGCGAGGTCCGGGTCGGCGTCCTGCGCGTACAGGGCGTCCGGGCGGCTCACCGCGCAGAGCAGGGCCCCGGTGCCGGTGGCCGGGTCGAGGACCGTACGTGCGGGCCGCCCGCCGGTCCGCACGAGGGCCGCCATCAGTTCGGCGAGGCCGGGCGGTGTGAGGGTGAACTGGCGCGGGTTGGCGGTGAGCTGGCGGCCGAGCAGGAACTCGAAGGCCTGGTGGGCACCGATCTCACCGGCGAGTTCGGCGACCGCGCGCAGCAGCGGGACGGACGGGAGCAGCTCCTCGGCGGTGGGGGCGTGAACAGCCCGTACCGGCCCGTCGCCGTCCGCGTCCGCGGTGGCCGGCCCGAGACGCGTCGTGAGCAGGCTGCTGAGGGCGGGGTGCAGCACGTCGGCCATCCGTGCGTCGGAGACGGCGGCGATCTCCAGCCAGGCAGTGGGCCGGTCGCGGACCAGCAGCAGGGCGCAGCCCGCGTGGACCAGGGCGGGAACAGCACCGGACGGGTGTCCGGCCAGCTGCTGCCAGACCCTTTCCCGGAGCGGCACTTCGGCGAGTTTCCCCTGTTCGCGCAGCCACCGTTCGACCTCGGACAGTGCGAAGGAGGGACTGGTCTCGGTGCCGCCCACCGGTTTGGGGAAGTCGGCGTGCCGGCGACGCCAGTTGCTGACGGCGGCGCGCCCCACCCCCGCGAGCCGGGCGATTCCGGCCGCGGTCACCTCTGTCGAGTTCTCCGGCACTGGCTGTCTCCCTGGTCGGGACGCGTCCACGTGTATCCGCGCCGCCTGCTGTGTCGGCGAGCATACCGACCCCACTGCGCGAGATCGATTCACAGCGTGCATCAATCCATTTCCCGTGAACGGTGTTGACTCGGTTCACAAGCTCTGCTGTTATTGACCTGTCGCTGCATCAGATGGTGCGGCGGACCGCTCATCACTCATCCCTGCACTTGCCGGAGGGCACAGCCATGTCCCAGTTCACCCAGCCGCCGCAGTCGCCCCAGTCCGCCCAGTCCCCCCAGCCGCAGCAGCCGTACGGCCCCGACCTGACTCCGGGCCTGCGCCCCGCCCGCAACGGGCTCGGCATCTCCGCGTTGATCCTCGGTCTCATCGGCGCCGTCTCGGGTCTCGTCCCGTTCTTCTTCTGGCTGGCCGGCATCCTCGGCCTCATCGCCCTGATCCTCGGCCTGGTCGGCCGCGGGCGGGCCAAGCGCGGCGAGGCCACCAACAAGGGCATGGCCACGTTCGGCGCGGTTCTCGGCCTGATCGCGCTGATCCTCTCGGTCGTCGGCGCGGTGATCACGTTCAAGGCGGTGGACGACGCGGTGAACGACCTCGGCAAGGCCGTGTCGGACACCACGGCCTCCGCGAAGCCGGAGGCCGGGTCCACGGGCTCCGCCAAGGACAAGAAGAAGGACACCGCGAAGGCGCTGGAGGCCGGCGACTCGGCCGTGTACGACGACGACCTGACAATCACGGTCGGCGACGCGACCTCGTACACCCCTGACCCGTTCGCCGCCGGTCACACGAAGGGCAACAAGGCCTACCGGATCGCGGTCGTCATCGAGAACGCCGGCAAGGAGAAGTTCGACGCGGCGCTCGTCAACGTCGAGGCGCGGGCCGGCAAGGACGGTGTGGACGCCGAGCAGATCTTCGACGGCAAGGTCGGCGAAGGCTTCAGCGGCACGGTCCTGCCCGGCAAGAAGGTCACCGTCCAGTTCGCCTTCGACGCCCCGGCGGACGCCAAGAACCTGACCGTCGAGGTCAACCCCGGCTTCACCTACGACGCCACCCAGTGGGACCTGAAGCTCTAGCGGTGCCCGGCGGACATCCGCCGGCACCCGCCGGTCCCCGCTGATCCCCGCTGATCCCCGCACCGACCGGAGCCCCGCCATGCGTCTGCTCACCCGCATCGCCGTCACCGCTCTCCGCACGGCGACAGCGGCTCTCTGCACCGTCACCGCCCTGGGACTCACGGCCTGCGCCCCGGTCTTCGCCCAGCAGCAGGACACCGCACCGTTCGCCCGGCTCAGCGGTCCCGAGGTCGTCGACAAGGCCCTCGCGGCGACCCGGGCGGCCACCTCGGTCCGCATCGCCGTCACCACGCGGTCGCCCGACGGAGCCCCGGTCCGGGCATACGTCGCCACCGGCCTCAGGGGCCGGTGCACGGTGACGCTCTCCATGGGCGCGGCGGGCACGATGGAACTGGTGCGGACCGGCGGGACCGTCTACACGCAGTCCGACGAGGCGATGCTGCGGGAGGCGGGCAGGGGCCGCCCGCGCGCCGACGTCGACACCGAGGCCCGGAAGCTGACGGGGCGCTGGGTGAAGGCGCGCACCGCCGACCGGTACACGGCGCAGACCCTGAGCTACTGCGACCGGGAGGAGTTCCTCGACCGCCTGGCGCGCAGCAGCGGCACCGCCCGCAAGGGCGAGGTCACCGGCGACGGCCCCACCTCCTCCCTCTCCCTCACCGGCAAGGCGGGCGACGGGACCTGGTCGGCGGCGGTCGCCACCGAGGGCGGACCGCACCTCCTGAGGCTGCGCTTCGGTACCGGGACCCCGCTGAGCGTCCGCTTCTCCGGGTTCGGCACACCCTTCACGGCTGCGAGACCGGCCCTCTGAGATCCGGCCCTCTGAGATCCGGCAGGAAGAGATCCGGCAGGAAGAGATCCGGCAGGAAGAGATCCGGCAGGAACCCGCCCACCCGGGCGGGTTCCTGCCACGTTCACGCCCGGTGCCGCACCCACACGTTGGGCTCCACGTACACCGCGTACCCGTGCGTCACCGAGCACTGCACCGGCACCAGCGCCCCCGGCACCTCCACCGGACCGTTCGCGTCGAACGGCAGCCCGGTCCAGGTCCGCCACCGCGCGAGCGAACCCGACACCGTCATCGACACCGGCGCCACCGCCTCGATCACCCCGCCCACCCGCACATGGACGCGCAGCCACGGGTCGTACGGCAGTCCGTCCTCCGCCCGGGTCCGCCGGGCGTACTCCTCCATCGGCGCCGATGCGTCCAGGTGCTTGGCGCTCGGCCGCACCGGAGCGACGAGATCCTGGAATCCGAGCTTCCGCGCGTTCGCCCGCATCGCGGCCACCATCCGCTCCGAGATCCCCCGCCCCTGGAACCCCACGGCCACGGCGATCTCGATCGCGCTGACCGTGTCCGGTGCGCGCCCGAACCGCAGATCCGAGAACGCCCACAGCAGCACCTGGTCCCAGCCCCCCTCGGGCAGTTCCCCTCGCCCCGGGGCGTGCAGCGCGAACGGCACGCTGTACGCCTTCGCGACGACGGTGCCCTCCGGGTCCGTCGCGACGAGCACGTACTGCGGGAACTCGACCGCGATCCTCGGGTAGTTCGCCCAGCCGACCAGGTCCTCCAGCACGAACTGCGGCCAGGTGTCGGGCATCTCCTGCAGGGGACCGGCAAGTTCGGGACGTTCGGCGAGAGTGGTGATGTGCAGCTCCATCCGCCCCACGCTAGGCAACGCGGTCCCCGGAGCCAACCGGTTTGGCGGCGGCCCCGGCCGCGGGGTCGCCCTCGCCCGTACGCCCCGGCCCCGTCACCCGCCGCACTGCGTCAGCATCGCCCGCTTGTCGGCGGCGGTCACCGGAAGTGCGTACTTCAGCGAGACCTGCGCGAACCGCACCGCGTACGAGCAGCGGATCTGCTTGGACGGCGGCAGCCAGGACGCCGGTCCCGAGTCCCGCTTGGCGTTGTTGGCCGGGCCGTCCACCGGGATGAGGTTGAGCGGGTCGTTGGCGATCTGCTGCCGTTTGGCGTCGGGCCAGTGGGCCGCGCCCATCTGCCAGTCGTACGACAGCGGCATGACGTGGTCGATCTGGACCTTCGTCGCCTGCTGCTTGCGCCATTCGATGGTGGAGCCGGTATACGGGTCCGCGAGGGTCATGGAGACGACCACGCAGTCCGAGCCGGAACGCAGCTCGACGTCCTTCCCGTCCCTGGCCAGCAAGTCGTTTCGGGTGTCGCAGCCGTTGTGGGACAGCGGTACGCCGTCGACCGAGTCCTTCCAGGCGTAGCCGAACTTGTCCCGCTCGTAACCGGTCTTCGGGCCGCGCCCCTTGGTGGCCACCTTCTCGATGATCCGCCGGGCGGCGGACCGGTCGGCGTCGGTGGTCAGGGGCGCGAGACCCGGCTTGGTGCCGTCGGAGTTGTCCAGCGGGCTGGCGCCGAACCCGCCTGCGGGCCGGCCGCCGGCCTGCGGAGCGCTGCTGCCGCCTCCGGCGGCCACGTCCTCGGGGTCGCAGCCCGCCAGGGCCAGGACCGCCGCCGCGCTCAGGGCGGGGAGCATCACTCGGTACACGCGGGGAGACATCACTCGTAGCCGTCCTGACGGGAAGAGAGCCGAACCCGGGAATCCTACGGACGTCTTCCCCGCCGGCGGACATTCATGACCGCGGCCGGCGAAGGACGCGATCCCGATCACCCCGGCCGGGTCTCAGACCTTCCCGATTCCGAGCGTCGTCTCGGACGGCAGCAGCCCGGATCCGAGCACCGCCACCCACAGCGGCCCCAGCAGCTCGACGAGCCGCTCCCGTCCCGCCGTTCCGAGTGCCCGCCAGGGTGCGGCCGCCTGCTCGTCCGTACGCCGCTCGACCTCGGCGCGCAACGTCCGGCCCGCCTCCGTCGCCGTGCCGTCCTTCTCCGACAGGCCGCGTTCCAGCAGCCGCTGACGGGCCGCGTCCCACTCCCCGCCGCTCCAGCCCCGGCTCGCGAACACCTCCGGGCGTGCGGCGCCGATGCCCGCGAACGAGACCAGCGACTCGACCGGGTCGAGTCCCGCCCCCGCGAGTGCGGCGACATGCCCGTCCCCTCGGTGCTCACGCAGGACGGTCGCCGCGTGCCAGAGCACCAGGTGCGGCGCGTCCGGCCACGACAGGGCGGCGTTGGCCCCGGCCAGCGGGCGGCCGGTCACCTCCGCGGCCTCGGCGGCGCGCCGGGCCAACGCGGCGGCCTCGGCGACCTCCTGGCCGGTGGCCAGGTCCCCGAACAGCGCCCGGTAGGCACGGTCCACCGCCCGCGTGCGGGCCGCGAGCACCGCGTCGGGCGAGGCGGTGGACCAGGCTGCCGGGATGTACTCGCGCACCATGCCCGGACTGAAGCTGTAGAAGGTCTCGACGACCCGCTCCGCACCGGCCGCCCCCAACGGAGCCGCCCGCCAGGCGAAGTAGCCGGGCCAGCGCTCCTCGGTGCGGTAGCCGAGCGCGGCGGCCTCCTCGAAGGCCTCCGGCGCGTAGTAGAGCACCGCGTGCAACGGCTCCAGCAGGTGCCACATCTGACGTACGCGACCCAGTTCCTCGGACATGTCTCCGCCCTCCGGCCTTCCACATCTTGTCACTGACTAGTTTTAGAGAATGCTCGCCCCACCAGAACTTGTCAATGCCTAGATTCCGCGTACTGTGCTGCCCATGAGCAGCGAGCGCACCTACCACCACGGCGACCTGCGGCGGGCCGTCCTCACCGCGGCACTCGACGTCATCCGCACCGAGGGTCCGGACGCACTGAGTCTGCGCGACCTGGCCCGCCGCGCCGGTGTCTCCCACGCCGCCCCCGCCCACCACTTCGGCGACCGCACGGGCCTGCTGACCGCCATCGCCGCCGAGGGGTACGGGCTCTTCGCCGACGCCCTCACCGACGCGCCGGACCTGCGGGAGAGAGGCGTGCGGTACGTACGGTTCGCGACCGACCACCCGGCGCACTTCCAGGTGATGTTCCGACCGGAGCTGCACCGCGCCGACGACCCGGAGCTCCTCGCCGCGAAGGCCCGCGCGGCGCGGGCGCTGAGCGCCGGCGTGGACGCGCTCCCCGCCCCGGGACGCGGTACCGACAGCCGTCTCGCGGGGGTGGCCGCCTGGTCACTGGCCCACGGCTACGCCACCTTGCTGCTGAGTGGCAACCTGACCGGCCCGCTGGGCGACCGGAACCCCGAGGAGGCGTTCCGGTCGCTCACCGGGCTGTTGTTCAGGACCCCAGAATCGTCGTGAGGAACTCCCCCGTCCAGGCCAGCAGTTCGCGGCCGACGACCGGCTTGCCACCGATCTTCCCGGTGGTCGGGCGCGGCACCAGGATCTGCCGGACAGCCGGCTTGATGATCGTCTTGGGGTAGAGGCGCTTCAGCCGGAGTTCCTGCGACTCGCGCAGCTCCACCGGGGCGAACCGGATGTTCGACCCCTGGAGCACGACGTCGCCGACGCCGCAGGCACGGGCCAACATCCGCAGGCCCGCGACCAGCAGGAGGTTCTCGACCGGCTCCGGGAGCTTGCCGTAGCGGTCGGTGAGCTCCTCGCGGACCGCCTTGATGTCGTCCTCCGTGGTGGCGGACGCGATCGCGCGGTACGCCTGGAGACGCAGCCGCTCCCCGGGGGCGTAGTCGTGCGGGACGTGCGCGTCGACCGGGAGCTCGATCTTGACCTCCAGCGGCGGCTCCTCCTCCACACCGCCTTCGAGCGAGGCCCGGTAGTCGGCGACGGCCTCGCCGACCATGCGTACGTACAGGTCGAAGCCGACGCCCGCGATGTGGCCGGACTGTTCGCCGCCCAGAAGGTTTCCGGCGCCGCGGATCTCCAGGTCCTTCATGGCCACGTACATGCCCGCACCCATCTCCGTGTGCTGGGCGATCGTGGCCAGGCGCTCGTGGGCGGTCTCGGTGAGCGGCTTCTCCGGCGGGTACAGGAAGTACGCGTACCCGCGCTCGCGGCCTCGGCCGACGCGGCCGCGCAGCTGGTGGAGCTGGGAGAGGCCGAAGTTGTCGCCGCGCTCCACGATCAGGGTGTTGGCGTTGGAGATGTCGATGCCGGACTCGACGATGGTGGTCGAGACCAGGACGTCGAACTTCTTCTCCCAGAAGTCCACCACCACCTGCTCCAGGGCCTGTTCGGACATCTGACCGTGGGCGGTCGCGATCCGGGCCTCGGGAACGATCTCACGGAGCCGGGCAGCCGCCCGGTCGATCGACTCGACCCGGTTGTGGATGTAGAACGCCTGCCCCTCCCGGAGCAGCTCGCGGCGGATCGCCGCCCCGATCTGCTTCTCCTCGTACGGCCCGACGAAGGTGAGGACCGGGTGGCGCTCCTCGGGCGGCGTGGTGATCGTGGACATCTCGCGGATGCCGGTGACCGCCATTTCGAGCGTCCGGGGGATGGGCGTCGCGGACATCGTCAGGACGTCGACGTTGGCCCGTAGCTTCTTCAGCTGTTCCTTGTGCTCGACGCCGAAGCGCTGCTCCTCGTCGACGATGACCAGCCCCAGGTCCTTGAACTTCGTCTCGGAGGAGAACAGCCGGTGGGTGCCGATGACCAGGTCGACGGAGCCCTCGCGCAGACCCTGAAGGGTCGTCTTCGATTCGGAATCGGACTGGAAGCGGCTCAGCGCCCTTACGCTGACCGGGAATTGGGAGTAGCGCTCGGTGAACGTGCCGTAGTGCTGCTGGACCAGGAGTGTGGTGGGGACGAGGACGGCGACCTGCTTGCCGTCCTGCACCGCCTTGAACGCGGCCCGGACCGCGATCTCCGTCTTGCCGTAACCGACGTCGCCGCAGATCAGCCGGTCCATCGGAACCGACTTCTCCATGTCCTCCTTGACCTCGGCGATGGTGGTCAGCTGGTCGGGCGTCTCCGCGTACGGGAAGGCGTCCTCCAGCTCGCGCTGCCAGGGGGTGTCCGGGCCGAAGACATGGCCGGGCGCCGCCATCCGGGCCGAGTACAGCTTGATCAGGTCGGCGGCGATCTCCTTGACCGCCTTCTTGGCGCGTGCCTTGGTCTTCGTCCAGTCGGCGCCGCCGAGCCGGTGCAGCGTGGGGGCCTCGCCGCCGACGTACTTGGTGACCTGTTCCAGCTGGTCGGTCGGGATGTAGAGGCGGTCGCCGGGCTGGCCGCGCTTGGCGGGGGCGTATTCGACCAGCAGGTACTCGCGGGTGGCGCCCTGCACCGTACGCTGCACCATCTCGATGTAGCGGCCCACGCCGTGCTGCTCGTGGACGATGTAGTCGCCCGCCTCCAGCGTCAGCGGGTCGATCGTCTTCCTGCGGCGGGCCGGCATCCGGCCCAGGTCCTTGGTGGCGGTGCGCTGACCCGTCAGATCCGTCTCGGTGAGCACGGCGAGCTTCAGCGCGGGGTCCACGAAGCCGTGGTCGATCGCACCGCACGAGACATGGACGAGGGACGGCGAGATCTCCGCCAGGTCCGGGTCCAGGCGGGCCGCGATGCCTTCGCCGCCGAGCACCTCGACGGTACGGGAGGCGAGACCCTGCCCCTCGGTGACGTACACCGTGCGCCAGCCGTCGGCGAGCCAGCCCTTGGTGTCCGCGAGTGCCCGGGCGGTGTCGCCTCGGTACGACTCCGGGGCGTGCATCGTGAGCTTCAGGGTGTCCTCGTCGAGCTCGGCGTCGGCGGCGAACGGGGAGACCGACCACCACATCATGTCCAGCTCGCGGGCCCGGTCGCGGACGTCCGCGATGCCCCACAGGGAGGCCGCACCGACATCGATCGGCGCGTCGCCGCCGCCCGCCGTCGCCGCCCAGGACGCCTGGAGGAACTCCTGACTGGTGGCGACCAGGTCGGCCGCCCTGGTGCGGACCCGCTCCGGGTCGCAGACCAGCGCCATCGAGCCCTTCGGCAACACGTCGAGCAGCAGCTCCATGTCGTCGACGAGAACCGGGGCGAGGGACTCCATGCCCTCCACCGCGATCCCCTCGGCGATCCTGCCGAGCAGCTCGCCGAGCTCCGGATGCTGTTCGGCGAGGGCCGCGGCCCGTTCACGCACCTCGTCGGTGAGCAGGAGCTCGCGGCAGGGCGGCGCCCACAGTCCGTGCTCGGCGATCTCCAGCGACCGCTGGTCGGCAATCTTGAAGTAGCGGATCTCCTCGACGTCGTCACCCCAGAACTCCACCCGGAGGGGGTGCTCCTCGGTCGGCGGGAAGACGTCCAGGATGCCGCCGCGGACGGCGAACTCGCCGCGCTTCTCGACGAGTTCCACCCGGGAGTACGCGGCCGCCGCGAGTGCCTCCACGGTCTCGCCGAGGTCGGCGCTCTGCCCGATGCGCAGCGCCACCGGCTCCAGGTCGCCGAGCCCCTTGACCTGTGGCTGCAGCACGGATCGCACCGGCGCGACGAGGACACTGACCGGGCCGGTCTCCGGATCGTCGGCCCTGGGGTGCACGAGGCGGCGCAGCACGGCCAGGCGGCGGCCCACGGTGTCCGACCGGGGGGAGAGCCGCTCGTGCGGCAGGGTCTCCCAGGACGGGAACTCGGCGACGCTGTCCGGGGGCAGCAGGGTCCGCAGCGCGGCGGCCAGGTCCTCGGCCTCCCGGCCGGTCGCGGTCACCGCGAGCACCGTCCGGCCGGCCTCGCGGGCCAGCGCGGCCACGGCGAAGGGGCGCGCAGCGGCAGGGCCGACGAGGTCGACATGCATCCGGTGGCCGTCGGTGGCGGCCTTCACCGCTTCGGCGAGTGCCGGGTCACGTACGACGACATCCAGCAGACCGTGCAGGCTCATGAAGGGCTTCCGTCCGGGTAACGAGGGCGAGGTTCCGGCAGCCGGCTGCTGCCAGGGGCAACGCGAAGGGCCCGACACGTTTCACGGGCCGGGGGTTCCCAGCGTACGACTCCCCTGTGACACCCGCGCCCGCAATCCGGCTCGGCGGGCCGGATTGCGGGCGCCCTCCGGCACCGGCCGGCGACCTCCGACGGCACGTCGCACCCCGGCCGCACCCGCTGCGCACCCCGGCCGTCCCCCTGAGGGTGACCACGTCCTCGCGTCCTCTCCCGGCGCGCAGGGGCGCCGCGCCGGGAGCAGCGGCAATGCATCCAGCCCCGGGTGTTTGGAGGAACACCCGGGGCCGGACCAGTCATCCTACGTGGATCTCCGCGGCCGCTATTCGGTGGCGATCGCGTTCAGCACGTTCATCCGGCCCGCCCGGAACGCCGGGACCAGGGCCGCGAACAGGCCGACGAAGGCCGAGCCGACGAAGACCGTGAGGATCGTCGGCCACGGAATCTCGAGCACGCCGAGGCCTTCCAGGGCCAGCAGCTTCTGCGCGGCCGTGCCCCAGCCCATGCCCAGGCCCAGGCCGAGCAGGGCACCGAAGAGAGCGATGACCACCGACTCCAGGCGGATCATGCGGCGCAGCTGGCGCCGGGAGAGGCCGATGGCACGCATCAGGCCGATCTCCCTGGTCCGCTCGACCACCGACAGGGCCAGAGTGTTCACCACACCGAGCACCGCGACGATGATCGCGAGCGCCAGCAGACCGTAGACGATGTTCAGCAGCTGGCCGATCTGGTCCTTCAGGTCCTGCTTGAAGTCGGCCTGGTTCTGCACGGTGTACTGCGGGTACGCGGCGAGGGCGTCCTTGAGGGCGGTGTACGCCTCCTTCTCCTTGCCGTCCTGCGCCTTGGCGAACATGATCATGTTCTTCGGCATCTTGTCGGCGGGGACGTACTTCTCGGCGGTCGTGATGCTGGTGTACATCGCGCCCTTGTCGATGTTCGTGTCGTCCGAGGTGATCGCGGCGACCTTGAGCTTCGCCGTCGCGCCGTCCTTGAACGCGACGGTGATCCGGTCACCGACCTCGACCTTGTGCCGGGTGGCGTACACGTCGCCGACCGACATGGCGTCCTTGCCGTAGGCGTCGGCCAGGTTCCCGGAGACCGTCTCGCGGCGCAGGTCGTCCCGGTACGTCGGGTCAGCGGCGACGACACCCTCGTCCTCGACCGCACCGTCGGGGGTGGTCAGCTTGGCACTGACCGACTTGTAGTCGGTGATGTGCTCGATACCCGGGACGGCCTCCAGGGCCTTCGCCGCCTGCGGCACGATCGGCTGGGGCGGGTCACCGCTCGGCTGGACGATGAAGTCCGCGCCGACCGACCTGTCGAGCTCCTCGGTCGCCGAGGCGACCATCGACGAGCCGACGACGGAGAGGCAGGCGACCAGCGCGAGGCCGATCATCAGGGCCGCTCCGGTCGCTCCGGTACGCCGCGGGTTGCGCAGCGCGTTGCGCTCCGCCATCCGTCCGACCGGTCCGAACATCCGCAGTACCACCGTGCTGAGCACCCGGACCACGAAACCGGCCAGCAGCGGGCCGATCACGATGAGGCCGATCAGGGTGAAGACCACACCGACACCGAGGAAGAGCGATCCGTCGCTCGCCTTGTCGGCCTGCGCCGCGGTGTACAGGGCGGCGCCACCGGCGGCCGTGAGGACCAGACCGATCAGGGCCCGTACCCGGCCGGCGCGGCCGTCCGCCGGGGTGCCGGCATCGCGTAGGGCGGCCATCGGGGAGATCTTCCCGGCCCGGCGGGCCGGGACGTACGCGGCGACGACGGTGACGATGACGCCGAGCGCCAGCCCGAGCACCGGAGTCGTCCAGGCGATCGTGAGGTCCTCGGTGGACAGGTTCATGCCCATGGCGGTCATGAGCTTCATCAGGCCGACGGCGACACCGATTCCGGCACCGACGCCGAGGACGGAGCCGACGAAGCCGAGGAACAGCGCCTCGACCAGCACGGACCGGTTGACCTGCCTGCGGCTGGAGCCGATGGCCCGCATCAGGCCGATCTCGCGGGTGCGCTGGGCCACCAGCATCGAGAAGGTGTTGACGATGAGGAAGATGCCGACGAGGAAGGCGATCCCGGCGAAGCCGAGCATCGCGTACTTCATCACGTCGAGGAAGGAGCCCATCGAGTCCTTGTTGGCGTCCGCGGCCTCCTGCTGGGTCTGGAGCTTGTACGCGGCACTGTCACCGAGGGCGGTGGCGACGTTCTTCTTCAACTGCGTGTCGCTGACACCGGGTTCGGCGGTGACGGAGATGTGGGTGAAGACACCGGGCTTGCCGAGCAGCTTGGTCTGCGCGGTGGCGGTGTCGAGGTAGACGACGGCCGCACCCGGGTTGGTGACCTTGAAGGAGGCGATACCGCTGATCGTCGCCCTGATGTCGCCGGTGACGGCGATGGTGCGCAGCTCGTCACCGATCTTCAGGTGGTGCTTGTCCGCGGTGTCGGCGTCGACCATGACCTCGGTCGGTCCGCGCGGTGCGTGTCCGGAGGTGATCTCCATCGAACGCAGGTCGTTCCGCGTCCAGTTGCCCGCGATCGTCGGGGCGCCGGTCGAGGAGCCCATGTTCTTGTCGTGACGGTCGACGACGGTGACGGACATGCTGGTGACCGCGCCCTCGGCGGTCTTCACCCCGTCCGCCTTCCTGGCCTGCTCGACGGCTGCGGCGGGCAGCGAGACAGGCCTGCCGCTCTGCGGCATCTCGTCGGCGCCCTGCGCGTTCCGGGGGCTGACGGTGACGTCGGCGGAGGTGGCTGCGAAGAGCTTGTCGAACGTGGTGTTCATCGTGTCGGTGAAGACGAGCGTGCCGCACACGAACGCCACCGACAGCATGACCGCGACGGCGGAGAGCGCCATCCGGCCCTTGTGCGCGAAGAAGTTGCGCACCGAGGTCTTCCAGACGGTCATGACGTCCGCCCGCGCGCGTCGAAGTCCTTCATCCGGTCGAGGACCTGGTCGGCCGTCGGGTTGTTCATCTCGTCGACGATGCGTCCGTCGGCGAGATACAGCACCCGGTCCGCGTAGGAGGCGGCCACCGGGTCGTGGGTGACCATCACGATGGTCTGCCCCAGCTCGTCCACCGACCGGCGCAGGAAGTTCAGCACCTCGGCGCCGGCCCGCGAGTCCAGGTTTCCGGTGGGCTCGTCGCCGAAGATGATCTCCGGGCGGGCGGCGAGCGCCCTGGCCACCGCGACGCGCTGCTGCTGACCGCCGGAGAGCTCGGTGGGCCGGTGCTTCAGCCGCTCGGCGAGGCCCACCGTCTCCACGACCTGGCGCAGCCAGTCGGCGTCGGGCTTGCGGCCCGCGATGTCCATCGGCAGCGTGATGTTCTCCAGCGCGTTGAGCGTGGGCAGCAGGTTGAACGCCTGGAAGATGAAGCCGATCCGGTCCCGGCGGAGCTGGGTGAGCTTCTTGTCCTTGAGCCTGGTGATCTCGGTTTCGGCGAGGTGGATCTCGCCCGAGCTCACCGTGTCCAGGCCCGCCAGGCAGTGCATCAGGGTCGACTTGCCCGAGCCCGACGGCCCCATGATCGCCGTGAACTGCCCGCGGGCGATGTCCACGTCGACACGGTCGAGTGCGACGACCCGGGTCTCCCCCGTGCCGTACGCCTTGACGACCTGCCGCGCCCGCGCAGCGACGGCCGTACGCCCTCCAGTGCCCCCGTGCCTGGGAATGGTTACAGCCGTTGTCACGGTGATTCTCCTCTGTGGGTGAAGACGTGGCTTCGAGTGGGAAGCGGCCGGTGAGTCCGGCCGGGCCGGCGTGGTGACGGCGGCGGTCCTACCGCCCTCGCCCCGCCGGTACCGAGTCTGGTGTCCGGAGGTGGTCCGGCGCGCTGGTGCGCAGCGCAGTCTTGAGGTGGGGTTTTCCCCACCCCGCCCCCTGCGGTCACCCGCATTCGCGCTGTAGGAACACGCTAAGGAACGGGCTCCCGCCGCCACGTCCTCCGCCGGGAGGAACCGCCCCTGGACAGAAGTAAGGAGCTACCCCTAGGGGTCCGGGGCGCCCGGTGGAGCCGGGTCTCAGGGACTCGGCCCCGGGGTGGCCGCGGCCCGTTCCGCTGCACCCCCACGGCAACGGGTGAGACAGTGTCCCCGGGAAAGTACGTGCATGGGGAAGGGATCTTTGTGAGCGGCGCGGCCGGCGGCACCGAAGCGATATCCGGGTCCGGAGTGGGCCCCGCACCCTCCCCGGCCGCGCCCCGGGGCCGCGGCCCCGTCGTGGCCGCGCTGATGCTCGGGATGGCGCTGACCGCCATCGACGGCACCATCGTCTCCACCGCGGTCCCGCAGATCGTCGGTGACCTCGGCGGCTTCGCCGTCTTCTCCTGGCTCTTCTCCGGCTATCTGCTGGCCGTCACCGTCACTCTGCCGGTCTACGGCAAGCTCTCCGACACCTTCGGCCGCAAGCCGGTGCTGATCGCCGGGATCATCCTCTTCCTGATCGGTTCGGTGCTCTGCGCCGGCGCCTGGAGCATGGCTGCGCTGATCGCCTTCCGTGTCGTCCAGGGACTCGGCGGCGGAGCGCTGCAGGGCACGGTGCAGACCATCGCCGCCGACCTCTACCCGCTCAAGGAACGCCCCAGGATCCAGGCCAAGCTGTCCACCGTCTGGGCCACGTCAGCCGTCGCCGGGCCGGTGATCGGCGGGCTGCTCGCGTCGTACGCGGACTGGCGCTGGATCTTCCTGATCAACCTGCCGGTGGGGGCGGTCGCGCTCTGGCTGGTCGTACGCCACCTCCATGAGCCGTCCCGCATCCGCCGCGCCGCCGGGGCACCCCGGCCCCGTATCGACTGGGCGGGTGCGCTCGCCGTCTTCGCGACCGGCGCCCTGCTGCTGACCGCGCTCGTGCAGGGCGGGGTCGCCTGGCCCTGGCTGTCCGCGCCGTCGCTCGGCCTGCTTGCCGCGAGCGCCGCCCTCGCCGCACTGACCGTGGTCATCGAGCGGCGCGCCGCCGACCCGGTGATCCCCGGCTGGGTCTGGCGGCGGCGGACCATCGCCTCCGTCAATCTGGCCCTGGGCGCGATGGGGCTGCTGATGGTCGCGCCGACCGTCTTCCTGCCGACGTACGCCCAGTCGGTCCTCGGTCTCGGCCCGATCGCCGCCGGGTTCGTGCTCTCGGTGATGACGCTGAGCTGGCCGGTGTCGGCCGCGCTCTCCAACCGCGTCTACAACCGCATCGGCTTCCGCCGTACCGCGATCATCGGGATGAGCTGCGCGCTCCTCGTCCTGCTGGCCTTTCCGCTGCTGCCGTATCCCGGTGCGCCCTGGCAGCCCGCGCTGATCATGCTGTTGCTGGGCGCCGCGCTGGGACTGTTCCAACTGCCGCTGATCGTCGGGGTCCAGTCGACGGTCGGCTGGTCCGAGCGGGGTACGACGACGGCTTCCGTGCTCTTCTGCCGGCAGGTCGGCCAGAGCCTGGGCGCCGCGCTCTTCGGGGCCGTCGCCAACGGGGTCCTCGCGTCCCGGCTGGTCCACGCGCCGGTACCCGGGCTGCCGGGCGACCTGGACGCGGTCTCGCGCGCACTGGACGACCCCGGCGCGCTCTCCGCCGCCGCGACGGACTACCTGCGGCGGGCCGTCGACGCCGCGGTCGACCAGGTCTACCTCGGGGCCGCGGCGGCTGCGGCGGTGGCCGTGCTGGTGCTGGTCTTCGTGGCGCCGCGCCGCTTCCCGATCCTCACCGAGGACCCCGCAGCCGCCGACGGAACGGACGCCGGCGGCACCGCCGAACCGCCCAGGGACTAGACATCTGAAAGGTTACCGCGGGTAGTTCGGAGCAACCCTTCCCCAGCCCACTACCCGCTAGTAACGTACGCGCTTCAACAGCGCACCCGCGCTCCTGCCTTGCAGTCCTCCCCGGACCCGAGCCGCGCAAGGAGCAGCATCACGATGTCGCACGAACCCCCGCACATGGATCCGTCGCACCGGCCTCCGTACCGCCCCTCGCCCGGACCCCGCCACCACCGGCCGCAGCCGTCCCACCGGCCGCGCTACCAGCCCCCGCAGGACCCCGACTTCCTGCTGCCCTGGCAGAGTTCGGCGCCCTCGCGCCCACCGCGGTGGCCGACCCCGCCCACCACCCCCGTCCCCGCTCCCGGCCACCACAGCGATCTGCGCCGACTGCGCGCCGCCTACCGCACACTGCGGCGCGGCACGACGCTGACCGCCCTCGGCTTCTTCACGCTCTTCCTCCTGCTTTCCGGCTTCGCACCGGGTCTGATGACCCACCCCATCGGCAGCGGTCTCACCATCGGGCTGGCCCTCGGCCTGTGCCAGCTCCCGGTGACCCTGCTCGCGATCACCCTGTACGAGCGGACCGCCCGGCGCACCGTCGACCCGCTCGCCGCCGAACTCCGAAGAACGGGAACGGTCAGATGAACGGATTCAAGGACTCCGCACAGACGATGTCCCTGGCGGCCTTCATCGCCGTGGCCACCGTCACCCTGCTGCTCTGCGTCATGACCGGCCCGGACCGCGACGACCTCGACGAGTTCTACACCGGCTACCGATCGCTCTCCCCGATACGCAACGGACTCGCCATCGCCGGCGACTACCTGTCCGCGGCGACCCTCCTGGGCACCACCGGGATCATCGCCCTCACCGGCTACGACGGCCTCGTCCTCGCGCTGAGCACCGCTCTCTCGCTCGTCCTGCTGATGTTCCTGCTGGCCGAACCCCTGCGCAACGCGGGCCGGTTCACCATGGGAGACATGCTCACCCGGCGCGCCCCGGGCCGGGCGGTCCGCATCGCCGCCTGCGGCGTCACCCTCGCCGCACTCGTCCCCCTGATGGTCGTACAGCTCGCCGGCAGCGGTGATCTGCTCGCCTTCATCCTGGGTTTCGACAGCTCCGGATTCCGCACCGGCTGCATCATCGTGCTCGGCATCGTGATGATCAGCTACGCCGCGATCGGCGGGATGAAGGGAACCGCCCTGATCCAGATCGTCAAGACGGTCGTCCTCCTCGCCGCCTGCCTCACGATCTCCGCACTGGTCATGCACCGCTTCGGCTGGTCCGCCGGCGCGCTGCTCGCAGCCGCCCAGCAGGGCAGCGGCGCCGGAGCCGCCTATCTGCGCTCGGGGCTGCAGTTCGGCGGCAGCGGGATCGACATGGTGAGCTCCGAACTGACCGTGGTGCTCGGCGCCGCCTGTCTCCCGCACATCACCATGCGGATGTCGAGCGCCCGCAGCGCACAGGCCGTCCGGCGCTCACTGTCCTGGGCGGTCTCGGTGGTCGTCGGGCTCTGCCTGCTGCTCACCGTGATCGGGTTCGGCGCGGCGGCACTGGTCGGCCACAACCTCATCGTCGCCGCCGGAGCACAGGGCAACGGTTCGATCCTGCAGGTCAGCGGCGCGGTCGCGGGCAGCGGCGAAATCGGTGCGCTGGTCATCACCACCATGACGACGGCCATCTTCCTGACACTGCTCGCCTCCGTCGCGGGAATGATCCTGGCCTGCGCGAACTCGCTCGCCCACGATCTGTTCGCCAACGGACTGCACGGGATACGCGACCGGGACAAGGAACCGGTCGAGGGACGCATCGAGATGGGCACCGCCCAGGCCGCCGCGGTCGGCGTCGGCCTGCTCGCCATCACGCTCGCCGTGCTGGCCCGGCACTGGAACGTCCAGGCGCTCGTGACCCTCTCCTTCTGCGTCGGAGCGTCGGCGCTGGCCCCGGCGCTCGTCTACAGCATGTTCTGGCGGCGCTTCACCCGTACCGGAGTGCTCTGCACCCTCATCGGCGGCACCGTCGCCGTGCTGGTGCTGATCACCGGCACCAATCTGGTCTCGGGATCGCCCGCCTCGGTCTTCCCCGGGCACAACTTCAACTGGTTCCCGTTCACCACGACCGGACTCGTGTCGATCCCGGCCGGCTTCCTGGCGGGGTGGCTGGGAACCGTGCTCGGCGGGCGTACCGCGGCCGAGGAACGCCGGCTGTACGAGGCCGAGGAGCCATGGATCCTGGCGGGCGCACCGCCTGCGACAGGACGCCGCGGCGGGTGAGTCTGGCGCGGGGCCCGGGTCGGGGTCGTCAGGAGCCGGTGAGGCCGCGGCGCGCCCGCGACGGCCGGCCCCCGGCCCCGCCCCGTCCCCCGGGCCGCACGCCCGGTGATCCGTCAGTCCTGCGCAGGCGCCGCACGGCCGGTGAGCGCCGCGAGGGAGTTGCGTACATGCGCCATGTGCGCCTGCACCTCCTCGCGACCCTCCTCGTGCTCCCGCAGGATCCGCGCGGTCTCCCTGACCACCCGCTCCTCGCGCACCCTGGCCGCCGCGACCAGCTCCGCAGCCTGCGCCTCGGCGTCCTCCTGGCCGTGCCGCGCCGCCTCCTCGGCATCCGCCAGCGTCCGTCGCGCCTCCGCCAGCCGCGCCTCCGCCCGGCCGGTCAGCTCGTCGTGGTGCGCGGTCAGAGCCGCCTCGGCACCGGCCAGCTCACGCTCGGCCGCCTGCCACCGCTCGGCGTGCTCCTGCTCCTGACGGGCCAGCACGCTCGCGGTGCGGTGACGCGTCTGCGTCACCGCGGTGTGCGCCTCCTGCCGCACCTCCGCAGCCTCCTCACGGGCCGCGGAGAGCAGAGTCTCGGCGCTCTCACCGGCCGCGGCGACCGCGGCGTCGGCCTCGGCACCGGCGGCGGACCGCACGGCGTCGGAGTCCGCGCGGGCCGCGTCACGGAGCGCACGCGCCGCACCGTCCGCCGCGTCCCGCAGCGCCTGCGCCTCCTCCTGCGCGGCGCCGCGCACCGCCCGCACCTCCGCTTCGGCGAGTGCCACGATCTCCTGGGCCCGCTCACCGAGCGAGGCGTACGTCTGCGGGGCGAGCACGGCGACGGCCTCGGCCAGCCGGACCGACTCGGCCTCCAGCTCCTCGGCCAGCGCGGTCAGCCGGGACAGCTTCTCCCACGCCGCGTCCCGTTCCGCCGACAGTCCGGCCACCGCACCGTCCACCTGCTCCGGGCGGTAGCCACGTCCCCGCATCACGGCGAAGCCGTGCGCGGACACCGGTGCAGCACTCATCGTTGAAGCCCCTCTCCGACTCTCCGACACCAAGCAATACGTCAAGGATGCGGCAATTGGCAGAGAAGTCGGAATCGCATCGGTGCTTTCCGGACGGAAGCGACGGGTGTCACAGAAAGCCGTGGGGGCCGGCCCCCCGGGGGGGTGCGGGGGGCCCGGGGGGCGCGGGGGGGGTGCGTGTAAGCCCGCCCCCAACAGTTGGAGGCGGACCCCCCCAGGAAAGGAAAAAAAAAAGACGGGGC